>LSZA01000047.1 GCA_001637315.1 Phormidium willei BDU 130791 | reverse complement strand
CTCTGAGAGATCCGGCGATCGCCGCCAGGCTAGCTTGGGCAGTTTTTGACGACGTTCGATTAGGTAGACGCTACCGAGAGTTAAGATGGCTCCAGTCATCTGTAGGGGGGTCAGGGTTTCACCGAGCAGCCAGTAGCCAAAGACGAGGGCAAAGACAGGGGTGAAAAAGGTTAAGGAGCTTAGACTGGTCAGATTTCCTTGAGCCGCGAAATTAAAGAATAACCCGTAGGCGATCGCCGTGCCAAAGAGGGTGGCGTAAGCCAGAGCGCCCCAATCCCAAGCTGTCAAGTGTTGCCAGGGTTCGCCCTCGATTCCCCAGGATAGGCCCAGGAGGGGGAGAGCGCCCAAAATGGCGTGCCATCCCGTGGCCACGACGGGGTCAACATACGTCGACACTTTTGGCATCATGACAGTTCCTAAAGCCATTGAGAGGGACGCCAGGAGCATCGTGGCTTCCCCGAAGGAAAGACTCTGACCAATACTAACCGATGAACTTGCCGCCCCTGAGGTTGAACCGAGGTTCAACAGTTGCATCAGCCAATGTTCGGGCAAGCCAATGGCGCTGATCCCGATGAGTCCGAGAACCAGGCCGATCCCTCCCCAAACGCCGATATACTCACCCAATAACCACGCCGACAGGAGGGCGACGATTAGAGGTTGTGAGTCAATCAAAACGGAGCCGAGGCCCGCGCCGGTGTCTTGTAGCCCCCAAGCCAAAAATCCTTGAAACAGGGTTCCATCGACGAATGCAAACAGCGCGATCCAGCTCCAGGCCTTGACTCCCTGAGGTTGCGATCGCCCACTCCACGCCGCCGCCATCAGAATCAAGAGTCCCGCCGGAAGTAAGCGGATAGCGGCCATAAAAAAGGGGGTGGTGTGGGGAATCACGCCTTTCATGGCCACCATGGCCGTTCCCCAGAAAAAGAAGGGACTCAATAGTACAAGAACAGATTGCCAACGGGACTGAAGCAGTGGCTGAAGCATCGTCAGGGTTTTGTAGAGGGCTTATATCAATATCTAGTCGTTTTCATTGTAACGATTGATTGATTTTTGTTAAGCATCACGGCGATCGCCGGCCGGGAAACTGCCCGAGGGCGTCGAGGACTCGGCCAAGGGGGAGAGCTTCCTGGTAAACTCGGTTAGCACCGATGTCCCGAGCTGGGACTTACTCAATTCGCAGCGTCTTTGTCCCGTATGGTCTGGTTTTTCAAACGATTTCGTTCTAAGATTGCCCGCATTGAAGTCTCTGGCGCGATCGCCTCCAAGACTCGTCAAGATGTTCTCAAAGCCCTACAGACGGTAGCCGATCGCCGCTATCGCGCCCTATTGCTCCGAATTGATAGCCCTGGGGGAACGGTGACGGACTCCCATGAAATTTATCAAGCCCTGCTGCGACTGCGCCAGCAGCATGGAGTGAAAGTCGTCGCCAGTTTCGGGAATATCTCCGCCTCAGGAGGCGTTTACATCGGCATGGGAGCCGAAAAAATTGTCAGTAATCCCGGAACCATCACCGGCAGCATTGGCGTCATTCTGCGAGGGAATAACCTAGAGCGATTATTAGATAAAATCGGAGTCTCCTTCAAAACCATCAAATCAGGTCCCTACAAAGACATTTTGGCCTTTGACCGCGAACTCAGCGAGGGAGAACAACAAATTCTTCAATCCCTAATTGATAACACCTACGACCAGTTTGTCACCACCGTGGCCACAGCCCGTCAACTTCCCGTTGAAACGGTACAGGAGTTTGCCGATGGCCGCATTTTCAACGGAGAACAGGCCCTGAACCTGAAACTCGTCGATGCCATTGGCACCGAAGAGGATGCCCGACGTTTGGCAGCAGAACTGGCGGGACTAAATCCCGATGGTGCTGAACTCGATGAAATCGAGACGGCCAAACCCTGGTGGGCTAAGCTTCTGCGCTCGGGGGCCTCAGGATCTCGTCTGTCCGCAACTGGGGAATGGTTAGAATTTGAACTGACAACGAACGGAATGCCCCTGTGGCTGTATCGCCCCTAACATGGCGGCGATGGCCGCGAGTCCCTCATTCAAGATCGTCAAGAGTAGAGTATGGAGGTTTGTGTAGTGGAAGCGGACTGGACTGTGCGCGCAATTCGAGGCGCGACGACTGTTCCTGAAAATACGGCCGAGGCAATTCGCGAGGCGGTGGCGGAACTTCTCGATGAACTCGAACGGCACAACAGCTTTGAACCTGAACAGATCGTCAGTGTCACCTTTTCGGTGACCCCCGATCTCGATGCTCTCTTTCCGGCCTCGGTGGCTCGACAACGCCCCCATTGGGACAATGTACCGCTCCTCGATGTGCAGCATATGAGTGTCAAAGGGGATCTCGAACGCTGTGTGCGCTTTCTGCTTCATGTCCACCTCGAGGCCAAGGCTGAGTTGTTTCATCCCTACTTGCGTCAGGCTCAAGATCTACGGCCCGATTGGAGTTTATCCTCCTCTGTTGGCTCCTCTTAGGGGACCGTCTCTTCTCTATGTTGGTGCGTTTACAAATTGCCAATTTTGCCTTGATTGATGACCTCGATCTGAGTTTTGGAGCGGGGTTAAACGTCTTGACAGGGGAAACTGGAGCCGGAAAATCGATTGTCTTAGATGCGGTGGATTTAGTGTTGGGAGGCAAAGCCAGTCGCCGGGCGATTCGCACTGGAGCCGATCGCGCCCGAGTTGAGGCCTGGTTTAACGGGTTTGGCCCGGGAGAGACGGAGTCGGCCATCGCCTGTTCGCGAGAACTCCTGCTGGGTAAACGTGGCTGTCGCAGTAAATATCGCCTCAATGGAAAGTCGGCCAGTCAACGGCAGATCCAACAGCTACGGCAGCGTCTGGTTGAAATTGCCGCCCAGGGACAGGCGATCCAACTGGCTCAACCCCCTCATCAGCGCCGACTATTAGACCTCTATGGCGGTCAAGAGCTGCTGAAGGTACGTGATCACGTTGGCCAGGACTATGATGCCTTGCAGCGCTTAAAACGGCGGCTTCAGGAGTTGCAGCAACTCGAAGAGCAGCGATCGCAACAAGAGCAATTCTGGCGCGACCAATGGGAGGAACTCAGCCGTGCTCAGCTAACGCATCCCCAGGAACTCCAAGACCTAGAAACCGAGGCCCAGCGCCTCAACCATGTAGTGGAGTTAAAGCACCAAAGTTATCGCCTCTATCAAACGCTCTATGACAACGACGGCGAAACCGCCGCCGCTGATCTGTTAGGACATGCTGAAACCCTCCTCCAAGACATGGTTCACTATGACAAGGAGTTAGCGCCGCTGCTGAGTTTAGTGGGAGAGGCGTTAGTCCGGGTGCAGGAAGCTGGTGAACAGATCAATCGCTATGGCGATGAGTTAGAAGCTGATCCCGGACGCTTGCAGGAGGTCGAAACTCGCCTCGGGCAACTCAAGCAAATCTGCCGTAAATATGGTCCGAGTTTAGCTGAAGCCATGGAGCGGCACGAGAGCTTGCAGCAACAGCTCAATGACTTGGAGAATGGGGAAAAGAGCCGGGATGAGATAGAACAACGCTGTCAGGAGCAACAGCAACGACTCTATCAGAGTTGTCAGCAGTTGCGCCAACAGCGTCAACGGGCGGCTCACCAACTGGAAGCTCGCTTAATTGCCGCCTTACAGCCCTTGGCGATGGAAAATCTAAAATTCCAAGTGGAGTTGTCTCCCAGCGCGCCCAATCGTTGGGGGAGCGATCGCGTCGGCTTCTTATTTAGCGCGAATCCTGGCGAACCCCTAGAACCCCTCGGGGATATCGCCTCTGGGGGAGAAATGAGCCGCTTTCTGCTGGCCCTCAAGGCCTGTTTTAGTGAAGTCGATCCCGTGGGAACCCTGATTTTTGATGAAATCGATGTCGGAGTCTCGGGACGCGTCGCTCATACCATCGCCGAAACCCTCTATCGCCTCAGCCGCCATCATCAAGTCCTCTGCGTGACGCACCAACCTTTGGTGGCGGCCATGGCGGACCACCATTTTCAGGTGGTGAAACAAGCGGTCAGCGGGGGGGAAACGGCGCGAACTCGTATTGAGGTGCGATCGCTCAACAGTGATCAACGTCGTCAAGAACTGGCCCAACTCGTCAGTGGCCAGGGTCAGGGAGAGATCGACTCAGGCGCCACCCAGGACGCCGCCAACGCCTTCGCAGACTCCCTCCTCAGTCGCGCTGAGCGCTTGCGTCAAGAGTTGTCCATCGTTGAGAGTTGACCCATCGAGAGTTGACCCATCGAGAGTTGACCCGTTCAGATGATGATCGGTTGCCCCCTCAACCCTCAGCGATGAGTTAAACTTTTGCCAAACCTTGGCCCAAAATCACCAAAATGTTGCCCTGAGTACCACGACGGGCCGAACCTAGCCGATAATAACTAGCACAGGAAGCTACAGCATCCGGCTCGGCCACGGCAATTCACCCTGGCTTGGCTCCCCCGAGAGCGAGAGAAGGGTACACTGGTGATGAGCCGGGATTCGCCATTCCCCGTGCCGTTCTCATTGGAACCAACTCCCTGATCGCCTCCGTTGCCTTGTCTTAAGGGACATCTGTACTCTGCATCTGTGGGAATAATAGATGTCTCCGCGAGTCGAGTCCCAGCGTCACCCCAAGCGTCACCCAAAGAGTTATGACATCAGCATCTCCTAACACTTCCGTCTCTCACACCGACGCGACGATCGATGTTACACCTCACGGTAGTAATGACCGTCATGAACCCTCCAATCATCAGGCTTCTCCCAATAGTGGTAGCAGCGCCTTAACGACGACGAAGGGCAGTTTTGGAGCCTTTCTAGCGCCGCTGAATCGGGATAAATTCACCGATGTGGTGCGCGGCGTTGAGGATAAACTGCGGGTGGTGAATCAAACCCTGGGAATGCTCGACAGTTTACTCGACAGTCAGGGGTTTGATGCCATCCTCGATGAGATGTTGCGGTCGATCGCCTTAAAGACGGGAGAACTCCTCCATGCCGATCGCACCACCATTTTCCTCCTCGATGAGGACAAAAATGAACTGTTTACCCTCGTGGCCAAAGATGAAAATGGCAATGCGTTAGAAATTCGGTTCCCAGCCACGGCCGGAATTGCTGGGGAAGCGGCCACGGGTAAAAAAGTAGTCAACATTTCCTACGACTTCTACGACGATCCGCGATCGGAAACGGCTAAAAAGTTCGATAAAAAGAATAATTATCGAACTTATACCATGTTAACCATGCCCCTCCTGAATGAAGACACTCAGGAGTTGGTGGCCGTGGTGCAGCTCATCAACAAACTTCAGCCAGAACTCGATAATCCAGAAACTCCCTTAGACGAAAAAATTGATCGCGTTGGCTTTAGCGCCGAAGATGAACAGGTCTTTCGCGAATTTGCGCCGTCGATTCGCTTGATTCTAGAATCATCTAAATCTTTCTACGCTGCTACCCAAAAACAACGAGCGGCCTCGGCGTTAATGAGTGCGGTCAACTCCCTTAGTAAGAGTAGTCTTAACCTCGAAGATACCCTCAATCGAGTCATGAGTGAAGCCAAGGGACTCATGAATGCCGATCGCTCAACCCTTTGGCTCATTGATGAGGAAAAGGGTGAACTTTGGACGAAAATACCTGGGGTGGGCGAATTGCGGATTCCTCGCAATGCCGGTTTTGCGGGGATGGTCGCAGAGTCTGAGGAACCGTTGTTAATTCCCTTTGATCTCTATGATGATCCGCGATCAGAAACCTCCCAAAAAACGGATCAAAAAACTCGCTATCGCACCTGTAGTATGCTCTGTATGCCGGTGTTCAACTCAGATGATGAACTCATCGGTGTGACACAGCTAATTAATAAGAAAAAACAGGGAGAATACCCAGATTACGATCCAGAAAGTTGGCCCCAAGCGCCTGAACAATGGAAGGCGAGTTTTAATCGCACCGATCAGGAATTTATGCAGGCGTTTAACATCCAAGCTGGGGTAGCCTTACAAAACGCCAAACTCTTTGAAACCGTTAAGCAACAAGAACAACGACAAAAAGACATTCTCCGAAGTTTAACCAATGGGGTCATTTCCACCGATCGCCAAGGAGAAATCGTCGCCGCTAATGAATGCGCTAAACTACTTCTTGGCTTTGAGGAAGAGGCCGTGATCGAAGGGTTAAACCTCAAAGAGATGATTACCCTACGAGAAGGTAAATTTTCGGAGTGGTTTGAAGCGGCATTACATCCACAGGAAGAGAAAGACCGTCAACAATACTATCCCAACCAAATTTTAGAGATTGAAACTGCCGTAACCGGGCAAAGTGTGAATCTTACCATCAACTCGATGTCCGATGTAACAGACCCTCAAAAAGTGAATGGAGCTTTGGTAGTTCTCGAAGACATCAGCGATGAGATGGAAGTCAAAAACTTGATGTATAAGTATATGACCCCAGAAGTCGCTGAAGCGCTCTTAGCTAGTGGAGATACTGGGTTAGGCGGTAAGCGTAAACATGTGTCGGTGCTATTCTCGGATATTCGCAGTTACACGACCTTGACGGAAAAATTACAGCCTGAAGAAGTCGTGTTAATGCTCAATGAATACTTCGAGGAAATGGTGGATGCGGTCTTCCAATATGGTGGAACCCTCGACAAGTATATTGGCGATGCCCTGATGGCGGTGTTTGGCTCTCCGGCACCGTTAGACAACTGTGAGTGGTGCGCGATTCAGTCCTCGATTTCCATGCGCTACCGCCTCGAAGAGTTTAACCAAAAACGGATTGACGAGGGTAAACTCGCCATTCAAATCGGGATTGGGATTCACTCAGATAGTGTCGTCAGTGGCAATATCGGGTCGAGTAAACGGATGGAACTGACCTCGATTGGGGACGGGGTGAACCTGGCCTCACGGCTCGAGGGAACGAGTAAGCAATACGGGGTAGATTTGGTGATTAGTGAGCAAACCTATCTCCCCAATGCCGATCGCGTGGTGGTTCGGGAACTCGACTTTATCACGGTGAAGGGGAAAACACGCCCGGTTAAAATTTACGAGTTGGTGGGAATTCGCGACGGGGATCTCGCACGCCCGATTTCTGAGGTTCAGCAACAAATTATTAACTTCTACCATGAGGGTCGCCGCTATTATCTGCAACCAGCCCTGGAGAAACTCTCCCTAGAGGAGGTGATGCCGTTACTTGAGCAATTAGACGAGTTATCGGAGGAGGCGGTGAAACAGGTGTCCTTTGATGGGGATAAACTACTGCGGGATCTGCTCGGAAGCTTACCTCGGGAAAACTTGTTGGCGATTTTGGGGGAAGACACTCTCAAACGTCTGCTCGTGACGGAGAACTTAGAGGAGTTGTCTGATGCTGATGTCCATCGCTTGCTTCCCTTTAAACTCAAGCAAATTACGCCTCGGCTGCGTAAGAAGCTTTGGCTGGCGAAGGTGAAGCAGTTTAGTGCCTTTCACGATGTCCAGCAAATGCTCGAGGAGGAGGCAGCGGAACTGTCAATGGCGCAACTTCAGAAGTTTGTGGAGTTGGCCCGTCCTCCTTATAAGGCAAAATCCAAGCAGTCGTTCCATCAGGCTCGTCAGGCGTTTGAGCAGGTGTTGGCCTTAGACAGCAAGAATAAGGCGGCGAAACTCCATGTCGAACGCTGTATGTTGTTTGAACAACAACCTCCGAGTGAGGACTGGGATGGAGTTTGGAAGCTGACGGATAAGTAGATGCAGATTCCTCAATCACCCAGAGTTAATCTCCCAGAGAGCGTTGTATGCTGTTCAGACAGCGGTTTGTTTGAGATACTTTGGAGAGATGAAGGGGCGATCGCAGGTTTTGAGTCGTTTCTTGAGTCGTTTCGTTTGTAAGCAACGTTGTAGGTAAATCCGTAAACTGTGCCTGACATGACCAACTTAAACTGGCAGCCCTCAGAGTATGAGTGGGTTGAACAAGTCCGACAACTCCTCCTTGATTTAGCTCGCTCCTGCTTGGGGGATGTTCCGAAATTGCCGATGCACTTGGCTCAAAAGGCTCGACCAACGGCTGAACAGGCCACTCGGTTATTAGAGTCGGCCCGCGATCGCGGTTTAGGGGAACCTCAGTGGCAACAAATTCAGGAATTGGCTTGGGTGGCTGATGTGCGTCAGTTATTCTTGGAACTGGCTCAGGTGTATTTGTCAGATTTACCCCGACTCCCGGAGAATCTCTCGGCCCGCAGCTTGAGTCTCTCGGAACGAGCGCAACGGTTGTTAGACCATCCTACGGCTGAGGATTTTCACCCCCAAGCGACTCCCCCAGGTCTAGGACAAGCCGAAAGCCCTACGGAAACACAGGCTTCTGAGTCCATGACGGAGACGGAGACTCCAGGAGCGTTATTACGTCGGTTGAAACAGTCACTGCGACACCAGCGTCAGACCAGTTCTAAGGCGGATTCGGCGGAGTGGCAACAGCTCTTAAATTTGTTGGATTTGGCGGAGAGTCTTTATCAGCGCTTGAAGGAGTAGGGTGATCCTTCGCTGAGTATTAGTCCTTTGATGTTTTTTAAGTGTGATGAACTCATGATGGCGTTTCCTGTATGGTCGCGGTTGGGGGTCATGTTGGGGGCGATCGCGCTGATCCTGAGTCCTCAAGCCAAAACGATGGCTCACTCCCCCGCTGAATCGATGCAAGCCTTTGAGGCGCTCTGTCGGGAACAACCCCTCGCCGGTGAGGGCCAACAGACGCTTGATGTCCTACTGGAGTTGGCCGAGAGTGACGATTGCGCGATCGCCGCTCGGGTTCTGGCGAAAACCAACGATCTCAACTTAAGTGTGCAAGAGTTATCGGATCTCTCTCCCCTGAGTTCCCTGGCTCACCTGACTCGTTTAGACCTCAGTATCAACCAAATCTCGGATATTTCTCCCCTAGCACCGTTCAGCCGCCTGGACACGTTACTGTTATCGGGAAACCAAATTGAGGATGTCTCGCCCCTGGGGGAGTTAGATCTGCAACAACTGAATCTCGATGACAATCAGATCTCGGATCTGTCACCTTTGCGCAATAAAACCAGCCTCACTATCTTCACGGCTCGGGATAATCAGATTGAGGATTTAACCCCTCTCCAGGATTTTCCAGTGGTGACGTCTTTATTTTTGGAAGGAAATCGCATTGAGGATCTCTCACCCCTCGCGAATCTTCCTAGCTTGGAGGGGGCCGATCTCAGCCGCAATCAGATTCGCGATCTTCGTCCCCTGGTGGCTATCGACAATCTCGTGTGGATCGCCCTCAGTGATAACCGCATCAGCGATATCTCTCCCTTGGCGGAATTACCGCAACTGGTTGAGTTGGATTTAAGTGGAAACCAGATTCGTGATCTCAGCCCCCTCCGTGGGATGTCCAATGTCAATGAGTTATTTCTCGCTCGTAACCAAATCACGGATGTGACGCCTCTGGGAAACCTGACGCAGTTGATGGCCCTGTTCTTGGAGGGGAATCAGATCGTTGATATTACGCCGCTATCCAATTTGCAAAATCTCAGCCGGCTGACGCTGATGGATAACCCCATTGACACCCCCACCTGTCCCGTTGAACCCGAACGGGCCTGTCGTTTCTAAGGGTCTCAGTATTCTGTCTGGGGTCTGATCAAGAGTGGAAAAAAATTTGTTAAACCCTCTTGCGATCGCTTGTAGATTTGCTATAATGGTGAAGCTGAAAAAACATGGCGGGCGTAGCCAAGAGGTTAAGGCAGTGGATTGTGGTTCCACCATTCGTGGGTTCGAGTCCCATCGTCCGCCCTCCAAAAAGCCGCTAATCCCCGAGATTAGCGGCTTTTTGACGTTAAGATGGCTTTAAGATGGCTTTAAGATAGGAAAACTAGGCGGGATGTTTCCTAAGCTGACTGTTGGGCCACTTCTTTTGAGTCTTTCGCAGACCCCTGGGTTCCCAGTTGAATTAGCTCAATTTTATAGCCGGTGGGGTCTTCGACAAAGGCGATGACCGTTGACCCATGCTTCATCGGCCCCGGTTCACGGACCACTTTACCCCCCCGTTCCCGGATGGCGTCACAGGTTTGATAGATATCATCGACCCCCAGGGCAATATGGCCATAGCCGTCACCGAGATCATAGCTGTCCACGCCCCAGTTATAGGTCAATTCAATCACACTATGGTCAGCTTCATCACCGTAGCCCACAAAAGCAAGGGTAAACTCGCCACCGGGATAGTCTTTCTGACGCAGTAAGGTCATCCCTAACACGTCACAGTAGAATTTAAGAGACTCTTCCAAGTTGCCAACACGTAGCATTGTGTGTAGTAGTCGCATAAATGCTCCATTGAATGATTCTATCTTTTAGCCTAACGCAATCCCTGAACGGATTACCACAGATATTTGGGAGCGTCAAGAGTGACAATTTTGGGGGCCGATGCTAGGCTGAGGGGGTTTATATCGAGGGAACTTTTCGCAAAATGAAGATTTGTGACCTGTTCTAATTCACCTGTTACCATGACGGGCAACCGGTGGCCGAGGTCTGAGATTGACTCATGTTATACTCATAGCAACACTTCAACGTTTCTATATCTTAGAGATTACCAGTATGAACACTTTAGTCAATAGTCTAAACAAGGTGTTTATTATTGCGTATAAGGAAGCCACTGATCAGTTAGAAGCTTATCTTAAAGAAGAAGGGTTTGATTGTGAGGTCTTACGTCAAGAAAATAAGCCTGAATACCAAGAATTTTCGCCCAGTTATCGCTGTCTTTTGAACCATCGCCAAGCTTGGCAAAGAGCGGCAGAGAGTCCCCAACCGAGTTTGGTTATCGAAGCCGATTTTGTGCCGGTGAAGAATTTTGGACAGCTTCCGTTGCCCTTTCGGAAAGACAGTGAGAAGATTGGCATTTCTTGGATTTATACTTGTGCGCCTCAAGTGTATTGGGTGTCGGAAGAGGGATATGCTCAAGGGTTTTCAACGTCAACGGTAGCTTATATTATTAGCCCTAAAGCGGCGATGTGTTTAATGGAGTTTGCTGACCAAGTGGGGCAAGAAACGGGTGGTAAGGTCTATTCAACTTGGGATTCTCAGGTGGATACGGTGTTGCGATCGCATCAATTTAAAAACTTTATTCCCTTCCGGAATTACGGAGAACATGGTGGAATCCCTAACCCAGAACATCGACAAAATGGCTTAAGTCCGGGTCATCAAGCCGATGTGTTGTGGGGAGATCTGGCTTGGACTCCTCTTTATGCTAAGGAGTATAATGTCGCTCAAATGCGTCTCAAAGCACGAATCAAGGGAGTTCTTCGTTTACTCAAAGGGAATTTTTTGCGGCGCAAAACGGTTCAAAATAGCAGTGTTCCTGGCCGCTTAATTCGCTTTTGCTTACGTCGTCAACTCACCACAAATCTATAACTGAATCTATAACTGATAGTCACCGGCTTCTCAATCAACCCTCAATCAACTTTAAATCAACGGTAACTTAGCAATGATATTTTACCTCACCACTCGGGCTAACATGAATGTGATTAACTGGTATTTGGAACAATGGGGGAAACCTCTCGTCTCCAATATCTTGCCCGTGGCTTATCAGGATGTTTTTAAAAAGCGAAAATTGCCGAGTGGAACTTATATTTTTGCAGATATTGAACGACTTTCGCCAGCAGAAACCGAAAAAGCTGCCTGGATTTGGACTCACCTCCAAAAAAGTCAAGAGACTCGACTCTTGAATCATCCGTTATGGTCAATGTGTCGTTATGAGCTACTCAAAACCTTATACAATCATGGCGAGAATCGTTTTAATATCTATCGGTTGACGGAAGATATATCAACAGTGCAATTCCCAGTATTTGTTCGAGGTGAAAACGATCATAAAGGAAATCAAACCTCGTTATTACAAAACCAAGCTGAACTCGATCAGTCCATCGCCAAAATTGTCAATCAAGGGGAAAGTCGCCAGGATAAAGTTATTATCGAGTTTTGCGATACTCGTGATGATCAGGGAATCTTCAAAAAGTATTCTGCATTTGCGATTGGGGAAGCAATTGTTCCAGTTCACGTTCGCTATCAAAAAGATTGGGTTGTGAAAGCAAATACTTTAAAAACCGATCAACGAGAACAGGAAAATCAAACCTATATTCAGACGAATCCTCACACCGATAAAATTCGAGAGATTTTCAAACTCGCTCGTATCCAATATGGTCGCATTGATTATAGTTTCTCTGGTGAGTTAATGCAAGTTTGGGAAATCAACACAAATCCAACAATTTGCCACTTTCAAGACTCACGAGATTCTCCTTTAAATCGTCAGGTTGCTGAGCAGTTAGAACAGGCATTTACCTCAATTGATATACCGTCAAACTCGAAGGGTTCCATCTCAATTCCTCCTCAACCGAGTTCAGGTACGACGTTAGAAGCCGTCTCTCGCATCAGTGAAGCTGTACCCTGGCTGCCAAATTCCTATCGTGTTCAATTAAGAAAATCTCTTAGACAAGTGATTAAAACCATCAAGAAGTAAACCTAAAACGAAAAACAACCTCTTTGATACTTCGATAACAATCAATAATAACGCTGACAAATTGAAAAAGTATGGATTCTTCGCACTCTTCTCGTACCATTCCTTATCCCGATCCAACTCAAGACCTAAATATCAATGTTTATCCGTCAGTTCTTGAGCAATTTTGTCAGAACGTGGGGCGAGTTCCTCAACAGATTGCCCTAGTTGATCGTCATAAACAGTGGACATATCGTGATTTAGATGAATCGTCGAGTCAACTGGCTAAGCAGTTGCAAGGTCTTGGACTTGGCTCGGGGGATGCGATCGCCATCTATGCTCATCGTAGTGCTAGCTTAGTTTGGGCATTACTCGCCATCCTAAAACTCAAAGCAAGCTTCATTATTTTAGATTCCGCCTATCCTGGCTCTCGTTTACAAACTTGTTGTCACCTAAGTCAACCCAAAGGCTTCATTCATCTGAGTTATTCGGGAAGTCAGGCTGAGGCACTGCCCCAAGAACTACAACAGTTTATCGATGCTGGTGATGTTTCCTATCTCCATCTCCCCGCCATTCCCAATTTATCTCTAAATGACTCATCGGAGGCGGACTCTCTTATAGGAAATTCATCAGATCACTGGGCCACTGACAACGATGATATTGCCTATATTGCGTTCACCTCTGGCTCAACGGGACAACCAAAAGGTATTGTCGGAACCCATCAGCCCTTAGCTCACTTTATTGATTGGCATTGTCGGCGTTTTAACCTACAAGAGTGCGATCGCTTCGTCTTACTGTCAGGGTTAGCCCATGATCCCTTATTGCGGGATATCTTTACCCCCCTTTGGCTGGGAGCGAGCTTATATATTCCCGACCAAGACATCTTAGAAACCAGTGGTCAACTCTGTCAATGGATGCAGCAACAGGAGATTACGATCGCCCATTTAACACCTGCCATGGGACTCCTCCTCACACAAGGGATAACTCCTGACGCGAACTCTGAATTAATTCCCAGCTTACGCTATCTGTTTTGGGGCGGCGATGTTCTCACTCAAGCCGACATTTCACGCAGTCAACAACTCTCTCAACGGGTGACGAATGTCAATTTTTACGGAGCGACAGAAACCCCCCAAGCGATGGGTTACTATATCGTTCCTGAACATTCTGATGTTATTAGCAAAAAATTGCCCATTGGTCAAGGGATTGACGGTGTTCAACTTTTAATTGTTAAAGAGGATGGAACCTTAGCCGTTGAAGGCGAGCGAGGTGAAATTTACATTCGCACTCCCTATCTTGCTCGTGGCTACCTCAATGATGCCTCCTTAACCGAGTCTAAGTTTATGGTGAACCCCTTTCGGGAGTCGTCAAGTCGAGATCGCCGCGATCGCATCTACAAAACTGGTGATTTAGGTCGTTATTTTGCCGATGGCAACATTGAGATTCTTGGACGAATCGACAACCAGATTAAACTGCGAGGATTCCGCATCGAGCTGAGTGAAATTGAATCCGTTTTAGGGCAATATCCTGATATTCAACGGGCTGTTGTTGTGCTTCAATCGTCTTACACGGGTTCTGATCAGACGGGTTCTGATCAGGCGGGATCAACGACGTTAACAGAACATTTGACAGCCTATTATCTAACTCGGGAAGACATGGCGATCGCCCCCGGCAATTTACGTCAATTCCTAACCGATAAATTGCCCTATTACATGATTCCGCAAGCCTTTATTGCCATCTCAGAGTTTCCCTTAACTCCCAACGGGAAAATTGATCGTCAGGCGTTAAGTCAATTAGAACATTCACCTCAAATCACATCTACCTATCAAGCCCCTGAAAATGACCTGGAACAGCAACTGGTTGATATTTGGCAAACTTGGTTAAAGCGGGAGCGAATTGGCCGACAAGATAACTTTTTTGACCTCGGTGGTAACTCACTATTAGCCATTGGCCTATGTCGGGATATTGAGACTGCCCTGAACCGCTCAATTCCTATCTCCGCCTTATTTCAACATCCTACGATTCAAGACTTCGCTAAACTTCTTCAAGATGCTCCAGATGACCTACAAGAGTCATCTCTAATTACCATACAAGGGAAGGGACGTCAAATCCCGATTTTCGCCGTCCATGTTTTAGGAAAAGGTCTTCAATACTATCGACCTTTAGTTAAATATCTTGGAGATAATCAGCCCCTCTATGGATTATCATTTAACCTCTTAGAGGATGCTGAAGGACGATCTAAAGGAATTAAGGAACTCTCAGAGATTTATATTAAAGACCTTAAAACCCTTCAGCCCCATGGTCCCTATTATCTCTTGGGTGTTTCCATTGGTGGACGAGTCGCCTTTGAAATGGCTCAGCAATTACAGGCTCAAGGGGAAGAGGTGGCGTTATTAGGATTAATTGATACAACAGCCCGAACTGGGGTAAAACACTTACCCCCATCGTCTCGGGTGTCGGGACATTGGGGTAAGTTCAAGCAAGAAGGCTTCAGCTACATCACCCGCAAGTTAAAATCGCGATTTGGACGCATTCAATATCGACTCAAAGCCATTCGCGCCGAAATTTATCAGCGTTTTGGCCAGCCAGTTCCTGATCAGTTGAAATCCATCGCCAGTCTGGAGACGAACATTAAGATTAAGAAGCAACATTTTCCCCAACCCTACAGTGGAAAGGTCACACTGTTTCGAGCGATGGGACGACGAGCGGAAGTTGGGACGGAAATTGATCCCCAGTATGGCTGGGGTGACCTGGCTGTTGGTGGATTAGAGATTTATGATATTCCCGGGGATCATTTGCTCATGTTGCAGGAGCCGAATGTTCAGGTTTTGGCGGAAAAAATTCAGGACTTGATCGAACAGTCCCTGAAGAATTAGGACGGACAGTTAGACTCACCGAGTGAGGATGGGGTAAACGCAACCTCACGGCTGATTTAGTGTCGGTCTAAATAGAGTTTTTTCCAGATAAATAAGGGACTGACGAGACAACTTTTAAAAAATTGGAGTTCTGCGGCAGCGACAACGTCACTATCTAAAACATCTCGATATGTCCAGAAATGGCGCAGCAGCTTACGAGAGTCATTGACAAAGTAAGCCGCAATAAAAAAGGGTTTTTGCCAAGATTTATAATTGAGCATCCGCGTGCGGTGACGGCTTAAGCCAACTCCTTTAAAGAACTTGATTAAGTAGTCTCGTTCAAAGCGACTTTTAGGAATATGGTGATAGATGTGCATTTGGGGATTATACCAAATTTCCCATCCTGCGGTTGCCATGTAGGTTAGGGCTTCGATGTCTTCTCCTTTGGCAGTTAATGAGGTTCCAACGGGACCTTGGAGGACTAATTTTTTAGGCACGGTATCTAACCAGACTGGTTTACGGATGACCAGTCCAGCACCGGGGGGATAGACTTTTTTCTGCGCGTATTTATAGGAGGTATAGCAGAGGGGTTTTTGTCCCCGTTCAATGATGGGAATAAAGTTAGCGATGCGTTGAAAGTTGGGGGGAGGAGTGACTTCATATTCCCCATGAATTTGTCCGCTATAGGCGCCGGCTTGAGGATAGTCTTGCCCAAATTGATAGGCTTGAAACACCCAGTCATCTGCCGGGTAGTTGTCATCATCGAGGAAGCCAATTAGGTCGCTTTGGGCTTCTTCGATGCAACGAGCGCGCGCATAGGAGGCGCCTTGTCTGGCTTCAAAAAAGTAGTGGAGTTGGGAGTGGGAGGGCCAGGTTTCTTGATGGGTTTTGATAATGGCGGCGGTGCGATCGCAACTGTTGTTATCGACAACGACAACCTCCCACTCGATCGCCTCGGTTTGAGTTTGCGCTTTAAGACGTTCTAATATCTCACCAATACGCTGTTCACCATTGTAGGTACGGATGGCTACTGTAAAATCCATAGAACTTTGAGCGTTTTAAGAGTAAGGTCTTGACAAATCAAACAATATACCCTCTATTCTATCATGGGCGATCGCTATCAGAGAGTAAGGGACAACAACAAATCTGACGTACCGGAGGGGCTTCAACGAGTCCTAACGCACAAACATTGGCTTTAAAAAAGGGATTGCTGTTGCGAACCACCTCAACCGCTCGCAGCACCTCAGGGGGCGATAACTCTCGGGCTAAAGTGCAATGAGGAACCCAAGCCTCAGGACGATAATAGGCCACGGCATCAGAGCCAATCTTGTGAAGCTGTCGATGAACCGTCTGATGTAACTCCAGCAGTTGCGTTGTCACCACCGGCGCCAGGAACACCACCCCACCTCCAGTCGAAAACAAACCGAGAGACGAAAACTGAATCTCAAACGAGGAGTGGTGAGCGGCGACCTCAGCGAGAACGCTGGGTAGAAGCTGCAAATCAGCATTGGGGAGAACCGCCAAACTCAAATGGGGCTGGCTGTGAACTCGCTTAGCCATCGAAGAGGCAATGGCCCCGACCTGAGACCACAGTTGACGAACCTTCTGTGAGGCCACCTCATCAAAATATAACTCAATGGCATAGGTTTGTTGAGACACCACCATAACCGCTCCAGACCCAAAAAGTTCCTCTATCCTAAAGTTCTGTCGTTCATCCTAGCAAGCGGGTCAATCGCGATCGCGGCGAAGTCTTACCTAAGATAAGCCCTCCATGATAGCAAAACTTATCGTTAAATTTCCTAAAAATCCGTAAATTTAACGAGTTCAATCCTGATGCGACTGGGTACTCTAGATACCATAGAGTTCTAACTTAAACTCAAATCTTAAACTCAACCTTACTATTAAACCAAGATGCTCACCCCTCAAGCCTTCATCGACTTGAGGTTGGTGAGCAGGGAGCCTAAACCATGGAACGAACTCGCTCATTTGACTGTCCATTCGAGTGTATCATCAGCATTACCTTAACCCTGGCGATCGCCACCTTAACCGTCTGGGGCTATCTTCAAGACGGCTCACTCTACGTCGATGTCCGTTCAGAAGAGGAAACCGCCTTCATCACCGTTGATAGCCCCTAGGCCCTGCCAGGGTCGTCAGACATTAAACCGACTGCTGAGTTCCCATAGGGCAACTCACATTGGTCCCGCCGAGACCACAATACCCATTGGGATTCTTCGCCAAATACTGTTGGTGATAGTCCTCCGCGTAATAGAACTCCGGCGCGTCTAAAATTTCCGTCGTAATCTCCCCATATCCAGCCTGCTTGAGAGCCGCCTGATAGCGTTGCCGAGACTCTTGCGCCAGGCTTTTTTGGTCTGAAGAATACACATAAATCCCAGAGCGATACTGAGTTCCCGTATCATTTCCCTGACGCATTCCCTGAGTCGGGTTATGACTTTCCCAAAACTGACGTAACAGGGATTCGTAACGAATGCGTTCCGGGTCATAGACCACACGCACCACCTCATTATGTCCAGTCATGCCCGAACAAACCTCTTGATAGGTCGGATTCGGGGTAATGCCAGCGGCGTAGCCAACAGCGGTACTATAAACCCCCTCAAGTTGCCAAAAACAGCGTTCAGCGCCCCAAAAACAACCTAAACCAAACAAAGCCAACTCCATCCCCTCAGGATAAGGAGGCGTCAGCTGTGTTTTGAGGACAAAATGCTGCTTAGGAACCGGCATCGCCTGGGAGCGTCCTGGCAAAGCCTCTTTAGGAGTGGGCAAGGTCAGCTTTTTCTGAAATCCGAATAACATAACAGGGTTTTCGAGAGTAATAAAGTAACGATAAAACAGCCAATCTGAGATGTCGGGCAAGATCCAACCCTGACTGTTGAGAATGATTAGCTTGCCTCCCTTGATTCTACAACCCGATAGACCCGATCCACCACTGGCTCCACCGACTCAGTCGAGGGAAGCGAGGGTCCTAAATCCGGAAGTATGACCTGTTCGACCTCAGGCACAAACCCCAACCATTGACGAGAGAGATTCGCGAACGTTTCGGGACAGCCACTAACGCCGAAGCGAGTCATCGCCCGCCCTGGCGTTGCCCGTAGGCCCAACAAATCCAACTCCTGTGCAGCGGCCTCGACGACATAGGTAGCCGGGTCAACTAGAGTCACCTCCGGCGGAAGCAGTTGCCGCAACACGGGTTCGAGTAGGGGATAGTGAGTACAGCCGTAGACCAGCGTATCAATCCGTTGCTGTAACAAAGGCTGAAGATACTCTCGGATAATCTCACGGGTTTCGGGCCGGTGAATGCGATCGCCTTCAATCAGGGGAACAAACTCAGGACAGCCCATTTCCCACACCTGAGCCGAGGGGTTCATCTCCAAGATCGCCTGGCGGTAGGCCCCACTGGCGGCGGTAGCTGGAGTTGCAATCACCCCAATCCGTTGTCCACAGCCGACCGCCGCCCGCGCTCCGGGCAAAATCAAGCCCAAAATGGGGAAGTCAAATTCCGAGCGGACCGCTTCCAACGCCAGAGCCGAACTGGTATTACAGGCCACGATCGCCATTTTGACCCGAGCCTGAGCCATCCAGAGCAAAATCTCCCGGACAAACTGGCGAATATCCTGGGGCGATCGCGTCCCATAGGGCAAACGAGCCGTATCCCCAAAATAGAGAACCGACTCATCCTGAAGCTGTCGATACATAGCCCGCAGGACGGTTAATCCGCCCACACCGCTATCAAAAACCCCAATCGGCTGGTTGTGGTTGGTCATAGAATTGTCCAAAAAATGTCCGAAAATCGTGCTGAGATCCCAACCTGCCCAGGGGAGCATCTTCGAGACTCAGTCCATATCCTGAGTGAGTTTGAGTGGCTAACAACGAGGGCCTGGGCAATATTGGCGAACATATTGCAAAATACCACGGGTAATCGCCTGAGAGAGACGCTCACGATACTGCGGGTCAGCCAAACGGCGAGCATCCTGGTTCCCCGTCACAAACCCTAACTCCAACAAGACCGCCGGCATTCGGGTATGGCGCAGGACATAAAAGCGAGCCGTGCGCACCCCGCGATCGGGTCCACCCGTTGCCTGAAGCAGGTGACCGTGGATGGTGCGAGCCAACTGTTCCCCCGATTGAAAATAATAGGTTTCAATCCCATTGACATCCGGCCGACTCATGCTGATCGCATTGGCATGGATGCTCACAAAGAGATTCGCATCGAGTCGATTCGCTAATTCCACCCGAGGTTGTAAATCCACCGTGCGGTTGTCCTCACGGGTCAAAATGACCCGTACCCCCTGCTCTTCGAGGAGATCGCGAATCCGGTGCGACATGGGGTTGACAATATGGGTCTCATTGAGTCCGCCAATGCCGACTGCACCGGGGTCACTTCCCCCATGACCCGGATCGAGAACAATCACAATTTGTCCCTCGGGGATTGTACCCGGATCCGGATAATCCGTGATGCCACTCCCCATGTCCAAATTCGGTCGAGGTAATGGCGTTGTAGCCTGATAGCCATTGAGTTCTAACGACAGCAAACTGGGACTGGGCTGATTAATCTCACCCACCGAGACTTGGGGAGCCGGCATGATGCGTACCATAACCGTCTCAGGATCAGCTTGTTCAGCACGCACCCAAGAGATATCCTGACTGTCTTGAGCATTGGGGGGTTGGAAGTTCTCAGATAAGCGGGCGCCGCGAATTTCAATTTGATAGGCCAGGGTGTTTCGATCCCAATAGGAGCGCTGATCGAGGGGGCGATCGGCTCGAATCAAAATGCGATTGCCCTCGATGGTAATATCAATCGCCTCAATAGTGGCCATTGATGATCGAGGGGACTGAGTCAATGACTCAACCGACGAATCATCCTCCGCTCCTTGAGAGTCCACGGCGACATTCAGGGAATTGGGCGGGGCGCTAGCGTCAAATCCCAGGGTCTTGATATCTGGGGTTGAGGTTTTGATGGGACTCCCTTGGGCAACTGGGGCCAAGTGAGCCAACATTAAAACACTTGTGAGACTGGATAACCACCAGTGAACTCTGAGCATATTTCTCCTTACGGGGTCGACGGCACAACATTCGGCTTTTGGGGAACACCAGTTGCCCTGATCCGAGGGTTGTTGGCCCGTCAAAACCAATTGTGTGTGGTGTTGGGCAAACTGCGTTGAAAAATAGCATAAAAAATTCGCCATTGATAGGGCGAGCGGGTCAGAACCTCAACGGTTTTCCCCTTTAACCTACGAGGACGAGAGAATCGTCACCGGACGGTTATCGACTCCTCGGCCAAGCGAGATGCAACCCAATGACCAATGATCTCGTTGACTTGAGGGGCAGCTTCATCATGGACACAATGCCCTCCATAGTCTAACTCTAGGAGTTCGAGATGGCTTTGTCGTTCGCCAAACTGTTGAGGGCGAGCCAGGGCCGGGGGAACCATGCGATCGCCCCGGGACCAGAGTAATAATCCCGGTGTGGTTACCTCGGGGAGCAAATCACGTAGATTGGGGCAAAACTCCACCTCACTGGCTCCACGAGCAAGGCGAGATAGGGCTTGTGGTGCGCCGCGATCATAGGCCGGCCTCGAAAAAATCTCTAACAGTTCTTCATCGACATACTCGGAGTTCTCATAGGCGATCGCGGCCCAGGGACGCAGTCGTTGGGGAGGTCGAATCGCACCGAGGAGGGGAGTCAGCAGCAGGGGGGACGTAAACAGTCGTTCAATCGCCGCTACCAGAGGACGGGCAAATGGGGGCAAAAGGGCGCGACGTAGCCCCGGATCGGGAAGTGTAATGGCCACATAGCCGCGAACAGCCTCAGGATGACGAGCCGCCCCAACCACCGCCACCAGAGAGCCAATGGAATGGCCCACCCAAACCGCCTGACGACGAACCACCAGACGCCAAAACTCATACACCTGTTCAACCCACAGAGATACGTTGTAGGACGTGGCGGCCTTGCTCGACGCCCCAAAACCCAACAGATCCAGGGCATAAACCGGATATTGCTGACTCAGCGGTCCGAGATTATGGCGCCAATGGCCAATCGAGCCACCAAAGCCGTGAATGAGAATCAGGGGTGGGGCCTCGGACCTGAGTCCTGGACTGTAACTATAGGCGATCGTCCAACCGCGCCAACGCCAATAGCGTTGTTCCCCGAGCCGGGGTAGTTTAGGAGAAAAGGGTAAACAAGTCAAGGGCGTATCGAGGTGAGAATGATGAGAATCAGGAGAGGGCAAAACTTGCCGCCATTGGCAAGAGTCAGGATTTTATCTTAAGCTAGTTGCCAGTGCGCTCAGTAGAACGCTTAGACGTTGTTCCCCCAAGGTTGAGGTGGGGTGAGTCTCGACAAATTAAGAATTTCTATGAAATTTGACCCACATCTAAAGTATTGCGAGTAAAATATCACTAAGCTGACTCAACCGTCGAACAGACTGACACGCCCCCAAGCCCTCTCACGTAACCGAACTAACTGAGACCTGCTGATCGTACGTTGGCTCGTTGAAGGAGGACTCCCATGCCGGACCTGACCGGGTCGGTGTCGGGAGGAAGTCAGCTCTAAACACACTTACCCCATTACATATGCCTGCAATCGGAAGAAAACGACAACGGGACTTACCCCAAATCAACGAGCGGATTCGTTTCCCCCAAATCCGGGTCATTGCCACAGATGGCGAACAGTTGGGGATTATGACACCGGCCGAGGCGATTACCGTTGCCGAAGAGAAGGACTTGGACTTGGTCTTGGTCAGTGATAAGGCAGACCCCCCAGTTTGTCGGATCATGGACTACGGCAAATACAAGTTTGAGCAGGAGAAGAAAAATAAGGAAGCTAAGAAAAAGCAGCATTCTTCCGAACTCAAGGAAGTGAAGATGCGCTACAAGATCGAGGATCACGACTACATGGTGCGCGTCAAGCAAGCCCAACGGTTCCTCAAAAGCGGTGACAAGGTGAAAGCCACGGTCATGTTCCGGGGACGGGAAATCCAACATACAGATTTGGCCTACCAACTCTTGGAACGGTTAGCCAAAGATCTCGATGAGATGGCGGAAGTTCAACAACGGCCGAAACGGGAAGGACGCAGCATGATGATGATGCTAGCCCCGAAAAAACAATCTTAACTGCGATCGCCCTGGATTTAACGTTGTCAGACCGTTAAGCGAAAACTCATGTTGATTCGTCCTCATGTCTTTTTCTTCTGGTGAGCCGAAAGGCTACACTGGAGGGCAGGTCGTGCGCCCGGCTTATCAGCGAGGGAAGACCCGGATAAGATTGGCATCCGGAATTCCTGGCCCAGCCTAGGCTGGACTTTCCCGAGACCCCAACGCTGGGATTGATCGCGGGTAGCGTTCGACTGCCACCCATCGACATCAGGACGAGCTAGGCTGAATGGAACTTAAAAACTGGCAATTCAACCAAGGGGGCTGGAAACAGCAGGTGTTGCAGTGGCTCAACCTGCGCCCGGAGGATGGGGAGCGAACCTTATTGATGTTCGCGTTTTACACCGCCACCTCCATTGGTCTGTTATGGCTAGAAGCGGTCACCTATGAGCTATTTTTGGCCAAGTATGGGGCCGAATCCCTGACGATCATCTACATTGCCGGGGCCGCCATTGGCTCAGGGCTAGGCTTCTTCTACTCCTGGTTGCAAGAGATTTTACCGATGAGGAGAGCGATCGTCGTGATTGCCCTCCTCATGGCCATTCCCGCCTTTGTCTTTCGCTTCGGCTTAGAACTGCCAATTTTGTTTGGCATTACCGTCTTCGCCATGCGGCTCTGGATTGATGGGGCCTATATTCTCAACGATCTCAATACCTCCATCACCGCCAATCAGCTTTTCAATATCCGGGAAATCAAACGGACGTATCCCATTATTAGCAGTGGCATCCTCCTAGCTGACGTGCTGGGGGGATTTTCGCTCCCCGTGGTCATTGCCAACTTCGGGGTACGTAATGTCTTATTTGTCGCCTGCTTCATGTTGGTGGTGGGCGCTTTACTCCTGTTATATCTAACCGAAAACTACCGTCAGGCCTTTCCCGATGCGGCTCGTCGCACCGAAGAAGACGATCCCTCAGACTTCACCACACGGCGTTTCCAGGGACCGCTGCGAACCTATGTTTGGCTGCTGGTGAGCTTCTTCGTTCTCGTCGAAGCGCTCTATGTGCTGATTGAGTTCCAATTTTTCAGTGAACTAGAACTCTTTTTTCAACAATTACAAGTTGAAGCCCAGGCCGGAGAACTGACAGACAATGCCTCGATGTTTCTGGGGCTGCTGGATCTGACAGAAAGTTCCAACTTTGATAGTGGCATTGCCCGCTTTTTAGGGCTTTTTAACGGTTTCTTGGGCATTTTTGAGCTAATGACTCAATGGTTTGCCTCCAGCCGTCTTGTTGAACGCATGGGAGTGTTCTATGCCGGGGGAATCCTACCGGCTCTAGTCCTCTCAATTGGGGTGTTATCTCTAGGGGGGTCTCTCACCGGCAATTTTGAACTCTTTTTTGGCGTGATTGCCATCAAGTTTGTCGATGAGTTGTTGCACTATACCTTGATCGAAGGAACTGGGCCGGTGCTGTTTCAGCCCCTACCCGAAAGCCAACGCAATGGCTTACAGGCTCTGGTGAATGGGGTGGCCGAACCGGTATCAACTGGGGTGGCGGGGGCCGTGATGTGGCTGGCCATCTGGGGAGGCCGTCGCATCTTTGGCCCCGAACGTTGGCTGCAATTGCAAAGTCCCATTTTTGTCTCGTTCGTGTTGTTGGTGGCGGTGGCCTGGTTGCTGGCCATCTGGTTGATGCGATCGCGCTATGTGGGACTGCTGGTATCGAGTGCCGAACGGGGCCGCTTAGGGGTCTCGGACGTGGACTTTCGGGCGTTGAAGCGATCGGTGGTCGAAACCTTAGAAAAGCCCACATCGGATGCCGATAAACGCTCCTGTGTGGAGTTACTGAGCCAAATTGACCCGCAAAATGTCGGGGAAGTTCTCGCCCCGTTGCTGGTTAACCTCTCACCCCCCTTACAACGACAGAGTTTAGAGGTGATGCTCCAATGTCCCAAAACTGAGCATTTGCCTCACGTGCGGGCGTTAATTGAACGGCCTCAACCTCCCGAAATTTTAGCCTTGGCCCTGCGCTATATCTGGTTGACGGAAGACACGCCAGATATGCGGCAATTACGCCCCTATCTGCGTTCTGAGGTCGATCCAGTGGTGCGATCGACGGCGGCTTCGTTGATTATGCGTAAAGGGAATCGGGAACAGAAAGCTGAAGCCACCAATGCGCTACGACGGATGTTAACCCATCAACAGGAGCGCGAACGGGTCATGGGAACCCGAGCCTTGGGAGAAGCGGAGTTTTTACAGGGATTACGGCTCTATGTGCCAAATCTGCTTCAGGATGAGTCTTTACGGGTGCGTTGCGCTCTGCTCGATGCGATCGCCTCGACGGAACTCGAAGAATACTATCCATCCCTGTTGCGGGGTCTGTCCTACAAATCAACTCGCGACGCCGCGATGCGCTCCCTGGTGCGCCTCGGGAATGATATCCTCGATCGCCTCGTCGAACTGGCCGAAGATATCCACAAACCCGATTTAGTGCGGATGTACGCCTGGAACACCATTGGACAGATTGGCACCCCCGAAGCCCTCGATACCCTCGTCAAACATTTGCTAACCACCTGGGCCACCAGTCGTCGCAACATTTTACGCATTTTGCTCAAAATGCCTGATGAACGGGGAATTGAGGGAGTTCTCGATCGCCTCGGACGCAGTGGCGTTGAAATTCTCATCGATCAAGAACTGATGTTCCTCGGACAACTCTATGCGGCTCGGGTTGACTTCCAGGTGGCCAGTTCGGCTGAATCTCTGGTGGAACTCCATAATGGCAATGGCTATGTTGAACTGAATGCCGACTCGGCCCTGCAACTACTCTGTAATAGCCTTGCCGATCTGCAAAACGATAGTATTGAACGGTTGTTCTTGTTGATGAAGTTCCTCTACCCCCTCAGTTCCATCCAAGCGGCGGCCTTTAACCTCAAATCCGGATCTCGCTCCTACATGGCGCGAGGGTTAGAAATCCTCGATAACACCATTGATATTCCCAGTAAGCGAGCCTTACTGAATGTGTTGGATCGTCAAGGGGATCTCGAAAAACTACAAAGTCTCTCGGATCTCATCGAGTATCGGCCCCTTCTGCCCCGAGAACGGCTGCGACTGTTGCTTGAGTTACGATATTGTCTTTCCGACTGGCCCTTAGCCTGTTGCTTCCATGTCGCACGCTTAGCACGCTGGAGTTTGGGAGCGGATCAAACCTTAGCGGGATTACGCCACCCGAGGGGGTTTGTGCGCGAGTCCGTCTTAGCCTACTTGCAAGTTGCCTCGCCCCGTGCCTTGATAGAATTGCTACCAAAACTGCAACATGACCCTGATCCTCTCGTGGCCGCCCAAGTGCAGGAGATGATGGTGCAGTTTGGTTTAACGTCGTCGCCTGAGTCGCCGACGTAATCTCAAGTACCCTCGTGTTCTAATCCCCCATGTTAACCAGTGTCGATCGCTTGTTGTTTGTGCGAGGTGTTCCCATCTTCAAGGAGTTACGGGACGATTTTCTGGTACGTCTAGCTTCGGTAATGGATGAGTTATCCTTCCCGAGTAATCACACCATTTTTACGGAAGGACAAGAGGGGCGATCGCTGTATATCCTGGTCTCGGGAGTCGTCCGCATTCACATTGGTGACCAGGACTTAGCGAATTTGCCTCAAGGTGCTTGTTTTGGTGAAATGTCTCTGTTTGATGCTGAACCGCGTTCGGCATCAGTCACCACCTGTGAACCTTGTGAATGTTTGATGCTGACACAACAGCAGCTTTATGATGCCATTGACGAAACCCCCGGCATTGCTATCAATATCATTCGTCTGCTCTCTCGCCGGACTCGGGAGTTAAACCAAAAGCTCAATAAACAGGATGGAAAATAGGTCTCCCCACGGCCAAGTCTCCATTCGTGGTGTCCAGTCGCGATCTTCCTTCGCGATGTTTCAACTCTCAACTGCTATTAATCCCAGTCAAGGCCCTGATTATGACCCGCTCTCGTTCTGATGCTCTCTCCCCGGTCAATTGTCGTCCACTACGGGGTGTGATTTTTGATATGGATGGTGTGCTAACGGACACCATTGAGTTTCACTACCAAACCTGGCAACGACTGGCTGATGAGGAGGGAATTCCCTTCAACCGTCAAGCCAATGAAGCCTTGCGGGGACTCTCGCGGCGCGATTCCCTACTACGAATGTTGCAAGGCCGTGTTTTACCCGAGTCGAAAATTCAGGAATTGCTCGATCGCAAAAATCGCTATTTCCGTAGTTTCATCGAAACGATGACGGCCGATTATCTCCTCCCAGGGGTGCGGCCGTTTCTCGATGATGTGCGGAAGGCGGGAATCAAAACGGCGGTGGCTTCGGCTAGCCAAAATGTCTATGTGGTGATTGAAAAGTTAGGCATTGCCTCGGACATCGATATTATTACCAATGTCTATGATGTCGATCGCCCCAAGCCGGCCCCCGATGTCTTTCTCTACGCAGCACAGCAGTTAGGGTTAGGTCCCGAAGACTGTGTGGTGTTTGAGGATGCTGAGTCGGGGGTTGAAGCGGCCCGGGCCGCCCAAATGCGCGTGGTTGGCCTCGGGGATGCGGCCCAGGTGGGGGCGGCGGATTGGATCTTACCGGGACTCGATGGGATTCGCTGGCATCAGGTTCAAGGGAAGTTAGGGGCGATCGCCCCCTAATGGGCCGTGTTCGCGGCCAATCTTCAGTCAATGGCGTATTCTTGCAGGACGTCCAGGGGAATCGTCTCTAGGACGGTCTCATGGGTCGCTGCGAGGACGATTGGAGGCGCGACCCCGGCACGAATGGCTTCTTGCCAGCGAGAGGCACAGAGACACCAGCGATCGCCGGGTTTTAAGCCTGGAAACTGGTAGGCGGGGACGGGAGTACTCAAATCGTTGCCAAGGTTTTTGGTATAAGCGAGAAATTCTTCGGTGACTTGGGCGCAGACGACATGACGGCCAAAGTCTTGGGGGCCGGTGTGACAGAAGCCATCGCGATAGAAACCGGTACGGGGGGCTGAACAACACAGTTCAAGCCGTTGTCCTAGAACATTCTTGGCGGGCTGGGTGTCGGGACGTTGATTCATCAGATGCGATTGAAACTCCAAGAAGAATTATGGCAAATTTTGCTCAAAGACAGCAAAAGCTGGCCCGGTTCCCTATTTCCTTCCCCGTTCCGGTGTTCTCAATTGCGATAGCCTAGAGAAGATATTGATTTCAGGAGTTTTAATTATGGAATCGACCCCTCTAACGGGCATAGATTTACTCAATTGCGCTCAAGCCAACGCGAAAGAAGGACTAGACGCCGCCAGCCAACACTGTGGCTATGGTTCGGATTCTGAGCGCTTTATGGCGGCATTACAAGAGGCGGCTCAAAATAAAGGAATTACCCTGAAAAATTTTAGCGATCTCCTCAATTTTGACGATTTGCGACCCTCTCCGGGAGAAGCGATCGCCCCAGAGAGTCCAGGAGAACTGTAAGACAATTACCGCCGGAGAATTTAAGGGGAGCGATCGCCTTAAATTCCCGGTATGAGCCAAGTTCACCCTTAAGGTAGATGTGTGATCCCAAGGGATTGGGGTTTAATGAACATGGCGAGATAAGCTGATCCCCGTTAAAATGGGGGGTATGTTAACAAACTGATGATTCACAAGGCGATGGCCACTCGGCGGCCACTCGGCGTCACTGAAACGTTTGATAAACTCTGAATCGAACGCCATTCCCCTATAAATCTGCTAGATAATAACAATGACCATTGCAATGACTTCTACTCCGAATGTGGCAACTCTTAAAGAGACCCCCATTCTCTGCTATTACACGAATCGAACAGGAAAAGTTCAAGTCGTCCGCATTTCTAACATCCCCAACTGGTATTTTGAGCGGGTTGTCTTTCCTGGACAACGATTGATTTTTGAAGCCTACGAACAAGGACAGCTTGAAGTCTATAGTGGTGC
The DNA here is from genome assembly GCA_001637315.1 of Phormidium willei BDU 130791. GTDB lineage: Bacteria > Cyanobacteriota > Cyanobacteriia > Cyanobacteriales > Geitlerinemataceae > Sodalinema > Sodalinema willei. The sequence goes on along the minus strand of LSZA01000047.1, from coordinate 4,810 downwards.
GATGGCCAGTGCGGTACTGGCAGATTCTATTGGCTGCGATCGCCTGCAAATTACCCCAGTCGAAGAACAGGCGTAAATCGTTGAAATTCACAAAACTGATTAACAATCAAGCCTAGAACAGGGGTCAAGTCCTGTTCTAGGCTTATTTAACGCTGAGGTAACGGAGTTGATCGTTTCAGTTAGAAGAACCAGGACGTTTATGAAACCTAAACCCTTTCGAGTGTGGTTCTCAAATGTCACTCCGACTCAATCCAATGTTTCGCCCGTTCAACAGCCCTGAGCCAAGTTTTATACTGTTCTTGGACTTGGGGCGCATGTTCACTCGGTTCAAACACTTGATCAATTTGTCGTCGTCCGATCAGGCGTTCATAACTATCATAAAATCCACTGACTAATCCAGCCCCAAAGGCCGCGCCTTGAGCCGTTGCATCGAGAATTTTGGGCCGTTCTACGGGAATCCCCAGTAAATCCGCCTGGAACTGCATCAAGAAGTCATTTTGCGAAGCGCCGCCATCGACTTTGAGCCGTGTGACAACATCCTCACAATCACGATTCATCGCATCGACGACTTCTTTAACTTGATAGGCGATCGCCTCCAAGACGGCTCGCACCATATGCTCACCACGTACCCCGCCGGTAATTCCCTGGAACGATCCCCGCGCATTCATATCCCAGTGAGGCGCGCCCAACCCACTCAAAGCTGGCACAAAATAAACCCCATTGTTTCCCTGAGCTTGTCGGGCCAGATTTTCCGTTTCCGCTGCACTGGCGATCAGTTGCAAGCCATCTCGTAGCCATTGAATACAAGCTCCCGCCGTAAACATCGCTCCTTCCATTGCGTAGTGAGAGCGATTTCCCTGACTCCAGGCGATCGTGGAGAGGAGTTGATTTTGCGATCGCGCCACCTCTTCTCCCGCCTGTGCAATCAGGAAACAGCCCGTTCCGTAAGTACATTTCAACAACCCAGGGCGATCGCAGCCATGCGCAAACAACGCCGCCTGCTGATCGCCAAAAATGGCCATAATCGGAATCTCATCGCCGAATAAATCCGTCGTCCCAAACTCCCCTAAACTGGGTTTAATCTCCGGCATCATATGAGGAGAAATACCAAACAAATTCAGCAAATCCTCATCCCAATCTCCCCGTTCCAAGTTCATCAACATCGTCCGGCTGGCATTACTGCTATCGGTTGCATGAACCTGGCGATTCGTCAAATTCCACAATACCCAAGAATCAATCGTACCGGCAATGACATTCTCAAAGTCAATTTGAGGACGACGTTCTCGCACCCAATCGAGGAGCCAGACTAATTTCGTCGCTGAAAAATAGGAATCAAGAACCAATCCCGTCCGTTCTTGAATTAACTCCGCTTTCCCTTGACGACGCAGAGCATTGCACAGAGGCGCCGTGCGACGATCTTGCCAAACAATGGCTTTATGAAGCGGCCGCCCTGTATTTTTATCCCAAAGCAAACAGGTTTCTCGCTGGACCGTTAACCCAATGGCTGCAATCTCCTTCGCCGTGACATTAGCATCATCTAAAACATCTTCAGCACAGCCGAGAGTATCTTGCCAAATTTCGATGGCATCATGTTCCAACCAACCCGGTTCAGGATAGTACTGTTTTAATTCTTTGTAGGATTGGCCAACCACTTCACCATCACGATCAAAGAGAATCGCGCGGTTTCCCGTGGTTCCTAAATCCAGGGCCAGAACGTATCGTTTATCGTTTGTCATAGTCAGTATATTCTTACATTTTAAGACGGATGCAGCTTGGCATTGTATCAACTGCATCCTCCTTTGTGGTCTAAAATACAAGTTTAGCCACAATAATTATGATTTCTTTATCATGAATGCTTCCCCACCTGCGTCCCGTGAGGTGGAGGAATGCGTCGCTATTCTTGTTCAAGCTGACGTCAAGCAGACTTAACGGCGATAGACTTGGGTGGCTGTGGCTTGATCCGTAGGAACCACTAACATTTCACTAATGTTGACATGAAGCGGACGGGTGGCACAAAACCAGACGAGATCGGCAATATCCTCGCCGGTGAGGGGGGTTAAGCCACGATAGGTTTCACTGGCCCGTTGGCGATCGCCGTGGAAGCGAACCTCACTAAACTCCGTTTCCACCAAGCCGGGATCAATTTCACTGACGCGAATCGGCGTTCCCAACAAATCCTGTTTTAAGCCTTGAGTAATCGCTCGCACCGCCGCTTTCGAGGCACAATAGACATTACCCCGTGGATAGGCGTGACGGCCGGCGATAGACCCGATGTTGAGGATATGTCCTCGCTGGCGTTCAACCATACCCGGAACAATGGCCCGCGTCACATATAACAATCCCTTGACGTTAGCATCAATCATTTCCTCCCAGTCGTCGAGATCGCCCTCTTGCAGTTTATCGAGGCCTCGACTCAGTCCGGCATTATTGACGAGAATATCAACAGCTTGCCAGTCAGCGGGAAGTTGCGTTAACTGACTCATCACGGCGTGGCGATCGCGGACATCTAAGCTGAGACAATGAACCGCTGTTCCCCAATGACGATGCAGATCGCTGGCCAAGGCCTTGAGGCGATCGCCGCGACGGGCTGCTACAATCAACCTGGCCCCGGCTTCAGCAAAGCGTTTGGCACAAGCGGTGCCAATCCCACTACTTGCCCCAGTGACGAGAACGATTTTATCCTTAACAGAATCCATAACCCTTCCAATCTAACGACGATGTGATGGCACTACTCGTCTCATGCTATCACTGCTCTTTGATTTCCTTTGCCTATGGCTATCCGTCACACCCTGCCACTGTCTGCAAGCGATCTGCACCTGTCTTATCTTGACTGGGGTGCAGCGACAGGAGAACCGATCCTATTACTGCATGGCCTCGCCGATCATGCCGGAGTTTGGCAACCGGTGGGGGAGGCTTTAGCGGCGGCGGGTTTCCGGGCGATCGCCCCCGACTTACGGGGTCATGGTGACAGCAGCAAACCCCCTCAAGGCTATGACTGTCAGACCATTATCAGCGATTTACAGGTCCTTCTGAGGCACCTCGGTTATGAATCTGCCCATATCCTCGGTCATTCCTGGACTGGAAAAGTCGTCCCCATCTGGATGCGTCAGCATCCCCAGCAGTTCCGCAGTGCCATTCTCGTCGATCCTTTCTTTATCGGCAAAATTCCCAAATGGTCACGCGTGACCTTTCCCCTGCTCTACCGCGTGTTACCCTTCCTACAAGCTATGGGACCCTTTCCCTCCCATGAAGCCGCCGTTGTCCAAGCGAAAACCCTCAAACAATATCGCGGTTGGAGTGACCATCAACAACAGGTTTTTGAAGACAGCCTCGAACAAAAGGCCGATGGAACCTGGGGTAGTAAATTCACGACAGCGGCCCGAGATGGCATTTTTGAAGATGTCATGGTTGTCGATGGTTTAACCGAACCCTTGACGGTTCCAACCTTGTTGATTAAGCCCGAGGGGGGCCTCAATCGCACTCAATGGCAACTGAACCCCTATTATCGCTATCTTAAACATCTCCAAGTTTGTGACGTTCCCGGCAATCATTGGGCATTTTTAGTTGAACCCACTCCGTTTATTGAAACGTTGCTGAGGTTCTTAAAACAACAGCCATAGAACATCAACCATAAATCTTTAATACTATGGAATTTTCTCAATCTCGGCAGCGATTTTATCAAGAAATCAATCAGAATCCCATCGACTTAGGCAAAGCGGCCCTCTGTATTGCCTTAGAGGAGTATCCTGAGTTAGATATTGACCACTATTGCCAACGCTTAGACCACCATGCCGCTGAAGTCGCCAAAAATCTGCCCCAGGAACGCTATCCGTTGCGCGTCATCAATGCTTTAAATGAGTATTTATTTGAAACTCTCAAGTTTCGCGGCAATACCGATGATTACTACGACCCGAAAAATAGCTTTCTCAATGATGTATTAGAGCGTCGCGTTGGCATTCCCATTAGTTTGTCGGTGGTCTATTTAGAACTCGCCAAGCGACTGGATTTTCCCATGGTGGGCATTGGAATGCCGGGACATTTTCTGATTCGTCCAGATTTTGAAGATGCCGGTATTTTTGTCGATGCCTTTAATGCTGGAGAAATTTTATTTCCTGCTGATTGTGAACGACGACTGAGCGAAATTTATGGTAAACCCGTGACGCTTCAGCCCGAGTTTCTCGAACCCGTCACCGCTCGGGATATCTTGGTACGGATGTTGATGAACCTGAAGGCGGTCTATATTTCTCAGCAAGAGATGAGTCAGGCACTCGCCGCCATTGAACGGATTTTGTTGTTAGCACCTAATGCGGTGTTAGAGTTACGCGATCGCGGTTTAATTTACTACCAATCCGGTCGTGCGATCGCCGCCACACAAGACTTAGAACGCTATTTATCCCTCCGTCCAGATGCCCCAGATGCCTCCACAATTCAACGCATTTTAGAACGATTAAGATAATTAAAAGTCCAGGGTTTTAAGTTGACAATCAGCGATTTTTGTGATAGCTTTATATCGTCTTGAAAGTAGTTTTGTGACCCCGACTTAAACGGGTAACCCAAACCATAGACATTTTGCCAAAAGAAGGCGACCCCAGGAGTATGCCCTAAGATATTTCTCCCCTCCACCGGAGAGGTTAAGGGTGAGTTATACCGATTGCCTTCTTCCCCCCTTTTGCCTCTTGCCATCCCCTCCACCGGAGGGGTTAGGGGTGGGTTATACCTCTTGCCATCCCCTCCACCGGAGGGGTTAGGGGTGGGTTATGCCTCTTGCCATCCCCTCCACCGGAGGGGTTAGGGGTGGGTTATGCCTCTT
>LSZA01000046.1 GCA_001637315.1 Phormidium willei BDU 130791 | reverse complement strand
ACCCACTCCTGCTCCCGCTGCGGTACAACCGGCTCAGGTGGAGGTTCTTCGTTGTGAGACGACGATGGCTCGGGTCGATGATCCCAATGCACCTTTGAATGTGCGATCGCAGCCGGAAGTGACCCAGGGGAATGTGGTCGGACAACTCAATGACCGGGCTTGGGTCACAATCGCCGGGGAAGACTCGGGCTGGTGGCGGATTTCTGATCCCGAACCGGGTTGGATTGCTAAAAGCTTGACGGATAGTAGTTGTAATGAACTGGTGGCTCAATTGCAGTTCCCGGCTGGGGCGACGGCGGTTCGTCTGAGCGATCGCCTGGTGGGGACAGGGTTCCATGAGTATCGCCTGGAGGCGAGGGCGCAACAAACGATGACGCTCACGGCGATGGGTGATAGTCCTCTCCCGTTTGTGCGCGCTCCGAATGGTCGAGAAATTACCGAAGCGGCGTCGATGCGCGGACGTAGCACCTGGAGGGGAGAACTCCCGAGCAGTGGTGAGTACATTCTCGAATATAATTCCAATTTCCAAGGCTTTGAATATGAGACCGAAATTGAAATTCGTTAGGTCGATTGATGGGTTAAATTCACCCCAATTTTGGTGTTTTTCCGGTTAATAAATTGGGAGAGTTTGATTGCCGCCAACGAGAGTCACGAGTTATTAATAACGGTCTCAAAGAGGGCTTCATAGCGGTCGAGGGCTTCGGAAAATGAGTAATTATCGAGGGCGTATTGTCGTCCTTGTTGGCTGAGTTGTTCGAGGGTATCTGGGGCGGCTTTAAGCTGACGAATGGCTTGGGCGATCGCTTGGGGATCTTCGGGAGGAACGACCCAACCACCTCCACTGGTTTTAACCGCTTTAGCGGCGGTTCCCGCATCGGGAACGGAGGCTAAAATCGGCAGACCACTAGCCAGTAACACCTGAATTTTTGAGGGCATATTGATAGCAATGACCGTCTTTTTCTGCATCACCATCCCCACATTGGCCGCTGATAGCATTTCTGGTAATCGTTCACGAGGTTGAAAGGGTAAAAGTTTAACATTGGTTGCGCCAAGTTGGTCGCGGCGATCGCGTAATGCCCCTAACGCCCGTTCTTCACCGACAATGACGATGGCAATATCGGGCTGATCTAACACCAGTGCCGCCGCTTGAATCAGGGTTTCAAGTCCTTGAGTTAGAGCAATATTTCCGGAATACAAAACCACAAATTTTCCATCGAGATCCTGCTCTCGGCGAAAGGAATTGTCCTGTTTATCCAGAGGACGAATAAAGTCCGTATCAACCCAATTGGGAATCAAGGTGATTTTGTCAGGATTGACCCCTTTGTCAATCAAATTATCCACAAATCCATCGGAAATTGCCGCAATTTGATTGGCATAGCGATAGGAAAATCGTTCGAGGGATTCAAAGACCCGAATGAGGGATTTATTGGTCAGTAATCCGGCGACCACCGCCGCTTCAGGCAGAACATCTTGTAAATTCAACACCACTGGCGCCCGTTGCATCCATTTAAACACCGTCGCGGGGACGGAAGCGGGCAAGGGGGGAACCGTCAGCAGGATCACATCGGGGCGTTTCCCATTGAAAGCTTGGATAAAACTGGTGCCGACAAAACTGGTTTCGAGGAGGATGCGATCGACGAGTCCCGGCTTGGGGCGAACCCAGACAAAACAGCGTTGAATTTTAACGCCGTTACGCTCTTCGGTAACATAGAGTTTGCCCCGGTAGCCTTCATAGATTTGTCGTTGTGGGTAATTGGGCATTCCGGTGACGACGCGGACGCGATGGCCCCGTTGAACCAGTCCTTCGGCCAGTTCTGTCATCAGCGGTGCAATGCCAATCGGTTCAGGATGATAGTTATAGGCGTAGATGAGAATATCCATTCAAATAGGCTCGTGAAACAAGTCCGATTGAGGCGATCGCCAGGATGTAAACTGCATCATACCTCAGTTTTTTCGCCAATCCGGAGTGTTGACAATTAAACAGTATTTTCTATATAATAGTCGTTTAAAAACCCATTTATTTTCCCCTCAACGCCAATCACCTGTCAACAATTGTGAGTTATTGTGGGTTGATGTTATGGGTTAATTTTAAATGCCCATCAACGCCCCATTCACGCCCCAATTCGCCCAAGGTATCAACTGCGATGTCGGATTCTCGTCACCCCGCCAGACTTAGGCTACATACACCCTCTTGTGCAACTCGCCGACCGCAGCGAGGTCCTTCGATATGGCTGTTGAGCCTACTGGTGCTGATCTGGTCTGTGGGACTAGGCTGGGGCTTAGCCGGGGTGGGGCGATCGCAATCCCCAAACTCCTCATCCCCAAACCCCTCTCAGGCCTCCCATATCGGAACCGTCGATCCCATTCCCGAGCGATACCAAACCGGACAGGCCCTCTATCTCGAAGCCTGTGCGTCCTGCCATATCGGCGTTCCTCCGGCCGTCTTCCCCACAGAAACCTGGCGAGATCTGCTCCTGGACGAGAATCACTATGGCCAACGCATTGACGTCCTACCCAGCCCCCAAATCCACATTGTTTGGGACTATCTGCAAACCTTTTCTCGTCCCAACAGTGCCAGCAGCGAGTCAGTTCCCTTCCGCTTCCAATACTCCCGCCCCTTTGCCGCCCTACATCCTAACATCGACGTACCTCGTCCCCTCGATCTCAACAGTTGTCGTAGCTGCCATCCCCAAGTCGATCAGTTTGACATTCGCCGCCTCAGTTCTGACTGGGAGTGAGAGCAAAAAAACCCCACCCGTTCGCGGGTGGGGCAATTCGGAACCTTTAGGATAGAGCCGAGCAGTACACTGGGGAAGTCCGTCCAAACCTGTTAAAGCCGTCTCCCCAAGCGTTTCACGTCGTCCTAGTCTCAGGATAACCAGTACACATCACAAAGAAATGACGCTGTTATGACATTTTCGGTCATGTCCTAGCATCATCCTAAGGGTCAAAGCGAATATGAAACAGCAACGCCTCAATCTCAAAGGGTTTGGGACTTTTCTTGAGCAGGGATGTCATCCAGGCTTGCGGGAGTAGCCAGGCGGCTGTTGCTCGCAGCAGAACTTTCCAAATGACCCGTCGTTGCCACAAACTCGGGTCATACCTAAGGGCCAGGGCTAAAAAGCGAAAGGCGGCTCTGGCCCGTCGTCGCTCTGGGGTTAAATCTAAGGCTTTATAGGTTAAATACTTATAGCGATGACCGCGACAAATCCGCGAGAGGTGCTGTAACTCGGGGGGAGCGGCGGCAAAAATACGTTCGATGACCTGTAAACTCGATGCCTCCATCTTGGCTAAATTAAAGGATGAGGATGACGTCACAGTTCGATAGAGAATTTGCACTTGGGGAACCACCACGAACTCATAGTTGGCCGCCAATCGGACCCATAAGTCCCAATCTTCGGCTGGGGTGAGACTAGGGGCAAATCCACCTACGGCTTCAAAGGCAGACTTGCGAATCAGAACATTGGAGCCACTGCCGACAAAATCACTGATGATGAGTAGTTGATAGACATTGCCGGAAAAGGTGAGGTGGGGGCCAGATCTGAAAAACTGGTTATTTTCGTCAATGTGGTCGGTCCAACTGTAGGCGACGGCGGCCTGGGGATGGGTTTGCAAGGCCTGCCATTGTTGTTGGAGTTTATCGGGAGTCCACAAGTCGTCGGCATCGATAAAGGAAAGATAGTCTCCATGGGCTAAGGCGACGCCACGATTACGACTTTCTCCCTGTCCCGCGTTGCTAAATTGATGAATTTGGATACGCTCATCGGCGATCGCCTGAACAACGGATAGGGTATCATCGGTTGAGCCATCGTCGATGATAATCAGTTCAAAGTCAGCCAAGGTTTGCCCTAAGACTGAATTGATGGTATCGGCGATCGTCTCCATTCCGTTATAGACGGGAAGAATGACAGAAATTTGAACCATGGAATCCTCGATGATGATGATGCTGTTGTCATGCTGTTGTCATGATGTTGTCATGATGTTGTCCAGGGAAAAGATTGCCCGAGTAACATCTCTAAGTCTTGGCTATAGGGAGCATAAAAGTCTTGCAGTTGTGATTTTAAGCTCGGGTTTTCAAAGTGATACTCGCCGACATTGTAATACTCCAAGTTTTCTAAAGGTTTAGGGGAAATCTTGAGAAAAGAATGTACCGTTTGTACAATATCTGAGGGATGGTTTTGGAAGCGTTCACTGGGGATGACTAGCATCTGTTCGCGAGGAAAAAAGCGGAGCCATGTTTCCAGGAACTTGACATAGCAGCCCCGAGCGATGTAGTGATTGCGAATGGAAATGACATCATCCCAATCGGGAATTTCTGCAAGTTGTTCGGCAAAAGCAATGTCAAGAGGACGAGACTCTTTTTTGAGTCGAACCCAGTGGTAATAGTGGGAAATGGCACGAGAGATGGGATTACGCAGTAAAACAATCAGTTTCATGTCGGGAAACTCTTGATACATCCGTTCCGGGGTTTCAGGAGAGTCAAGATAGGTTGGACTCGCTTCACCCGTTCGCCACACGTGACCTTCTGGAATGGGTAAGAAGTGCGATCGATACCAGGTTTGACCTTTTTCATAGTGAAGCGACCAAAAATGAAGTTCTTTTTTGATAGAGACGGAGATATTCGGGTGTTCTTCTAGGTAGTAGTAAAGTGAGGACGTACCACTTTTTTGAGCGCCGATGATTGTAAAATTAATTTGGGGCAATTTTAGGGGAGTTTGAGAAGATAAATCTGGGCAACGTTGTTTGAGTTTATAATTTGCAATTTCTTGATGAATCGTATAAACCGCTTCAATGCGACCTTGCTGTTCGAGAATCGCACTTAAATTTAAACCGAGATCTAATTCGCCGGGATTATCCTTAAATTTTTGTTTAAATAGGGTTTCTAATTCGTCTAATTTATGGTACTTCCTTGAAAGGTTTAAGCACCGTTCGTGCCACCACCATCCTTGGTATGGATCGAGTGCAATGGCTTGCCACCACGCGGCGATCGCACCCGTCCATTGTTTCGCCTCTGCTAATGTTTGAAACAATGAAAAATAAGTCTCCCAAGTCTCACAACCTTGCTCAATTTGGGATTTACAACTCTGTAATACCTGATGAATTTGATGTTGAGGATCCCAAGCTTTTTTATATGCCGAGAGAGCCTCTAGCCATCGCTGCTGTTGGGCTAGAGTTTTTGCTAGTTTTCGATAGAGAAAGACTGAGGGGTTTTTGAGGAGTTTAACTCCTTCTTGATAGGCTTGTTCTGCCTCTTGCCAACGCATCTGTTTGACGAAAAGATCCCCTAAATTTCGATAGGCTAAAAAAATGGCAGGATTGATGGCAATAATTTGTTGATACAGAGATAGTGCCTGGCTATCTTGTTGCCGCTGGCACAAGAAATCAGCGCATTCAAGTAAGAGTGTTTCATCTTCAGGATTGAGAGTAAATGCCTCCTCGTAGAACCCTAAAACAGCTTCTAGGTCGTCTTGCTGTTGATAAAACTGTAACAGCCAGCGAGCCGCTTCTTTGGCTTGATATTTCAGTTTGAGTTTGAGATGACAGCTTAATACTGTTAGTTTAGTTTTAATTTTCATAACTATTTTCAATGATTTAGGAGTCTTCTGGGTTTAGGGTAATAAGGAGAATTCATGGAAGATTACATCCGTTACTGTAGGGGCATAACCCACCCCTGCCCCTCCCAGGAGGGAAAATTTTTCGCCCCTACAATTTGGTGTCCCATGCAACAAATTCCACTTGTTGTTGAGTTTACCTTGCCACTCAGTCACGACCACCAATTTAGAACTTTTCCGGTAATCTCTGTTAATTGCTCCATATCCGCTTTAAAATAGTCTTGTAGAGCAGTCCTCAGTTTAGCATCCGAGTCATCGTCTATCATGGACATTGAGGATTGGTAGTTGCCAACATTGTATTTTCGATATTGACGCAGTTCATGACGAGGTAAGCCAAGATACTCAAACACTAACTGGCTGGTAGCGGCGGGTTGATTGAGTAACTCCTCACTTTTGAGAACATAGATTTGCTCGGGTTTAAAGAGGGAATACCAAAGTTTAAGATTGGCGCTGTAACAACTTTCCCGTAAATACTCAGGAACAAACTCAATTGACGTGGACTGGCTAGGTTTCCCAGCCAAACTTTCATAAATTGCGACATCTAAGGGGCGTGTTTCTTGACCCCGACGCACTCGATCATAATAGTGAGAAATGGTTCGATCCACGGGATTGCGCAGACTCACAATTAAGCGAATGTCGGGATAGGCTTGTTTAATTCGTTGAGGTGCTTCAGGATGGGCAAAATAACTGGGACTGGCTTCTCCGGTTATCAATCCTTGCTGTTTGGCAATGTCTCGTGATATGGCTGGAAAATGGGACTGATACCAAGGTAAACCATATTGAAAGCGATGAGACCAAAAGTTAATTTCTTTGAGAACTGCCGGTAAGACGTTGGGATGGGAGGCGAGATAGCTATAAAGGGCGCTTGTACCCGATTTGGCTGCACCAATAATGATAAATTGTGGAGATAAAGAGCTGTCGGTCCAAGCTGTTTTGATGAGGTGTTGATAGGATTTTGAGAACTTGGCGTAACTCACAGATTGGTAGTGTTGGATCGCAGCTTGTTCGTTGCCCTGGCGGGTGAAGGCTTCGGCAAGATTGAGGGCGATCGCGGGTTGAATGGAGCCAGATTGTTGGTTAGCTTGGGCTAGGATGGCGATCGCACTCTGCAAAGAATTCGTCTTTTCCAACACCTCCCACAGCGATCTGTGATACCACCAACTTTGGTTGGGATAATCCCTGAGGATGTTCAGATAGGCTTGGGCCGCCGCCGCTAGCTGGTTCGTGGCCTGATAGGTTGCCGCAGACTTCAGTGCATCTTCTAGGGTATCTTGTTCTAGGGGAGCTTGATGACTAGCTGGAGAATCTGAAGATGGCGATTTTGGCTTCCTAAACAGTGTTGGCAATGATGGCCAATCTTTGAGTTTTTGAATTAGTTTTTTCATGAAAACGTCCCTCTTAATCACAGTTAAAAATCTCAATCAAGTGACTCTGAATGTATCACCTTTTGATGAGACTTCTCATTTCAGTCTAGCCCAAACAATTCTAGCCTAAACCCTCAAAGAATTAACGATAGTTACGAGCCTGTGTCTCAAACAAATTAGCATAAAGACCCTGCTGAGCAATCAACTCATCATGAGATCCCGATTCAACAATACACCCCTTATCTAAAACATAAATCCGATCCGCCATTTTAACCGTTGATAGGCGATGAGTAATCAAAACCGCCGATTGTCCTTCTAACAATTCCTTAAACTTTTTAAACACCTCATACTCTGCTTTCGGATCGAGAGCTGACGTGGGTTCATCTAGAACAATGACCTGAGAATTACGGAGAAACGCCCGTGCAATCGACACCTTTTGCCATTGACCAATACTGAGTTCTTCCCCCGTGGCAAAACGTTTGCCCAGCAAATTATCATAGCCGAGAGGCAGAGTTTCGATCACTTCATCTGCCCCAGACCGTTGTGCAGCTTTAATAATGCGCTCATCATCGGAGGGACATTCCAGGTTACCCAACCAGATATTTTCACGAGCCGTCAGGTGATATTTAGCATAATCTTGAAAGATAACACTAATTTGCTGACGGAGTTCACGAACTTTTAAGTCTCGCAAATCCACACCATCCATGAGGATTTGACCTTCCGTGGGGTCATACAAACGGCAGAGAAGTTTAATGAGAGTCGTTTTGCCCGAGCCATTTTCTCCCACCAACGCAATCACTTCTCCGGGCTTGAGATGAAATGAGGCATTTTTAATCGCTTCCCGTTGACTGTTCGGGTAATTAAAATCAACATTTTTAAACGAAATTCCTTCCTTCATGGGAGATGGAACCGGCTCTGGAGAGACGGGATCAACAATTCTCGGTTTGATATTGAGAAATTCAAAGAGATATGCCAAATAACGGTTGTCTTCATAGAGGCCAGCAACCCCCTGAAGGACTTGCCAAAGCGCATCATAGGCTTTACGAAAGGCTTGGTTATACAACACCAAGTCCCCAACGGTGATATTACCCTGAACCGTTTGATAGGCAATATAGGCATAGATCCCCCAGGTTGCCACCACAGAAATTAGGGTCGTAAAAAAGTCCGCTGAGGCGCGACGGAGGGCGATTTGTAGCCGTTCTTCCCGCAGTCGCCAACGCAATTTGCGGAACCGGCGAGAGAAGAGTTCCCCGAGTTGAAAGAGACGGATTTCTTTGGCGTAATTATCACTGACCAGTAAGCTGTTGTAATAGGAGGCTTCTCGTTGGGTGGCCGTCCGTCGTTGCAACCAGGCGTGAATCTCGCGTACGAAGGCTAAGCGAACTAGAATTCGAGGAATAACGGGAATAATCAAAACGCCACCAATGAGCCAGTTAAAACTGAGGAGAGTTCCGCCCATGGTGGTCAGTTGTACGAGGTTACCCCCAATTTGCTCTAGGCGATTGAGCAGCCGCATGGGGACGCTGTTGGCTTCGTTGCGAGCCCGTTCGAGAATATCGTAGTAGGTGGGATTTTCGTAATGTTCGAGATCGACGCTGATGGCTTTATCGTGAATAATCTCGTAGAGGCGATCGGAGACGACTTGTTGCTGATATTGGTTGACGAGGCGGCCGACGGAGGTCAGGAAGGCGGCGGCCAGGTTCACCAAACCCATGGCAATGACGAGGGGAGCGATGCGACGAAAGGCATCTTCTGGGTTGTCGGCATCAAACCCCATGGTGATGTTGTCGAGGAGCAGCTTCATGATATAAAGCCGCGTGATGGGAATGCAGCTTTTGATGATGGTGATACTGCTACGGGCGACCGTCCACCAGGGGCCACTATTCCAGACAATTCGGATCGCCCGTCCGAGGTGAATGACACGTTCAGATTCAAAGTCTAAGAGGTGACGGGTGCGCATAGTGGGAAGTGGGGTGAGAATGCCAGGTTAGAGAGTTAGGTTAGAGGGCAGGTTAGGAGTTAATATGTTCGTCAGGTAGGGGGATCTCAAGTAACTCTTGAAGCTGACGGGTATGGGGGTGAAAGAAGGTTTGCAGGTCTTGACGAATCTCGGGGTCGGGTTGGTATTGGCCGGGATTGCGGTTGCTAGCGGAGGGGAGGGAATATCTGGGAATGTCTAAAAACTCACAGAGGCGATCGAGGGTCGCTTGGGGCTGTTGGAAGAGGGTTTCGCTAAAGATAATGTGAATTTGCTGGCGGGGGAAACAGGAGAACCAACGGGTGAGGGAAGGAACATAAAGGCTGCTGGCGAGGTAGTTGTTGAGTTTGTTGGGGTCATGGCGGTTGGTGTCGAGTTCCTGACGGTGCGATCGCAAGGCCTCCCCTAGAGACCGCTGTTCAACCCCTTCGCGACAGGCATGGTGGTAGTGGGAAATGGTACGGTCAACGGGGTTCCGTAACACGGCCACGATTTTCATGTCGGGATAGGTTTGTGCCAGCCGTTGGGGCGCCTTTTGATGGGAAAAATAGGTGGGACTGGCATCACCGCAGATATAGGTTCCAGACTCGGGTAGTGGGGCAAAATGGGCCAGATACCAGTCTAATCCCCGCTGATATCGCCAAGACCAAAAGTCAATTTCTTTGCGGGCGCTAGGGACAATCTGGGGATGATGACTGAGATAGTGATAGAGAGAAGTGGTTCCCCCCTTCATGACTCCGATGATGGTGAATTGGGGGCTAGATGGGGTAGAACTAAGCTGGAGATGGGGCTGGAGATGGGCTAAATCGGGGCGATCGCTCGTTAGGCGGTTTGCCACGGCGCGACGATACCAGGGCCGGGCCGCCTCAAACTGTCCGAGGCGGGTTAAGGCTTCGGCGAGGTTTAAGGCACAGGTTCGCTCTTGAGGATGCTGTTGGGCCAAGGTTTCGAGAATCTCCACAAGTCTCTTTCCCCAAGCGGCGATACCCGGTTCATGGGGCTGTTCCAGGATAGCCCAGAGTTGAAAACGGCTCAGCCAATCCTGGTTAGGTTGAGCTTGAATTGCCCGAGAAAAGGCAGCTAATGCGGCTTCTTGGTTGTGCTGTTGCAGCAGTTGTAAGGCAATTTCATCGAGGGGTAGATCTGAGGTGTTGGGGGAGGTCAGTTGATGATAGAGAAGGCTTAGGTTTCCCCTGAGTCGATGGAGGAAGGGGGAGAGTTTCATAGGGTATCTTGGCGAATATCTTGGCGGGTATCTTGGCGGAATATTTTTGAGGGGATGATATTAACTGCGATCGCGCTTACCAGGTAAAGTCACACTTGAGCAGGGTTTGTAACTCCTGATTATAAGGTTCGTAAAAGTCTTGGAGTTCTTGACGAATGTCCGCCTCTGCGGGGCGATAGGATCCAGCATTGTATTTACGATGGTCAGTTAGGGGGTGATCAGGGATATCTAGAAATTGATAGACCTGTTTCAGACTTGCAGCGGGGTTTTGATAAAAGGCTTCACTTTCTAGGAACAGGAACTGCTGACGGGGAAATAACGAGAGCCAATGCCGGACAAATTCTACATAGATTCCTCGCGCGAGATAATTACTGGGTAAATCCCAAGCATTGCCCTGTTTTTCTAATTCTTGTTTTGCGGCGGCGATCGCCTCGGGCAAGGGTAGGGTTTCCTGTTGTCGTCGCACCCAGTGATAATAGTGAGAAATGGCTCGATCTACGGGATTTCTAAACAAAACAATAAATTTAACCTGGGGTAGAAACTCCTGGATTCGTTCTGGTGTGACATAAAAGTCCAAATATCCAGGACAGGCTTCCCCTGTTAAAAACTTTCCTCCTTCGGGTAGCGGTGGAAAATGAGCAAAGTACCAGTCATGACCTCGTCGGTATTTCCAAGACCAAAATTCAACTTCTTTGCGCAGAGCGGGAATGATATTTGGATGTTGTGTTAAGTACATATAAAGAGAGCTAGTCCCTGCTTTTTGCGCCCCCAAAATTATAAAATCTGGCTTTGTTTTGAGGTTGTTTTTATCTGAATTACCCTCACAAAAACTTACCAATTCTGGATGAGTTTTTGCGAGTTGCTGTTGCAATGCCTGTTGATAGTAGGGGAGAGCATCACTGATTTTGTCTTGATGGCTGAGAGCTTCTCCTAAATTGATATAAACTTCTGTGCTGTTTGGATGTTGTTTTAAAGCATCTTTGTAGGCTTTTTCTGCTTCTGGAAGTCGCTCTTCAGCTTTGAGGGTTCTCCAAAAAATAAAGTGATAAAACCAGGAAAACTCTGGATCAACGTCAATTGTCTTGAGATAAACTTCACTCAACGTCGAGGTATCTTTTAGGCGTAATAATACCCCCGCGTAGTCATACAGCAGTTGAAAGGGAGGATTTTGAGATTGTGAGGCTAGAGCAATTGCCTTCTGATAGGCTGTTGCGCTGGCTTGCCATTGGTTGGTTTGGCTATAAGTTTTAGCTAAATTATGATAAGTTTCGAAACAATCGGGGGCGAGTTGTATGGCATCTTGATAAGCATTAATTGCCCCTTGCCAATCCTGTTGATGTCGTCGGGCATCTCCTAAATTATGATGTGACCAAGAAAAGTCTGGGTTAAGGGCGATCGCCTGCTGATATGCCCTCGCCGCCGCTTCAAATTTCCCCTGTTGTTGCAACACATCTCCTAACTCATGGTGAGCGAGAGCGATGGTTTTATCCAAGGCGAGACAGCGACGAAATAAGGCTTCAGCTTGTGACCAGTTTTGCTGCTGAAGTTGTGCTTTTGCCAAATGATAATGAGGCCAAGGATTGTGCGGTTGAATCCGGGTTAAACCCCGCCAATAAAAGGACTTTAATTGCAGTGGACGATTGGTTAACCACGTCCGACTCCGCCGTAATTGTGATTTGATTTGAGCTTTCATGGTGAAACGGTCTAAGTTGAGCAGGCAGGTTGAGCAGGTTGGAATGTGGAGGTGACGGTTAAGCCGCTGAAGACGCGTCAACTGGAACATCCATTTTGGTATATCCCAGCAGATCTCCATGTAACCGGGGAAAGGTGGGAAATCGTTGTAACACGGCTTGAGTCCAAGCTGGGGGACAGAAAGCGGTGATCAGAATCCGCAGCCAGAGTTTAATCACAAAACGGCGTTCTTGCCAGAGTTGGGGTTCATACTGTAGCACTGTCCAAAACAGTCGTATTGCTAAACGGCCTTGTTGCGGTTTCGGCTCACCTTCTAAGGCCTTGAACGTGAGATACTTATAAGAGTTGGCGTAGGTTTGGGCGCGGTAGGCCGGCAAACGTTCTGGGTGTTTGGCAAACGGTTCAACTTTAGGTGCGCGTTCAAAGGCCGCGTCTAAAACCCGCAACTGCGATCGCTCCATGCGCACAACATTCGCCGATTGGGAAGTGGGAACTTGTCGATAGCGCAACTGAGGCTTCTCCACAGCCACAAAATGAAACTTCTCCGCCAACCGCAACCACATATCTCGATCTTCGGCGGGAGGAAACTCAGGATTAAACCCCCGAACTTGATAAAATGCACCCCGCCACATCATCGCATTGGAACCGCCGGCAATGAAATCACTTAGCAAAAGTTTAGGATAAACATAGCCATTGCTGGTGTACTCACAGCCACGTTGCAGAAAGCGACCCGAGATATCAATCCAATCAACCCAACTGTAGGCCACCGCCGGCTGACGGGTCTGATAAAGGGATTCAGCATTGGCGGGAGGCTGCCACTCGACAATGGCGCGATATTGGGATTCGAGTTTATCGCGAGTCCAAAGGTCATCGGAATCTAAGAAGGCGAAAAACTCTCCGATGGCGTGACAGGCGCCGCGATTACGACTCTCTCCCTGGCCCGCATTCGGGTAGCAGAAGAGTTTGAGGCGAGGGTCGTCGATGGCCTTGACAGCGGCGACGGTGTTATCCGTCGAACCGTCGTCGATGACGATGATTTCCAAGTCTGTCCAGGTTTGAGCTAAAACCGATTCTAGGGTTTCGCCAATGGTGTCTTGGGCGTTGTAGGCGGGGATAATGACAGAAATGGCAGGATAGGGACGCGATCGCGTGTATTGGAAGAGATCTTCAACTTGGGGAGTCAGGGACCCCGCGTCACAGAGGCGAGCGGCCAAGCGAGGAGCATTATCCTGGTAAATACGGCAGAGGGTTTGTAATTCCGTCAGCAGGGGTTGGTAACGGGGAGCCTGAGAGTCCCAAGCTTCGATATTTTGTAAAAATCCCAACGCGAGACGACAGTTGTCCGGCGTGAAAGGAGGCTGTAAGGCTCGATAACTGAGGTATTGATACAGATTGGTAAAACTCTGCGATCGCAGGGACTGTAGAGCTTGTGGGGCATCGCTAAACGCCCGTTCTAACACCGTTAAACAAGCCGCTTCCTGTTGCTGCAACTGCGAGGACATGGAACTGGCGCTAACCCGATAATACACCTGTGCTTCGGGAACACAGACAAAGAAATGACGGCGGGCTAGTTTCAGGAAAAAGTCCCAATCCTCGGCGGCGGGGAGAGACTCATCAAATCCCCCCACCGCTCGCGCGGCCTCAGTCTGAACCAGGGCATTTGAGCCACTTTCGAGGAAATCCGCCAGTAGCAGGTGAGCCAACGCATCGCCGTCGAGGGTGAGATGACTACCGGGTTTGAGGACGTTGCCAGACTCGTCAATATAGTCCGTCCAACTGTAGGCCACACCATAGAGCGATCGCAGATTGGCGTGAGTCTCGGGGGGATGCGTCAGCCGTTGATATTGAGCCTCTAGCTTCTGGGGATGCCAGAGATCATCGGCATCAATAAAGGAAATATAGATTCCCCGAGCCTCCTGTAAGCCACGATTGCGACTGGCGGCCAGTCCAGCATTGTCGTAGGCCAGCCGTCGTAGTCGATAGTCGCTGATACCATCAACGATCGCCGCCGTGTTATCCGTGCAGCCATCGTCGATAATCAGCAGTTCAAGGTCAGTGAAGGTTTGCTCTAAAACCGAGTCGATGGTGGCTTTGATGGTCGCCTCACCGTTATAAACAGGGATAACCACCGTAATTAGCGGTGTTGGTGTAACTTGCAAGGTCGCTAACCAGCGATCGCGGAGGTTTAAGCGGTCTCCCGTAGCCAGTCGCCGGTAGGTTTCAACAATTAACGCTCCCTCATACTGAATGCTGGGGTCATTCTGATACAGGGTTTTGAGAAGGGGTGGCAGTTCAGCGGCCAAGTCGGGGGTCAGAGAATCGCACAAGGCGCGGGCCAACAGATACTTGTCTAGGTTATGTTGAGCCTTGCTTTGCAGATCTTGGGGGTCTTCGGGAGTGATGAAGGTGGCGAGGGTTTCCTGTAAGGCTTGTCGCCGTTGTTGCCATTGGTGCAAGGTTGGCGTGGTCCAGGGAGCCAGTTCGACTAAACTCTCATCGAGAGCGATCGCCTGAAACTGTTGCGTCAGGGCCACCGCCATGCGCCAGCCGCCACCCAAAAGGTCGGATATCCCCAGTCCGAATCCCTCCCCAGCTACGGCTAACCAGGCTTCCCGGCGAATTAGGGGATTTGATAGGGTTTGCCAATGGTAGTAGAGCCGCAGAGCGTCATGGAGCGTTGCTGAGGGAGTATCTGGGGGAATCGTGGGGATGGAGAGAGGGTTGCCTGGCTGAGAGACTCGGCTGTAGGCGATCGCCGTCTGGGAGTCGTCAGCGGCCGCTAAGGCGGCCACCTGTCGACTCAGTTTCTCAGGCTGCCAACGGTCTCCCGGCTGAATCCAGGTGATCAGCTCTCCCCGACTCTGGACCACGGCTTGCTCCAGCGCCGTTAAATTGCCAGTTTGGGAGGGTTCAACCCAGCGCAGTCGGGAGTCGAGTTGCCCTGAGTCGAGTTGCTCTGAGTCGCTCCCAGTTTCCCCCGCTCCGATACAAATGAGTTCAAACTCTTGATAGGTTCCCGCCAGAACCGACTCCAGACTGGCTCGGGTTTCGGCTGAGTCTAGATCCGTCGGGAACGCGGTACAGATTACAGAAACGAGGGACATGAATCGTCAACGCTGGAAGAGGGACAGGCAGACACGCAGGTCTTAGGGGACAGGATACAGCGGTTATACCCTATTATCAGCGTGAACGTCAGGGGAATTCTGTTGAACGTTAGCTATCGCTCAATCATCCCCAGACGCTTAGGTTAGGAGAATACAGTGATGAAAGTTGCCTACTTAAACTATTTTGATTTGTTGAATCCCCAGAGTTGGACTCGTGCAGAGTATGGTTTTATTTATACCAATTACAATAAGGCAAAAAGTTTAGAATCTTTTGCCGATGTCAGCTATATTTGTGCGTTAGACTATCAACTTTCCCCTTGGCGCAACCGTCAAGTTCAAGTCAAACGCTGGTGGTATGAGTCGGTTTGCAAGCAACGCTATGTTCATTGGGCAACGCCTCATTTGGGTCATTCTTTGGCGCAACAGATCCAAGAGCGGTTAAACCATGACCCGGTTGACCTGATTATTGGCTCGGATACCACCTTAGTGTCTCAGTTACGGGTGGATGTGCCGGTGGTTCTCTGGGCCACAAATTTGTTTACGCCGTTGTTAGATCGCTATCCTGATTATCAGAATCTTTGCGGTGAGACGGTTCGAGGCTTTAAAGACTTCGATCGCCAATCCTTAAAAACCTGTCAAGGTTTTATTTTTCCCTCTCATTGGGCGGCAGATAATGCTCATCAGGTCTATCGTCTACCCAAGGAGAAAATTGAGGTGGTTCCCTATGGGGCGAATTTAGCTCATGAGCCAAGTTTAGAGCAAGTTAAGACAGCGATCGCCCAACGGTCTCAGGATACCTTAAATCTCTTGTTTGTGGGGGTCGATTGGCAACGGAAGGGGGGTGATTTAGCCGTTGCGGTGGTGCAGCAGCTGAATCAGCAGGGGATTCCCACTCAACTGACGGTGGTTGGGGGGCGGGTTCCTCAGGAGGTTGAGGCGTTGTCGTCTGTCACCTCGGCGGGCTTTATTGATAAGTTCAGTAAGGCGGGGGCTATGGCCATGGCACAGTTGTTTGAGCGATCGCACGCGCTCTTGTTACCCTCGGAAGCCGAAACCTATGGCAATGTTCTCTGTGAAGCGAATGCGTTTGGGGTTCCGGTTCTAGCGACGGCGGTTGATGGGATCCCGACGATTGTTCAGGACGATCGCAATGGGCGAACCCTGCCTCGCGATCGCTTTGTTGAAGGGGCGTCGAGGTATTTACAGGCGTTGTTTGAGGACCGCGATCGCTATCTCCATCTGGCCCATCAAGCCCGTCAGGAGTATGAGCAACGTCTAAATTGGCCCGTGGTGGGTGAGACGATGGCCTCAATTCTCAATCGAGGTTTTTGAACGCTAACATCTCTTGGGCGGGGGTGCGATCGCCAGTGCAGCTAATGCGACGCGGGGCCGCCCGAGTGGTCACCTTAAAGCCATGATGCTCATACAGGGCTAAAATTCGCTCCGTCGCTTGGTTGGAGGCAATGACCGGGACTGATTGCTTGGCCAGCCAGTGGGCTAAGCGTTCTTGGTCTTCCCAGCCAAAGCCGCCGCTGGAATATTGCCGAAAGTCCACGTCATAGGGGGGGTCGGCATAGATAAAGTCTCCCGTTTGGATGGCTAAGTCCTCAAAATCTGAGTTGTCAAACTGCCAATGGCGAAAAAGGGGCTGATATTCCCGAAAGTCTGTTTTATAATTTATTTTTTTATATCGTCCAAATGGCACATTAAATAAGCCTTTACGGTTGAACCGACATAAGCCATTAAAGCCCGTTCGATTGAGGTAGTAAAAGAGTTGTGCAGCTTCGGCTGTTTGGTCTTTTTTTTGAGTAATTAAAGAATTGAAGCAATCTCGATATTCGTAGTATAAACCTGAGTCATTTTCGGTTTTTAATTCAATATTTAATCCTTGTTGAATCCAAGAGTAAAAGTTGATTAAATGGGGATTGATGTCATTGAGAAAGGCGTGTCTTGGAGCCAGTCCCAGGGCGATCGCCAACCCACCACAAAACGGCTCAACTAACCGCCGTGCCGACTGTTGCGCCCAATAGGGTTTCAAGCTATCCACCAGCCAGCGTTTCCCACCCGCCCATTTTAGGGGTGGAGTTAGAGGTGATTCAAGGGGACTTAAATCAGCAGACATAGCAGCAAATTTCGTGAGTAGGGACTGACCCAAAGCGAACCAGTATTAAACTCGATTTAGGGCGAGTTTGATGTTAGTAGTCCGGAGAATCACCATAACAGAATTTGTCGAAGTTTTGAATATCGTTGGGAAGATGGATTAACCCTGGCCGACCTGGCGGGAGAGGCGATCGCCCAGGGTCACAACAGCCGAAGTTTGACAAGAGGTTTCTCAGAAATTGTCAAACTTCGTCAAAAAAAGCAACATTTTGTTACTTGAGGCACAAAACCGGCTGAGAGTCTCGTGAGATTTAGACCGGAGTGGTTGTCGATCGCCCCCGTGACTGTTAATATTGGTAAAGAATCTAAAAAATTGGGAAACACAGGCTGCTATGGGTCGCGTTGGCGTTCTTCTGCTGAACTTGGGAGGTCCGGACAAGCTCGAAGATGTCCGACCATTCCTCTACAACCTATTCTCCGATCCCGAGATTATCCGCCTGCCGTTCTCCTGGTTGCAGAAACCACTGGCATGGATGATTTCAAGCCTGAGAACCCAGAAATCTCAGGAAAACTACCAACAAATTGGTGGAGGCTCGCCCCTGCGTCGGATTACAGAAGAACAGGCCCGCGCCCTGGAAGCGACGCTAAAACAACGGGGACATGACACTCAGGTTTATGTCGGGATGCGTTACTGGAATCCCTTTACCGAGGAGGCGATCGCTCAGTTAAAGCGAGACCAACTCGACAAGTTAGTGATTTTGCCCCTCTATCCGCAATTTTCCATCAGTACCAGTGGGTCAAGCTTCCGGCTGTTAGAAAAACTCTGGAACGAGGATGACCAACTCCAGAGCCTCGATTATACCGTCATTCCCTCCTGGTACGATCGCCCCGGCTATCTTAGGGCCATGGCCGATCTAATCGCCCGAGAACTCGATCGCCTCCCCAACCCGGACCAGGCCCATGTCTTCTTCAGCGCCCACGGAGTTCCCCGCAGCTATGTCGAAGAAGCTGGCGACCCCTACCAAGAAGAAATTGAGAAATGCACTGAGGGAATTATGAACACCCTCAATCGCCCGAACCAGTACACCCTGGCCTATCAAAGTCGCGTCGGTCCCGTCGAATGGCTGCAACCGTATACCGAAGATGCGATCGAGACCTTAGCCGAAGAGGGAGTCAACACCCTAGTGGTGGTTCCCATTAGCTTTGTCTCAGAACATATCGAAACCCTGCAAGAAATCGATATGGAATATCGGGAAGTCGCCCAAGAAGCCGGAATCGAACACTTCCATCGAGTTCCCGCCCTCAACACCCATCCCATGTTCATCGAAGACCTAGCCAACTTAGTCGAAGAAGCCAGCCAAGCCCCCAGTATCAGCTTCGATGGCGTCATGCACCCTCCCAAGAAAACCAAGTTCTATCCTCAGGAACGTTGGGAATGGGGCTTAACCGCCTCCGCCGAAACCTGGAATGGTCGTCTGGCCATGTTAGGATTCCTCGCCCTCATGGCGGAGTTGATTACCGGCTACGGTCCCCTGCACTTTGTCGGACTGCTATAAACAGCAACCCTCGCTAAACCCCAAAAACCCCCCTCCGAGACACGGAGGGGGGTTTTTTCAAATTACAGAACGATGAAAGGTCGAGTTACAGCCTCTGTAATGGATTGTTCGGGGTTTGTTTAACCCTTAAGACCGGACCAATTCCTAGGCGGTACAGAGATCGTTGACGATTTGAACCCGTCCGCGAATCACTGAACGGAGGAGGCGGTTGGCGGAACGGCGATCGCAGTCGTCGAGGTTCTCATCTAAGGTGGCGGCGAGAAGACCGTAGCGATCGGAAAGAGTGAGGGTTCCGGTGTCGGTGACGGAAGCGAGAATGGCAGAGATGGCGCCGGGGAGAAGTTGAACTTGGGGAATCATGATGTCTTTGGCTGAACTCGATACTCTTATTATGGCGTTGATACCCAGCCATTACCGTGACTCAACCGGGGTCGCCTCCGTGATTCTACAGACAATTCTGTGTGACTGGGGACAGCGTCAGGGGTGATACCCATCACGCCCCCATCGAGGCGAATCACCCTCAACCCCTAAAAAACAACCCTGGCTTTGGTCAACAAGTCTTAACTTGACTCTCGTTCCTTAGACTCATTCTCATCTCAATTCCCTAGCGAATCCCCTAACCTCCAGGTCAACCTAGGGAAAAGGATAAAACTCATTCTCATTCTCAATTTCAATCAAAGGAGTATCTGGGGCTGGGTTGCGGTGAATTGGTATCAAATGTAACAAGAATTCCTCACTAAAGCGTTTAAGTTAATGCCACACTCACAGCCATTGCGACCTCAAACCCCATCGTAAGATATTGTCATGTCCTCAGTGAATTGAACCGATGGCTTGAGTAATGTTTAATCCCATGAAAACTCCCATTATTGACCGCCATCAGGCTTTATTTTCATGCCAGAAACCCTTTTCAAAGTCGATTTAACCAAGCCAATGAATGAACAGGAATTGCCCGGTCATAACCGTTGGCATCCTGACATTCCCGCTGTTGTTTCCGTGAACCCTGGCGATGTCTTTCGCATTGAATGCAAAGACTGGACCGATGGACAAATTAAAAATAACGATGACCCCAGTGACATTCGCGATGTCAATTTAGATGTCGTTCATGTCCTCAGTGGACCGATTCATGTCAACGGGGCTGAACCCGGAGATATTCTAGTGGTCGATATCCTTGATATTGGTGCGTTACAAGGAGATGAATGGGGATTTACGGGAATTTTTGCCCGTAACAATGGCGGCGGTTTCCTAACCGACCATTTCCCCGAAGCGGCTAAAGCCATCTGGGATTTGCAAGGAATTTATACCCAATCTCGCCATATTCCAGGGGTTCGTTTTGCAGGAATTACCCACCCTGGATTAATCGGCTGCGCCCCCTCCCATGAACTCCTCGCAGAATGGAATCGCCGGGAAAAAGCCCTCGTCGATAAAGGCGGTCCCACCTGGAAGCCTGAGATTCCGCCCTTAGCGGCCCTTCCCAATCCAGACAAAGCCATTTTAGGAACCCTTCCTGCTTCAGAATTTGACCGAGTCGCCGCTGAAGCCGCCCGCACAGTTCCTCCTCGGGAACATGGCGGAAATTGTGATATTAAAAACCTATCGCGGGGGTCGCGGATTTACTTCCCTGTCTATGTAGAAGGGGCGAAACTTTCGATGGGAGATATTCATTTCTCTCAGGGGGATGGTGAGATTTCCTTCTGTGGTGCGATCGAAATGTCGGGCTATATTGATCTCCATGTGGATATCATCAAAGGGGGAGTCGAGAAATACAGCATGGTCAACCCGATTTTTAAACCGGGTCCAGTGGAACCTCACTATTCTGAATATCTGATTTTTGAAGGAATTTCTGTCGATGAGTTTTCCGGGGAACAGTATTATCTCGATGCCCATGTATCCTATCGTCGGGCGTGCTTAAATGCCATTGAATACCTCAAAAAATTTGGTTTTACGGGGGAACAGGCTTATTTATTGTTGAGTTGCGCCCCCGTGGAAGGTCGGATTAGTGGCATTGTGGATATTCCCAATGCCTGTTGTACACTGGCCTTGCCCACCGCCATTTTTGATCAGGATATTTTACCAACCTAGTTCACAGGTGTAAGTCTATGCCTCTGTATGAGTATCGATGTTCTGAATGTGGGGAGTTTGACGCTTGGCGCAGTATTGCTAACCGAGATCAAGCCCCCCCTTGTCCGAGTTGTGAAGGTCCGTCGCAGCGAATTTTTGCAGCGCCAATGGTGAGTTTAAATAGGGGAAGTTTAGGTCGTTTGACGGGGGATTCTGAACCTCGATTGGTGAAGCGCGAACGGGAACCCAAAACCCCTCGTTATCAACCGTCTCGCTGCGATCGCCCCTGGATGTTAGGTCACGCCAAATACTAATCTCTGGCTTGAATGGTTTAGGGGTTTATGACTTTAGTTGCGATCGCCGGTGAAGGCGATCGCAACTTTTTTGTGTATCGTTCACCTCGCAAGTCAAAAGAAATATCATGGTCTTTCCCCGCCAACTCTCCTACACTAATAAACGTCTCCTAACACGAACCACTCATTTATGCACCGGATTGCTGCAACACCAGGCGGTTGGACCCCCGATAGTGACGGAGTCATCTACATCCAACAAACCCCCGCCCCCATCGTCTTCATCACCGCCGCCGACACCGACATTCAAACCCTCTCCGTCGCCCGCCAAGAACTTCCCGCCGAGTTCCCCGAGATGCGGGTCGTGAACCTGCTGCAACTACAACAGCAACTCACCCTGGATACCTACGCCGACGAGGTGTTGTCTCAAGCGAAACTGATTATCCTGCGGCTGCTGGGGGGACGGGCCTATTGGAGTTATGGCTTAGAGGTGTTGCGAGAAACCGTGGAGATGACCGGGGGACATCTCATTGTGATGCCCGGTGATGATGGCATTGACCCCGATTTATGTAGTCATTCTACCGTGCCGCTGACCGTTGTGAATCGACTGTGGCAGTACTTCAATGAAGGGGGAGTGAGTAACTTTTGTAATGGCCTAAAATACGCCCAAGATAAATGTTTAGATGGGGAAAATTATCCCCCAGACCCGCAATCTGTGCCTCGGGTGGGACCCTATCCGGTGGCTGAGGTGACAGATGCGATCGCCCAGGTGGGGATTCTCTTCTATCGCGCCCATTATCTCTCCTCCAATACGAAACCCATTGATGCCCTTTGTCAAGCCCTAAGTCAACAAAATTTACAACCCGTTCCCCTCTATATTTCCTCCCTGCGAGATCGGTCAGTTCAAGACCAAGTGATTGAGGTCTTTTCTCAAGTTGACCTGATTCTCAATACCACCGGATTTTCCCTAGCCAAACTCGATCGCGAACAGCCCAATCTCGACCTCTGGCAAACCCTAAATCGCCCCGTCTTTCAAGTCATCCTCAGCGGCGGCGGCCAAGCCCAATGGCAAGACGAATTGAGAGGCTTATCGCCGCGAGATGTGGCCATGAACGTGGCCTTACCCGAAGTGGATGGGCGGATTATTAC
Organism: Phormidium willei BDU 130791; assembly: GCA_001637315.1. Lineage (GTDB taxonomy): Bacteria > Cyanobacteriota > Cyanobacteriia > Cyanobacteriales > Geitlerinemataceae > Sodalinema > Sodalinema willei. The sequence goes on along the minus strand of LSZA01000046.1, from coordinate 11,423 downwards.
CCGGGCTGTGTCCTTCAAACACATGTCTGAAACCGACGATCGCCTCGAAACCGAAGTCGTCCGCTATGAACCCGTCGGCGATCGCATTGACTTCGTCGCCGACCTCACCAAACATTGGGCCAGCCTGATTAAAACCCCCGTTGAACAGCAACGAATTGCCCTGATTCTGCCCAACTATCCCAACAAAGATGCCCGACTCGCCAATGGCGTTGGCTTAGACACCCCCGCCAGTACCGTCGAAATCCTCAAAAGCCTCAAAACCGCTGGCTATTGCGTCGGGGACGCCCCCCAAACCTCCGAAGACTTGATGACGCTTCTCACCTCCGGCGTCACCAACGATCCCGAAAGCTTCCAAATGCGGCCCGTTTATCAAACCCTGTCCCTGCAAGACTATCAACAGGCCTTTGCCCAACTCCCCGCCGCCGTACGTGAAGGAATCGAACGCCGCTGGGGGCAACCTTCTGGGGACTTTGCGATCGCCGGTATCCAACGGGGCCATCTCTTCATCGGCATCCAACCGGCCCGAGGCTATGATCAGGACCCCAGCCTAAACTACCACGCCCCTGACCTCGAACCCACCCACGACTATCTGGCCTTCTACATCTGGCTACGGCAAACATTCCAAGTTCAAGCCGTCGTCCATGTGGGCAAACATGGCAACCTCGAATGGCTACCGGGCAAAAGTGTCGCCCTCTCCAACACCTGTTACCCGGAAGCCGTCTTCGGTCCCCTGCCCCATTTCTATCCTTTTATTGTCAACGACCCCGGCGAAGGGTCTCAAGCCAAACGTCGCAGTCAAGCGGTCATTTTAGACCATCTCACGCCCCCCATGACCCGGGCAGAACTCTACGGCAAATTAGACTGTTTAGAAGGCTTAATTGACGAATACTACGAAGCCGAAAGCTTAAATCCCACCCGTCTCAAAGACCTCTCTCGTCGCATTGAAACCCTGATTCAAGAAGAAAACCTGCATCGAGATTTAGGACTCAGTGACGACCTCGATGAAACCGTCTTAATGACTCAATTAGACGGCTATCTTTGTGAACTTAAAGAAGCCCAAATCCGCGATGGCTTACATATTTTTGGAGTTTGTCCCGAAGCCGACCCATTACGGGATTTAATCGTCTCCATTGCCCGCTGTCCCGGACGGGGACGAGTGGGCTTAACCCAAGCCCTGGCGCAATCCTGGGGCTTGGACATTGACCCCCTCACCACCCCACCCACAGACCCCTTAGACGGGCAATTCCGCAATGTGGGAGATGCCGTGGCGGCGTTAGAAGCCGAAGCCGCGCGACTGGTGGAGGGATTGATTGCGGGAACGCCAACGTCAGTGGCCGCCCCCGTTCAGGAGTGCTTGCAGTGGATTGAAACTGTTTTATTGCCGGCGTTGCGGGGCTGCAAGGCCGAACTGACGAATCTAATTCGAGGCTTACGGGGTGAGTATATCCCCTCCGGGGCCTCCGGCGCACCTACTCGCGGCCGTCCCGAAGTTCTCCCCACGGGGCGTAACTTCTATTCCGTGGATATCCGCGCCATCCCCAGTGAAAGTGCCTGGGATGTGGGACGCAAGGCGGCCGAGGTCTTAATTGACCGCTATACCCAGGAAAACGGCGAATATCCTAAAACCCTTGGCTTGTCGGTTTGGGGAACCTCGACCATGCGCACGGGGGGCGATGATATTGCCCAAGCCCTGGCGTTACTGGGAGTCCAGCCAATTTGGGATGGCTTAGGGCGACGTGTGGTGGATTTTGAGATTTTGCCCTTGTCGGTGTTGCAACGGCCCAGAGTCGATGTGACGCTGCGGATTTCTGGCTTTTTCCGGGATGCGTTCCCCAATTTAATTGACTTGTTTGATGCGGCGGTGACGGCGGTATCTCAGGTGTCTGAGTCCCCGGAGGAGAATCCGTTGGCGGCCCAAGTGCAGCAAGAGGCGGCGTTTTGGCAGGGTCAAGGGTTGACGGAGGAGACGGCCCAGAGGCGATCGCGTTATCGCGTCTTTGGGTCCAAACCGGGGGCCTATGGGGCGGGATTACAGGGCTTAATTGAGTCGCAAAATTGGGCTAGTGAAGCGGATTTAGCTCAAGCTTATATTAACTGGAGTAGTTACGCTTACGGCGATCGCAGTGCCACCTCAGAACCCGAAGCCTTTGCGGCGCGATTGCAACAAATGCAAATCGTGTTGCAGAACCAGGATAATCGCGAACATGATTTGTTGGATTCCGATGATTACTATCAGTTTCAGGGAGGCTTAACGGCGGCCGTGCGTCAAGCGCGAGGAACCACGCCGGAGGTCTATTTTGGCGATAATTCGCGGCAGGAAAATCCCAAAGTGCGATCGCTGCGGGAGGAAATCGCCCGAGTCTACCGTTCGCGGGTAGTGAACCCCAAATGGATTCAGGGCGTGATGCGTCATGGCTATAAAGGGGCCTTTGAGATGGCGGCGACGGTAGATTTCCTCTTTGGCTATGACGTCACAACCGGGACCGTCGAAGAGTTTATGTATGAGGGTGTGGCCCAGGCCTATGTGTTCGATGAGGCGGTTCAGGAGTTTGTACGACAGAAGAATCCCTGGGCCTTGCGGGATATGGCGGAACGACTGATTGAGGCCCATCAACGAGGACATTGGAACTCAGCCAGTCGCCCCATGTTAGATCAGTTGCGAGAGATTTCTCTCGAGGCCGAAGAGAAGATTGAAGCCACCTTATCGAGTCAGCCATCAGGAACGGATTGAGACCCTATATCTCGTCTGTATCTCGATGAAGTCACAGTTTTTCACGCGATGATGACCTCCTGACTTGGCTGGAGCGATCATGATATCTTTGGGGAGGCTCTTCCTCACGAGTCTGTCTGTGCGTGATCCGAATGGTACCGTATTTTTTTCGGTCGTTTCCCATCAGGGGATAGACCCCGTGATGTCATCTTATGTCTCGCTCAACCCCCTACCAACCCTCACTACTGCGTCTCCTCCACGGACTCACCGCCCTGGTGATTCTCCTGGCCTTGCTGAGTTCGGCCTGGGTCTATCTCAGCTACGACCAACGGCTAATTCAACTATCTGTTCCCAACATTCCCGATATTATCGGCATTCATGGGACTTTTGGCGTGGGATTGCTCCTCCTATTACCTCTGTTTGCGTTGTATAGCTTCCATTTGGGGCAAAACCGCTTAATCGGTTCCAATACCCTCACCCGGCTAACAGAACTTCCTCGCCCCGCCGGACGTTACGCCCTCCATCGCCTGGTGAATACGGTGATGCTTTTGGCGGCCACCCTGGCTCTCATCACCGGACGTATGATGCAAGAAGCCTGGTTACCCGAAGGGGAGTTAGCCCACACCTGGTACACCCTACATCTATGGGCCTGGGTCCTGATGGCCCTAGCCCTGGTTTGTCACCTTGTTGCTGGCGTCTGGGTGGGAGGGGTCAGTCTATTGCGATCGATGTTAACCTGGCAAACCCGCGATCGCGACACCCCTCGCCAGTGGTGGCCACAAATCCAGTCCATTTGGAAACCCTAATCAACTCGCCCCATGTCTGTTCCTCGCTCCCGTCTCCTTACTTTCAGCGAAATTCTCGTTTTCGGCGGTATTCTCTTCGCCCTCATCGCTCCCCTATTTTTCCTCGAATCCGACTCCCCATCCTCGCAACGGTCGCAAATGGGTGTCTCGTCATCCCCAATACCAACTATGTTCCTGTTTCACCTCTAGGGCCATCTCATCCCGTAACACCCCCGGACATAACACCTCACCGAAGGGTCGCCAGGCCCGCAGACGCATCTGCACATTGATATCCCCGTGACGGTAGAATGCCTGATAATAGGCATCCTCCCGGGAGCGCGATCGCCACACCGACAACAACCGTTCCCGTTCATCCGGCTCAGCCGATTCGCGAATCTGATGTTCAACCTGCTGATAGGAAATCTGCTTAAACGTCTCATGGCGAAACGTTTGGGCAATATAGCCTTCATGGAACTGCCGTTCAAACCGCAAAATCAACAAACGAGCCGGTAAATAAAAATCAAACCCCCACACAGATTCCATCTGGGCGCGGATATCATCAGGAACCGGTAACCGTTGCTCTTGATAGCGCTGATGCAAGAAAAAGGGCAGCGCCTCACAGTCCCAATTCAAGGCTTCTAAGGCCTCAATATGATCTAAGCGGAAGTTGTACCATTGCCCTTGTCCCGTGGGGGTTTGGCCAAAGCCGCAGAGATAAATCGATCGCCGCATATAATAACAACAGACCGGATACACCACACAAGAGCGCGATTCCCGTAGCCGAGAACTGCGATAGAGCAAGCGCACCGGCGGGACTTGAGGTTGTTGCCAGAGTTGATACAACGCCTCAAGGCTATCCTCGACCTGGTCAATTTGCCAATCTCGGACCACATAGTCCACATGGACAAAAAACCGCTGTACCCCCGCCACGGGCTGAACATAGCGTTGGGCCAAACTCGCAAAATCCAAATTCGCAAATAGTACATCTCCCGAGGCCCGGGTTCGACTCAATGCACCCTGAGAACGGTCTCTCGGCAACGTTTTGGCCACCGGTTCAGTCACCCAGGTTGGTAACCTCTCCAACCGTTCAAACTTATGGCCCCGCCGCCGCAACAACCCCAACTCCACCAACAAGCGCAAATCATCGGCCAGCGATCGCCGCGTCACCCCGAACAACCGTTGTTGTAAGCGTTCGCGCCACTCCGATAACTCCACCCCTAACTCTAGACAAACCTGCTCAATCCAGGCTTCCATCCCCGCTGAACCCACCGCCGATAGGACCCAATCATAGGCCGTGCGACTACAGGGACAGCGGCGATCGTGAAGGGGGGGAACCTCCTCCCCCTTGGGATGTCCAGGGGTAAAAAAGCGATCGCGCCATTGAGCATAACTAAACACACGAGGGGTTCCCGGCGTCACATCGTCCCAGAGAGACCCAGACTGAGGCCCATATAGCAACCCGAGCCAAACCCATAACCGCAGCGATCGCAACCCATGTTGACAAAACACCCCCCGGGTCAATCGTTGCAACAATAGCGGTGACGGCTCAATCCGCTCAACTCCAGCCACCCCGGCCACACCCGAGGTCTTAGATTGAGACAACTTAAGCGAATGTCGCTTACGACTCGACAGAGGCAGTCCTTTAGAAGCAGTCATGGAACGATAACAGAATTCGGAATTAGCCGCTTCCAATTATTCCCCATCCAGGAGCGAAAGAAAAGCCCCAGCCGGCAATTCTTAACGTAATCGAGGTCTGGTGACGAGATCTGCTAACTCGGACTTGGCACATTCAACAAACGTTTTAACAGAATCGGAGCAATCTCACCCAGAGGCAGAATATACTGAGCCGCCCCGAGGGCGATCGCCTCCTTCGGCATCCCAAACACCACCGAGGTGGCCTCATCCTGAGCGATCGTGACCCCTCCTGCCTGGGCAATGGCCTGCATCCCCACCGCCCCATCCTTCCCCATTCCCGTCAACAAAATGCCCACACAGTGCCGTCCATACACCGCCGCCACCGACTCAAACGTCACCGTCACCGACGGACGATGGCCCGAAAACGGCGGTAGGGGCGCTGAGGCAAACACACCACGACGACTAAAGGTTAAATGCTGATCCTCCGGCGGAAAATAGACCACCCCCGCCTCGGCTCGCATCCCCACTTGAGCAATTTGAACCGACACGGCACATTCAGCATTGAGCCAATTCACCAACCCCGTCAAAAAGCCGCGACTAATATGTTGCACACACACCACCGGCACCGGAAAATTGCCAGGAATTTGCCGCAAAATCCCCTGTAACGCCTGCGGTCCTCCCGTCGAGGCCCCAATCGCCACCAACTCATAGTGTCGTTGTCGCACCTCCGGCGCGATGGTTGCCAGCGGCGGCGACGCTGACCGGGCCGTTCCTCGGGGGCGATGAGACTGGCCCATCAACTGACGACGATGAGTAAACACCGCCACCCCCGACAAGACGCGAATTTTGGTAATCAACTCCTGCTGCAAATCATTCCAATTGTTGGCTCCCCCGTCAATTGGTTTCGGCAAGACATCCACCGCCCCCGCATTTAAGACCCGAAACACATTCTGTGTATCCTCCGCCTGCACCGACGCACTCAACACCAAAATCGGCCGAGGCATCGTGGCCATAATCTCCTGAGTCAATTCCAGTCCATTCATCTCCGGCATATGAAAATCCGTGCAAACCACATCTGGCCGGGCCTGAGACATCATGGCTAAGGCTTCCTTCCCCGTGCGGGCCATGCCCACCAACTCAATATCGGGATACGTGGCTAACATCCGCCGCAGAATGACCTGCACAACGGGAGAATCTTCAGCAATAAGAACACGAATGGGCATGTTGGGTCGTCGTCAGAATTGGTAAATCTCTCGGTCAATCTCTCGGTGAATCTCAAAGAGCCTCCCTTCAGACTAACCGCTGAAGGGTTTCGACTAAAACATCTTGATTAAAACTACTTTTTGTGATATAGGCATTCGCGCCGGCATCAGCACCGCGACGACGATCCTCATCCGTTGCCAGAGACGTGACCAACACAATCGGCAATTCACTATACTCCTGATGATTGCGAATTCGAGCCGTTAACTCCAACCCATCGAGATTGGGCATTTGAATATCTGAAACCACCGCATCAAAGCGGCCACTGCGTAGTTTATTGTAGCCATCGAGGCCATCGACGGCCGTCACCACCCCATACCCGGCGGCCTCCAAAATTCGTTTCTCCTGAGTACGAGTGGTAATCGAATCTTCCACCAACAAGAGCATTTGTTTGGCTGGATTCTCAGCCTGAACTGATGCTGGATCAACCATCTCAGAGCTAACATTGGCCCGACGATGGACACCACGCACCGATTTGATGATATCGACGGGATTGAGTACCATACAGACCTCCCCAGTGCCAAGAATTGTCGCTCCCGACACATTGCGAACCCGCTTAAGGAGCTTACTTTGGGGCTTGAGAATGGCATCTTGTTCATCAATGAGGCGATCGACTAATAATCCCAACCAATCTTCACCCACCCTTAATAAAATACAGGCGAAGGATGATGGCTTATCCTCCATTTGCACCCGAATCGGTAACTCTAAAATATCGGCCAAGCGCACCACCGAAATGGGTTGATTATTATGGAGAATCGTCTCTCGGCCTTCCAGAGAAAAGATATCATCCGGGGCAATCATCAACGCGGTTTGCACAAACTCCACCGGCAGGGCATAGGCCTGTCGCGGTAGAATCGTCTTTGTGGCCTCATGGTAAATATGACGCACCTCTAGGAGTAACACATGAGCCGTCGCCAGGGTCGTCCCCAACTGAAGATGAATCGAACAGCCCTGGCCCGGATTAGACTTAACCTGAACCGACCCTTTCAACCGTTCAACATTAGCCCGTACCACATCTAATCCCACACCTCGGCCTGACACTTCGGTGACAAAATTACGGGTTGAGAAACCGGGCATAAAAATCAAGTTTTGGATTTGATTCGCGGTCATAGTGTCGAGTTCCATGGCCGAGACGACCTCATTTTTAATGGCCGTTTTTTTGATTTTTTTGAGATCTAAGCCCCGTCCATCATCGCTGACTTCGATCGCAATGGTACTTGCGGTTTGGTAGCCCCGCAGAGTAATCGTCGCCGTACTCGGTTTTCCCTGACGTTGGCGTTCTTCAGGAGATTCAATCCCGTGGTCGATCGCATTGCGGATAATATGCGTCAGGGGATCTTTCATATCCTCCAAAATCCGTTTATCGGCCCGAGTATCGCCGCCGATAATCTTGAGACGCACCTCTTTTCCCTGCGATCGCGCCAAATCCCGAACTAGCCGAGGATACAGATTAAAAATCGTCGATAAGGGCAACAACCGCAATGTTCGTACCCCTTCTTCAATATCATCGGCGAGGGTTTCTAAACGAGCGGTATCCTCAGCAATTCCCGCTTGAAGCCGATTCACCAATTTACCCAAGGTTTCGAGACGAGCTTCATTCTGTTCTTGCAAGCGATAGAGATTCAGCGCAGCCGTCTCGGACACCGGAGCCTGAAGCGCTCGATCAATCTGACGAACAGGGCCAATCCTATTCGTCGCGGTTATCCCGCCGCCATGCTGCTCAACGGTTTTTTGTAACTCATTCTGGAACGGCTGATTCAGTTTTAAGGGCGTGTTACTGGCCTCTCGCGCCCACTCTTCCCAGAAGGCCACCACTTCTTCAATTTCCGAGAGTCGATGGGCGATGCGAATTTTCGTAACGGTCAACTCTCCAGCCGTCGTCATCAGCGCATCCAGATGTTGCGTATCAACCCGGATCGTATCAATGCGATAATTCCCATCACGATTATCGGCTCCCGATGACTCAGAACCCCTCGCTGAGGGGGTCGTCTGAGCTGGGGTAGGGGTCGTTTGTCCCGCTTCACCCCGAAGCCGAGCCAAACTCTCCATTAAAGACAGTTGCGCGGAACTGTGACTGATGGCCTCGTCAACCAGTTGTCGTAAGTCCTTAATACCATCCCCAAGGCGATCGCACAGGCCACTATCAAACGCTTGTTGTCCTTGTTTGACGGGCAACAATTGTTGTTCCCACTCATGAGCCAGTTGGGCCATATCACTCATTCCCAACATGGCCGCATCCCCTTTAATGCTATGGATTTCCCGTAACACCTCATCAAGTTTCGGCTGATCCTGGGGATGCTCTTCTAAATACAACAATCCCCCATCAAGTTTTTGCAAATGATCCTCACTCGCCACCTGAAAGGCTTGTCGTAACTCCTCATCCTCGATATAGCGACGTTCCGCCACTGGCGCAGCGTCATTCTCCTGGTCCGGCTCACGATTCGACAGGTCCGGGGGGGTAATCGCTTGATGAATTAAGGCCCGGATGCGATCGAGGCCCATCAGTAGGCGATCGCATTGTTCATTATTAATACTCATCTGGCCCGACTTCACCGGCGCCAACTCCTGTTCCCAGTCATGAGCCAACTGGGCCACCGCCGTCACCCCCAACATCCCCGCATCTCCTTTGAGGCTATGAATTTCCCGCAGCAGTTCTTCGAGTTTGGCTCGGTCCTCGGGGAATTGTTCTAAATGGAGTAAGCCGTCATAGAGTTTTTGCAGATGATCCTGACTAGCCTGTTGAAAGGTATGGCGCAATTCATCATCTTCAATATAGGTCGCCGTCTCCTGGCTCGCTGTCCCTTGAGGAATGGCGGAGGAACTCGGGGGAACCGTCTCACTCAGCGGCGGCGGGGATAGGCGCGGGTGGAAATGGGCGCGAATGGTATCAAGTCCATCGTAGAGATGATCAGCTTCGGCTTCAAAACTACCACCACTCTCAATGAGGGTCACTAAGTCCTGTTTCCAGTTCTGGGTTAAAGTCTGTAACTGGCCATCCTCCCCCGTTAACTGCTCTAACCGATCAAGATTCTCAAATAGGGCCTCAATGCGATCGCTCTGCTGGATTTTCCCCTCCGTCTGACCATCGGCCGGATCCCAATCATGGTCTTCTAGGGCTAACAGTTGGGCTTCAAGCTCGGCGAGAATATCATCGACCTCAACGGTGCCTGAAGCTGTCTCTGAAGCCGTCTCAGCCGTCTCTTGAGCCGTCTCTAAAGCCGTCTCTTGAGCCTGAGAACGAGGACGCTCCACTGAGAGCGGTGGACTCGCGTCTGTCTTCCCCGGAGTCGGCCGTGGCGATTGCGCCTGATGTTTATCAGAGGATACGCCCGACTCCTGAGATCCCATTAATTTGGCCAAAACATAGAAGGTTTGAACCCCTGACGGGTCCCCAGTAATCGCTTCTCGGACCAGGCCATCGAGGGCCGTTAAGCCCTCGTCTAGCCGTTGCTGAACCTCGTCATCAAAGTTAACCTGACCGCCCTTGACCTGACTCAGTAGATGTTCCCACTGTTGGGTTAAGGTGGCGATATCTTTTAGCCCCAACATCCCGGCGTTACCTTTGAGGGAATGGCTTTCTCGAAGTAAGTCCTCTAGGGTTTCCGTATCTTCAGGATTCTCTCGCAACTGGGCCAATCCTGCTTTGATTTTTCGTAAGCCATCTTCACTGGCTTCTTGAAAGATTCCCCGGAGTTCTTCATCTTCAATGAGCATGGTTTGGACGATTCCCCCATAACCGTGGATAGTGGATGACAACCTCGGTTTTGTTGCCATCCTCGTCCATCTTAACGGATGTTGCTTACTTGGTTCGTCCCGCTGTTTTGGCTTGTTCGAGGGCGATCTCTTTAACGGCCTGCAACGATTCACCGTTAGCATGGCCTTCAATGGCTTTGACGGCTAACTCTTGAACTTGCTGTAAGGTCGCCTCAAGCTGTTGACTCAGGGACTGGATTTGCTGTTGGCGATCGCCGATGGTACGCTCTAAGCCCTCAATTTGCAGCTCATAGCGGCGTTGTTGTCCCTCAATCTCTTGCTGACGCAGTTCCAGGGCGCTATTGACTTGATGGGTGGCGATCGCCTCTCCTTGGCGTTTCCCGTTGTGACTCTGCTCGTCTCGCTGGCCTGGGAAGGCCGCTACCTTAGCCTGTAACTCAGTCCACTCGGCCTCTCGTTGGGCGATGGCCGTTTCTCGCGCTTCCCAGGCCTGTTCCTGTTCTTGGCGAGATTCGTCTAGTTGACGGTATTGCTCCTGTAACTGTTGCTGATAGCGTTCCTCGTCGATTTCTTGGGCAATGGCTCGTTGATAATAATACTCCTCGTTCTCCCGTTTCCAGATGGTTTCGAGTTGTTGCCGTTCTTCGTCAAAGGAATGTTGCCAATCGGCTTGTTCTTTGCACCAAGCCTCTAGCTGAGCGTGCAACTCCTGTTCTAATTCCTCCTGTTCTGCTTCAAATTCCTCGGCGAATTGTTTGGATTCATGGCGATAACTCTCAACCAAGGTTGTGAGGGTTGTCTCATCGACAGACTCAATTTCATAGAGATTTTGCAAGCGCTCTTGTTCAGCTTCAATCGCACTTAAAACCTCTGCAAATTGGCTAGAATCTCGGGTCAAAACCTCCGAAAGCTGACTGACAAATCCCCCAAACCCCAATTGAATTTGCTGCAATTGAGCTAAGGTATCGTGACCCTGAACCATCGGTTGTTCGGGTTGATCTGACCGCTCAGAGGAACGTGAGTCGGTTGAGGCATTGGGACTAGCAGCAGGTTTGGGGTCCGGCGATCGCGGCGCCTGTTTCACTTGAGCCTGCAAGTGTTTTTTCTCATCGAGCAACGCCTCATACGCCTCTAAAATTTCGGCTTTAGTATTCCGAGAATTGATGCGTTTAGCCATAATAAAAGCCTCCAAAATGTTGTTTTATTCGAGCAAAAAAATGTTGCTCTCTCGGCAATTTCGGTCGGTAATTTCTCTCGGTAATTTCGGTTTCCAATAACACAACTCGGAAGAGGGCAACCACAAGAGTAAACCCCTCTTG
>LSZA01000045.1 GCA_001637315.1 Phormidium willei BDU 130791 | reverse complement strand
TTGCCTTCCCTGTTCCCTTCCCTTCGCGAAACCTCTCCCGATTCGTTGCGTCTACCGTCTTAGTTCCTCCTTACAGGTTTTGATGTAATGAAATTTTTTGTTCAACCCCTCATGTTTGGGGCGATCGCCAGTGGATTACTGGGCCTCTCGGGGCCGGCGATCGCCCAACCCCCCCAACTCATTCTTCAGAAGGAGACGCAACCGCCTGATACGCAAACCCTATTCGCTCAAGCTCAACGACTCCCCATTTTTACCGGGGTTGAGATGACGGAACAACAGTTAGTGGTTCTGCGGCCAATTTTTGAGCAAACTCATGCTCGCATTAATCGGGTGTTAAGTTCTCAACAGCAGCAAACCTTCCATCAGGCCTTAATTGAGGAGGGACGGCCGTTTAGTGAATCGGTGGATTTGATGGGGTTGTCATCCCAGCAGGAAGCGCAACTAGACAATATTTTGAGGATGACTGGGTTACAGGTGGCCCCGATTCTCACGCCGGAACAACGGGAGCGGATTCAGGTGAATCTCGACACCCATTACTCCAACTAGACGCCACCGGATAGATGGTACAAGAAAGGGGCGATCGCAACGTTACGTGGTAGGTTGCGATCGCCCCTTATCGATTCAGACCTGAGCCAGTTTGTCAAGCCTATCAAGCCGTGGCAATCCGTCTTAAGCCACCAGTTGTAGATGGGAAGAACGGAGGTGATGATACAACTGTTGAACCCACTCCCATTCCTGAGTTAGCCCTTCTTGCAGAGAGACGCTGGGGGTAAAACCGAGCAGCTTCTGAGCCTTGGAACCATCAGCACAGGTGTGGCGAGCATCTCCTTTGGAGCTTTCCATGTAGTTGATAGCAATGGGTTTACCGACAACGTCTTCCATAATAGAAATGGTATCCCGTAGGGTGATGCGACTGCCGCCACCGATGTTGAAGACTTCGCCTACCGCTTCAGGAACGATCCCCGCCGCCAGGTTAGCCGCCACAGCATCCTTAACGAACGTAAAGTCTCGGGTTTGTTGGCCATCACCATAGACGGAGATTGGCTCATCATCTAAAGCGGCTTTCAAGAACTTATGAAAGGCCATATCTGGCCGTTGCCGGGGACCATAGACGGTAAAGTAACGGAGGGAGACCGTCGGCACGCCATAGTTGGCGTGGTAAAGGCTACAGAGATGTTCCGCCGCTAATTTGGTGACGCCATAGGGCGACACGGGCTGAGGGAGGGTGGTTTCTGAGGTGGGGAAGGCCATGGCATTGCCATAGACGGAGGAGGAGGAGGCATAGACAAAGCGGCTGAGATTGGCCTCTTTGGCGGCTTCGAGCAGAACCTGGGTGCTATTGACGTTTAATTCTGTATAGGCTTGGAATCCTTCTCCCCAACTGGCGCGAACTCCAGCTTGGGCGGCCTGGTGATAGACGATATCTACGTCTTTTAAGAGGGATGTCCAATCTAGGTTACGAATATCCTCTTGAATCAGTTGGAATCTCGGTCTGCGTAGAATATGGGTGAGGTTACGATGTTTGACGCGAGTATCGTAGTAGTCGGTGAATCGATCCACGCCAATGACGTGGTGGCCTTGGCTCAATAAGGCTTCGACCAAATTCGAGCCAATAAACCCAGCGGCTCCCGTTACAATTACCTTTGACATAATGTTCTCCCGGCTCTAACTCTAAATCCTAATGTACCCGTCTTAACCGTATTAATACTTAGACGTCAAGAGCAATGTTGGGACCGCTGGAAGCATAAAATCCTTGTGATGCTTTCACGGCAACAGTTTTAGCTGTTTTTAGTCGTTTCAACATCTTCATCTCTCTTAACCGTATTAACACTGATACGTCAACTGTCAACGTTTATTGTCAATTGTTAATGTTAACCCTTGCTTACCTCGGTCCGACCGGAACTTATACTGAAGCCGCTGCGATCGCCTACTGCAACTGGCTAGAGCGCAGTGGTGGGGGCCAGGGTAAATTGGTTCCTCATCCTAGCATCTCCCAAACCTTAGAGGCGCTTTTGACACGAAGCTGTGATTTGGCGGTGATTCCCATTGAAAATTCGATTCAGGGCAGTGTTACGGTCAGTTTAGACCGGTTTTGGGAAAAGGAGCATCTTCAGGTGCAACAGGCGTTGGTGTTGCCGATTCACCATGCTTTGATTTCGAGGGGTGGGGGGTTAGATGAGATCAAAACGGTCTATTCCCATCCTCAAGCGTTAGCCCAATGCCAACATTGGCTCGAACGGCAACTGCCCCACGTGAGTTTACATTCGACGAACTCCACGGCGGAAGCATTGCAGTATTTGCAGGATGCGACGGTGGGGGCGATCGCCTCGGAACGGGCCGCGCAACTGTATGATCTACCGATTCTGGCTCATGCGATCAATGATCATCAGGATAACTGTACTCGCTTTTGGGTGGTTCGGGCTTGGGAGCGTGATATCCCCCTCCCCCAAGCCCCAGGACGCCCCTATTTGTCTTTGGCCTTTAGTTTGCCCCAGAACTCCCCTGGAGCCTTGCTTAACCCCCTACAGGTGCTGGCAAATTACGGGATTAACATGACTCGCATTGAATCTCGCCCCACGAAACGACTGCTCGGAGAATATCTCTTTTTTGTGGATGTGGAGGCTCCTGAGGATGAGGTGATTCTCTCCGAGGCGATCGCCCACCTGCGTGAATTTACTGAAATTCTTAAGGTTTTCGGTACTTATACGGTGCTAAGCGTCGGACCGGGTTCAAGAGAATAGCGTTGTCTTCCTCGACGAGAAGAGGGCGCCCACGCAGCGTTATGGCGGGGGGGCTTTTAAGATATCGGGAAGGGCCTCAAACCACCGCAACAACACCGCTCCCGCCTCCTCCAAACTCTCCCCAAAACTGATTACCCCATCCTCATGGCCCCCCATCGCCAAAATACGCGCCTGTGCCAAGTGTTCCTCCTCAAATAAGCGAAACATCTCCTGCGCCATTTGCGGCGTGCCATAGGGAACCTCAGCCCCCGTCGTGGGAACCCGATGCAGAACCCCCCGCCAAAATGGCCCATGGTGAACATGGAAAATGGCCCGAACCTCAGGACAACGTTGATAAATCGCCCCATGGGTCAGAGTCTCCGACGAAGCTTTCACGGGGCCACAACAGCGCAGACGATTGGCCCCCAGGTCAAACTCACAGACCCGCGTGTACTGGTTCGCCGACAAGTGGGGGAGATGGCCCGTTTGGGTTCCCGAAATCACAAACTCATCTCCATCCCCGAGGCGTTGGCTGACATTCCCGAAGCCAATCCCGTTCTCATAGGCCCCAATCAGTCCTAACCCATAGAGGCGATCGCGCCACCCCATCAACTCCCCCAAAACCGCCTCAGACAAGGGTTCCCCCCGTTCCCAGACCGACTCATATTTAATGACACCTTCATCAATCATCGACTCAACCTCCTGATTTTCCATCCTTACCCATGATTCACCATTACCCCCACCATGAGCCGACCGGCCTATTGCCTAGAGAGCGGCGATCGCGATATGATGAGATGCTGTGTCAAAATTTCTGCAATTATGCCGAAACTCAAAACCCGCAAAGCCGCCGCCAAGCGCTTTAAACTCTCTGGCAGTGGTAAGAAAATTATGCGCCGTAAAGCGTTCAAAAACCACCTCCTGCAACACAAAAGCAGTAAACGCAAACGTAACCTCAGCAATAAAGCGGTCGTCAACGAGCGTGACGCTGAAAACGTACGCGAAATGCTCCCTTATTTGTAAACCCAATTTGTAAACCCATTGGTCCACCCATCGGAGAATCTAACCCATGGCTCGAGTTAAACGGGGTAACGTCGCCCGCAAACGGCGTAAAAAAATCTTAAAGCTGGCCAAAGGCTTCCGGGGATCTCACTCCCGCAACTTCCGCACGGCGAACCAGCAGGTGATGAAGGCCCTACGCAACGCCTATCGCGATCGCCGCCGTCGCAAACGCGATTTCCGTCGCCTCTGGATTACCCGCATCAACGCCGCCGCCCGCATCAACGGGACCACCTACTCTCGTCTCACCGGAGACCTGAAAAAAGCTGAGATCCAACTCAACCGCAAAATGTTGGCTCAATTGGCGGTTCTCGATGCTGATGGCTTCGCCAAAGTCGTAGCGGCGGCTAAAAGCGCCTAGAGACCTTCCCCGAGACATCTTCCATGATGCAACGTCCTCCGACGTTCCCCAATGGTTCTTATCGATGGCTGACGCGTCTCAGTTTAAGTTTGAGTCTCCTGGTGGGACTCAGCATTTTCGAGGCGCGTCCCTTGGTGGGACGGTTCTTTGGGGTCTTATCTGGGGGAGTCGCCCAAGCCGCCCCTCTGTCTGAAATTCAGCAGCGGGGTTATTTGATTGTGGGCGTTAAGGACAATCTGCGCCCCTTGGGGTTTCAAGATGAAGCCGGACGTTTACAGGGCTTTGAAATCGAGATCGCCCGTCGCCTCGCCGAAACCCTCCTCGGGGATGCTGAGGCGATTCAACTGCGGCCCGTGGCCAACCGCGATCGCCTCCCCTGGCTTCTGGCCGACGAGGTGGATCTGGTGATTGCCCAAATGAGTCATACCCCAGGGCGATCGCGCCTCGTCAATTTTAGCCCCCCCTATTATTTCGACGGAACCGCTATTATCACCCGCCAGCCTGAGATTCGCCGTCTAGCCGACTTACCCCAGCGTCGAGTCGCAGTGCTGTATCAATCTGCGGCGATCGCCATCCTCCGCCATCAAATCCCCAACGTGGAATTAGTCGGCGTGGAGAGTTATCAACAAGCCTATCAAGAACTCGAAGCCGGAACCGTGGCCGCTTTTGCCGGTGACGCAACGGTTCTCAGCGGTTGGCAACAAATCCATCGAGACTATGATCTTCTCGGCGATCGTCTCTCCTCGGTTCCTCTAGCGGTGATGATGCCTAAAGGGCTAGAGTATGAACCATTACGGCAGGCCGTCAATGGTGCGATCGTCCGTTGGCAGCGAGAGGGTTGGTTAGTGGACCGTGCCAGAGAATGGGGCTTATAAAACCCCGTCACGCTTTATAATACCCCTAAAGTTCTGATCCATACGTGTTTTTAAGTCTCTTTTTTCTGCTTTATGGATAGTAATCTCGCTCTGTTTTATCTAGCAACATTAGTCGGGCTATTAGCCGTTGCCGCTTGGTTTGTTATTCGTCAAACCTTACGAACTCGGCGCATCGAGAAAACCCTCGCCACCCTGCAAAGCCGCGTTCGCAGCAAAGATGCCACCGCCAAAGATTTCTATGAACTCGGCGGCGTTCTACTCGACAAAAGACTCTACTCCCAAGCCGTCCTTAACTTGCAAAAGGCTCTCAAAGCCAAAGACTTAAAAGAAGAAGAAAACAAAGCCCTAGTGTATAATGCCCTTGGCTTTGCCTATGCAGCTCAGGAGCAATATGACCTGGCGATTCGTCAATATAAAGAAGCTCTAAAAATCGAACCTGAGTATGTTACGGCTTGGAGTAACCTTGGATTTTCTTATGAAAAGAAAGGACTCGACGCCGCTGCCTTGGACGCCTATCAAGAGGTCTTAAAACGGGAACCCAACAACTCCGTTGCCCAAAAACGTCGTGAATCCCTGGCAAAACGCCTTCCCGCAACCTCTCAAAGTAATGGATAATCAATAATACTGGTAGGGGCGAACAGTGCTTCGCCCTTAAGTGAATTAGGAACTCGATTAAGACTCCTTCAGCAACTCCACAACTTGCCGATAAAACTGCCGATTCTGCTCTCGACATTCCTCTAAACTGTCAGGATACGTCTGACAGGTGTCAAGATAATCTTGCCAATTGTCAGTCTGACATTGAAACCAATCCTGGGAAAATTTTTGGTAGAGGGTCTTCCCAAACAAAGATATCTTATACTTTTTGGGTCGCCAGCGTTCTACAGGATAAAGTCCTGGACGATGTTTTAAGCTATAAAACTTACTGCTAAAGGGAAACGCCAACACCTTTCGTCCTAACAAGGTTCCCCAGTAAGCCCCATGAAAAGAACTGGTTATAATGGTTTCACCTGAGCCTAAAAAGTCTAAAACAGCGCGAAAATCGACCTGTTCATTACTAAAGGTTGGCAACCCCTTAAACCTCAGACGAAATTTCTTGTGAGAAAAGACCACCATCTCATGTTTAGGAGAACGAGGACGGTCAAATTCCGGGTGCATACAACTGGCACAGGGAAGCCAAGGTAAGCCAACATCATAATCACGAACTCCGGCTAAATCAACGCCCTCAAGATAGGGGGCATAATTAAAATTCCGCCAAGACTCGGAGGGATTCTCATAGGATTGTTGCCCCACTCCCCAAAGAATCACTCGTCCCTGTTTCGGCTGTTGCTGAAGTTGTTGCAGATTCTCCAGGAAGCGTGGAAACAACAAACCACCGCCACCAATAATCACATGGTGGGGGCCAGCCGGCTGGTCTAGCAATTCATCAATATCTTTGAGTTCAAGGTGATAGCCAGGAATGTCAAAATAACTCAATGGAGATGAGACTAAATCGCCGATATTGACCGAATGTCTCACATGATAGTTAATAATATCAACCACGCTGCTCTTTACCTACCAATCTCAGGTCACGTATCTCCTTGAACCAGACGTTACTCAGATTCATGAAAGTACTCGGCAACGACCGCCTGAATCTCTTTCATAAACTGTTCGACAGAAAAGAGATCTTGTTGTTTTTTGAGAGAATTTAGGAGACTCTGTTGTTTGTCTTTATTTTCTAAAACAGCAACAATCTTTTCAACGGCATCAGGTTGTCGATGATAGAGGAGTTCCTGATGTTGTGTTCCTACAATTTCGACTTGTCCACCTTTGTTGCGGACAAAAGGAATCATACCAGCTTTCACCATTTCGGCGACGGAAATACCGAAGGGTTCCGGCTTTTGATGCAGGCCGTAGCGGCAACGAGCGAGGATTTTCAGGTAGTCTTTGTAGGGTAAATCTTGATAGACTTGAATCCAGTCTGAGTTCTGGGCTGCAATCTTTTTGATGCGTCGTTCATAGGACTGTTGGTAAGCCCCTCCACCACCGCCGGTGATCTGTAGTTTAACATCGAAGCCGCGATCGCGTACTTGTTGTAAAATTTCGATGACTTGATGGGGTTGTTTAGGGCGAACAATCCGACCACTACAGAGAAATGAGTCCTCTTTCTCCTCCCAGGGAATCGCCTCAATCTCGCTCACCACTGGCGGATAGACAATACGAGAGTCGATACCATAGGCTTGTTTAATGGTCTTAGCGGTATGTTGAGAATTGGCTAAAGTGATGTTTTTTTGGAGACGCTCCCTGGAAAAATCCGAGATTTTCATCAAGATTTTCCCCCATCGTTTCATGGTTTTGGGATTGGGGTCAACGACATGAACCCAATGGAGATATTGAATCCCCGGCCGTCCCATATCTAGACCATTGTAGGTTGACAACACTAAATCATAGTCTTGGTTGAGTTCTTTAAAGACTCGCACCGACCAGTGAATCAACCCTGAGCGTACTTTGGAAATGTTAGCAATTAAGGGTTTGACGAATTCCGTGTCTAACCCTTGGGGTAATATCGCTTTAACCGTTATATTTTGTTGTGTTAAATGTGTATTATAAAGCGTGTCTAAGCGCTCTAAATCAATTGAATTTAAGGTAAAAAGGGTAACATCATAGTGAGGCGCTAAGGCTTCTAAAATCCAGAGGCTGACGGCTTCTGCTCCTCCTCCCATAAAATAGGGTTGCCAAACTGCAATTGTTTTCAAATTTGGTTTGGGATTCATGGTTCAATTTGGATCATGCAAGGAGAATAGAACAAGACAGCAAAGGGAGTTTTTAGCTTTAGCCGCTGTTGTCCCCTTGCTGTCGCAAAACTGTCGCACAACAATCGCAGCACATTCGATCGCGTCAACCCTGCTCGTCCAGAAAATTATAGCCCGATCATCAAGAAATGACAAGAGAATGAAGCTGACTAGAACCGGAAAACAATCTGAGGCTGTTTTCCTAGAGCCAGTATTCTAGTTGTAGATCGTAATAGCCTGACTGTTCCTTTGGCGCGTCTCCCCGTTCAATGCGATCGATAATATCCGGGAGGCGATCGATAAATTCCGGACTCCGCTGAGTGGGATGTAGCGTCCAGGCTTGGGGATGAGCGAGAGTGGCTCGCACGCAGTTAGCGTTTTTGAGTTGGTTGGAAACAATCACTTCCCAAGAGTCTAACTTTCCTCGACCCGTCCAGTTGTTAAGACTTGTCAAAACACGAGGGGGTAACTTACGCAGCCACTGGCGTTTAAAGCGTAGCCATAAAACCGGCATTGGCAGTAATTGTTCAAATTTTGTACGTTTTAGAAGAAAGGCCCGGCTACTAAAGAAGGTGAATTTATAAAAGCCTTCTGGATCATAGTCATACGACTTCGTTTGATGAAACTGGCTTTCACTGGATAAGGGGAAGCCGGTAAAGGGACGAACAAACATCACCTCATCACGACGCTTAAGTAACTCCATCCCCAACTCAATCCAATTGAATCCAGACTGTTGGTGTAGCAACATATCACTGTCAAAATGAACAATGTAATCTCCGGGGACATTTTCAATCGCAAAAATGGAGCCGAGAATGGGATAACCTTTGTAGTTGTGGGTCAAACGAATCTCTGAAATACCAAAGTGTTTTTTATAGATCTCACGCCGATAGGAGTCAGAGTAATCCATTTCAATGACCTCATCCATGATTCCTTCATCAATGAGGGTCTGACATGCGGCTCGTAAATCCTCCATTGTTCCTACACCGGGACGGTTGACTTTATCACCAGATAAGGGAGCTGTATCCATGACCAACACCCGTTTGAAGAAGGGGAAGTTACAACCACGAACGAGATGGGGGATGGTGTGCATCATGAACGGTAAATCCGTCCGAGCGACCATAATAGAAAGGGAACAGGTTTCTGTGGTTTGGGTGGACGAGGATGGACAAGTTGCATTGGTATTTGTTGATGTTATTTGAGGAGTTTGTGCGTTGAGGGGTTGTTTTTTGTGTTGATTCATGGTGTTCCTATGATTGGATGATTTGATTGATGGTTTTCGTTTTTGGGAGTTCATTCTGGAACTTCATTCTGGAACTTCATTCTGGAACTTAATATTGTTGACGGTCAAGAGAGACGCTGGAGGTACAGTAGTGTGATAAGGCTTGATAGGTGGTTTGATACATCTCCTCAGCTTCCTCACGGATGTCCGCAGGAAGTGAGGTTGGAGGAGGAGATTTCTGCCGGATGATTTTGCCAGATTTTATTTTTTCTTGAGAGTCTCCAACTCCTTTTTGTCCGGTGGTCTTGAGGATTTGATAGTGTTCCGAAAATTCTAACTTGGTACCTAGAAATTGTTTTAAAGACCTTAAAACTGAGGGGGTATTATCCAAAAGTTGCTCATAAGTAACCCATAAGCTATGATTTTTGTTGTTGATAAATTGTGCGTAGTCTGCGAGTTGAAGGAGACGACTTGAATAATAGTCAAAGCGTTGGCGATCGCTCAAATGAGGCTTTAATTTTTGCAGGCTCACTAAACTCGCAACAGGTTCTCGAATGAGAAAGATGATCGACACCTGGGGATGAGTGAGAAGACTAAGATTTGACAGTAAGTGATTGTGGAGGACTTTGTCTAAAACATAGTGATGATTCATCCTGAGATGTTTGAGATCTCTTAGATGTCTAAACTCATGACATCGCCAATAGACATCAGCCATGAGTTGTTTGAAATCGTGAGTTGTTTGGTACGTTCGGTGCGTTTCACCATAGCCCAGAATAGCGGGGTTATGGGTCAAAATATGAGTTAATAAAGAAGACCCCGATCGCATATGACTGAGAATTAAGAGAACCCCCATAGGCTGCGATCGCCCCCAAATTTTCTCAGGGTCTGAACTCGCATAAATCCGCTGACGAAAGTAAGCTTGAATCACCGCATTTTTTTGACGACGAAGTGGCTCTCGTAGATTTTGAGGTAACATAAAATACGTCATTTTTCTCAAAAAGTTAAGTGGATCAAATGTCAGAATTAAAGACTATCTTAACTCCGTTGTAACAGTTCAAGATTTCCCCTGCGGTCAGGGATAGGAGTCAACCAAACTGACTCATAGAGTCCATATTCTGTTGTGAGTTGGGTTGGAGGCGTCGCGTTAATGTCTTCCTGAAGGAAGACAACAGCACAAGGCGCTGGACTGGTTCCCGAGAGGGGGTGATTTGTGAGCTTGGCCTGACTTGAAGAATTATCAACAGCAACATGATAGAGGTGACTCTTCTGTTGCCCTTGTTGCTGTAAAAGTACCCATAGAGGATATTCAAACCAGAAACTTTGACTGCCAATACCGATATCATAACAGTTGAGACGATTTAGCTCAGTCATCATGGCTTGATACGGGTCTTGGAGATGACTTTGACTCTTGAAATATTGCTCAATACGGGGAGTATTAAATATAGATTGTTCTGCCAAGAGCGACTTGAATTGATTATCAAATAGCCAGGGTTGAATTGACAGCAGTAAAACCAACGCAATACAGCCAGTCACGATTGGGGGAAATGTTCGGACAACTATCATCGCAACTAGGGGAGAGAATAAGACAAATAAGGGCAGATGTAAGCGACTGCGCCAAGGAGACCAAGTAAACAGAAAAGAAAACATTAAAAAACCGGTAACTAATAAGATGGCTCCCCAGGCTAAATCGGACTGTTTCCGTAGGGATTTGCGGCTCAGTAGGATGAGAAGTGCAACAGCAATGAGAATCAGATGTATCGGATTACCACTAATATCTTCATATTGAGAAGTAGCAGGGACATAAAAGCGACTAACTTTCGGACTGAGGAGAGCAGGATTATTGATATCTAATCCAAACTGATCATGAAT
The DNA here is from genome assembly GCA_001637315.1 of Phormidium willei BDU 130791. Taxonomy (GTDB): domain Bacteria; phylum Cyanobacteriota; class Cyanobacteriia; order Cyanobacteriales; family Geitlerinemataceae; genus Sodalinema; species Sodalinema willei. The sequence continues at coordinate 22,733 of LSZA01000045.1, read as the reverse complement.
AATCATGATCAATTTTTCGGTCAATCCTGTGGTGGGAACAATCCAGTCTTGTAACTGTAAGGCTCGCACCCAATCTGCATGAAGTGAAAGTTGTTTAAAAATGCTGGCAATAAAAACCGGCAGAGAGAGGATATTATTGGTTTCTGCCCCCACATCTACCCCAAGAGGGGAATGGGTTAGGGCAAAATTGCGCCAATAATGTCCAAGGTTTAAGAGGAGAGCGATCGCCGCGGCCAAACCTCCCAATTGCCAGACTCGGCCACGCTTTTGTTGAATCGTCCAAACCAATAAGCCCAGACAGAGAGGAAAAGCATAAATATAGGCCGTTCCTTTACTGAGGATCGCCAACCCCAAACTCGCCCCGATATAGACCGCTGTCGATACCGTCACGCCAACATGCAGCATCAGCAATGCAAAGTAAGTCAGGCAGACCAACCACAGGGTAACGACGTAGTCATTTTGGGTACTGGCGGCTTGTAATACCCCCATCGGGATAGTGGCACAGAACACGACAGCCCAGATCTGTCCTCGGCGATCGCACCCGAGTTGTCGAGCGATCAGGGATACCCCCACGAGACTAACCACCATGCTGCCCCATTGCACCAGGTTGGCAAAATAATCTCCACCACTGAGAAGCTGAAACTGAGCAATTGCAAATTCTGAGCCAGGATTTTGATAGATTTGCTTGAGACTATGAGTGGGATAATGGGCAACCGTGCCATGTTGTAGCCAATGCATCACCCGACTCAGGTGATAGCGCATCGAGTCAGGGTTATTGGGGGCTGAGGCGATCGCCAACCCGGCGGTGATCACGACAATCCAGGCCACCCCAGCCAGTAAAAGGGAGGGAAACAGGGGCAGAGACCAACGAGAAGCCGCCTGTTTGACCAATTCCGGGTTTGGACTCATCCTCAAGCCCCCATAACGACGTATCACGAAAGCACAGAGTCCAATCACCAGCAACCAGGCGCTCCCAACACCGAGAGGAGTCAATAGCCGTAAGCCGCTCAAGAGTTCGGTGATCACCGTTAGGGTGACCCCCCAGATCACCAGCGATCGCAGTAGCGCCTCCCGCCAAGGATGACGGTGGTGCCGTTGTAGGATGAGGAAGAAACTGCCCCAAGCCAGAATGGGTAGGATAATAAACATGGCAAACTCCATAACCTTGAGACGCGATCGCCCCTGAAACTTCACGAACAGCAGGGATTACCCGAGCAGAATCACCAGAGAGCTACTAAAGACAAGAATCGTTCCAATCACAGGAATCACAGCACGCGGGATCGGCAACGTCCGACGACGGGTGAACCAGCTCAACGCCACATAGCTCACCAGTCCCAACGCCGCAGCTAGGCCAAACCGGAGAATCGAGCCGCGATAGACCTGTGCGTAAATTTGTCCCTGTTCAACGAGGCTAGGAGCCGCCAGTTCCAGGTCTGGAACCTTTAGGGTTTCCCAGGTTAACCCTTGATCCCGAGAGCGATAGAGCGCCGTCTTGGGATCTCCCATGGCATAAACCGTGTCATCGTCACCGTAGTTGGGGGAAAACTGAATCGCCATCCCCGCTGAGGGAATCCCACTCAGTTTTGAGAAGAGAAGTTTGCGATCTCCGATTTGAGTAAAACTCTGACCCCCATCGACACTGCGCCAAAGTCCCTGGCCTCGGATACTGGCCATAAGGGTGCGATCGCGCTCAAACTCCGGCGAGACCGCAATGGCCTCAATATAGTCTTCGGCAAAATCTGCTAATCCTGCCAAGGGTTCCCATGAGGCACCCGCATCCGCTGACCAAAATACCCCCGCATCAGTGCCAACAAATATCGTTCCGTCGGCGGCATAGTTGGGAGACATCGCCATTTGCAGATTGCGGCGTGTTTCCCAGGCGGGGTCTGGGGTGAGACGCTCCCACGTTTCGGCGCGATCGCTCGATTGATAAATTCCCCCTGGCCCAGTGGCCAATAAGATGCCATCCTCAATGAAATTGGGGGACGCCACAAAGGACGGGGCATCATTTCCCCCACCGGCCCCAATATCTGCCACCTTTTGGAAATGACGACCGCCATCCTCAGAGCGGAAAAACTTGCCATATTGTCCGGCCACATAGACCGTGTCGTCTTCGGCAAAGTTGGGAGAAACCACCAGAGTCGCCCCCCGCGTTTCCGAGGGTAGGGACACCACCTGCCATGAGATGCCCTCATCAGTTGATCGCAGCAGTTTTGTCCAGAGAGTCGAAGCAAAGAGGGTTTGATCGTTGGCGTAGTTGGGGGAAAACGCCACATGGAAGTAACGGCGTGGATCTTGATACTGCTGTTCAAAGTTGTTGGTAAACCAGGGTAGATGCAGACCTCGGCTGGGACGTTGCCAATTTTGACCGCCATCCTGGGTTAAATAAAGGCCATTCACATAGGTTCCCAAAGCCAGGGTTTGATCTTGACCATAGTTCGGGGAAATATCAAAGGCCATGACAATATCCGGTGAGAGGGTTTCGAGCTGTTGCCATTGTTGACCCCCATCCTCCGAGCGATAGAGACTATTAAAGCCCCCCATAAAGACATAGCCCTCGGCTAAGGCGTCAGCCGAGGTGGCTAAGCCATAAAAATGAGGTTCTTCAAGTTCATCGGCTTGCACGTCTTTGGCTAACTCCCCTTGGGCCGGGTTCCAAGTTTGGCCGCCATCGTCGGAGCGAAAAAAGCCTGCATCCCAGGTTGACAGTAGCAACTGAGGTTGTCCCTCATTCGGGGCCAGGGCCAAGAGATCGGTAATCCGTAAATCCGGTAAATCTGAGTCGATGGCCGTGAACTGATTTCCGCCATCGTCACTGTAGAAAACGCCCGCTGTTGCCGTTCCCAGCCAAAGCTGATTATCCTGGCTAAAGTTGGGAGAGGGGGCGATCGCCGTAATTGCCCCAGCCTCATTCAGTTGGCTGCTACGAACCCAAGTTATCCCAGCATCATCAGAGCGATGGACTTCTCCTTGCGCGGTCCCGGCAAAGATGACTTGAGGATTATCTGGGGTAAAGCTCAAACGGGTGATGGGTTGGTTGTCCATCCAAACCGATTGCCACTGCTCTCCCCCGTTGTCGCTACGATAGAGACCTCCATCATGGCCCGCCACTAGAATTAGATTGTCGTTGTTGGGGGAGATGGCGATCGCCTCTAGGTCCAGGCGGCTTAAACCATTGACCTGTTGCGTCCAAGACAAACCCCCATCGGTGGAGCGATAGACCCCATCACCTCGAGTACTGAGATAGAGGCGATCGCGGGTCTGTTTCGATAGGGCCAGTCCTGACAGTTCCTGACTGTCGAGTCCATCCACGAGTCGTTGCCAGGAGTTCCCGGCATTAGTAGACTTATATAAGTTGTTGCGGACAACAATAAAGAGAGTTTGGTCTTCACTAAACCCCGGAGAAATCTCAACATCCGTCACCACATGATGAGGACGATGAGCCAAGGTTGGTTGACGGCCCCAACTCAGGAGACTGAACAGGACAACCAGAGCCAGAGCTAAACTGACTAACCGGGTCAAGCGACGATAGGAATTTCGGGGTTTCACGATAGCAAAGCCTCCTCAGACTGAGGAATACGTAAACATCTTTTATTAAGAGAAAACGCAAGGTTTACGTCGGCTTATCGTTCATTCTGGGTCGAGGGGATAGTCTCAACCCAAACGACGGCCATCTTGGCATAGAAAACCGGTACTTGGGGAAATATTACATTTCTTAAACTTGTTTTAAGGGTTTCTCCTGGATTTCCCTTGTTTCACATTCCTGAATCAGCTATAATCATGAGTTCAGCAAATTTAATGTGAACGAAACAATGATCTCTCAAACTTCTCGCCGCGACGACCTAGCCGCCTTTGACGATGAACTCTCGAAGCGGTTTATTAAGCTTGATCCAGCGGGCTATTTTTTAATCTATCTCGACCGTGATGCAGAGGTAATCTGTGCCGAGCATTATAGTAATGATATTAATGAGCAAGGTTTAGCTGTTGACCCCGAGACGGGAGAGCCAATACCTTGTCAGGGAGGGGCGCAACGCCGGCCTAGCGCCATCTATCGAGGGAAAACCGCAAAAGAACTAGGTATGAAAATCACGGAACAAGCTGATCCCCCTCCCTTAACCTATTTAGATCATGCCCTCTATCTCGGACGAGAGTTTGTTAAGGCTGAGGCGGCACTCCTCTCAGGGACAGAGTACATTCAAGATTAGAGCCAGATTTCAGCTACATTTTCGCCAAAATCGTAGCTAACGTCGCTCCTCTAGGTCATAGGCTTCTGAAGAAGCACCCAAGCCGCTTCTCTCGTTGGCGGAGGAGTCGGGGGTATCCAGCCAATGTTCTAAACCGGTTTTAAGGTCAGTGACGTTCTCGGCCGAAAGCTGGGAAATCAAGTCTTTGATTTCATCAGGATTGAGGTTTGAGGTAAATTGGGAGGTCATTGAATCTTAAGCGGTTTCAATGGGGCTAGGGAACCAGACGTGTTGGGGAGAGTTCCGAGACGTCTCCAAAACTTGGCTCGACTATACCATATGTTCTTGGACGGTCAAGCGATCAAGTCGAGAGAGAGGGGGAGGATGTCAGCCAGTGAGTTATCAACAAGGATCGGCTTGAACTGGGTTAATAACTGGGTTAACTTGTCATGACTGAGGCTGAGATGAGCCATCGCGAAGGGGCGGCCAGCTTTAAGGTTGGTCAAGGATTTTATCGCCGAACTAGCCAGGTTGGGCGGGATTTGGCGATTCTGGCGGCCCAGGTGGAGAAGAGCGATCGCGGCCAGTTGCGAGTTCTCGATAGTATGGCCGGCTGTGGGGTGCGATCGCTGCGCTATTGGCTCGAAGGGGGCGCGGATTGGGTTCTCGCTAACGAAGGGAATCCTGACCTCAATGGGATTCTTCAGGAGAACTTGGGGCCAATGTTAGCCGCCCAAGCCGGGGATATTCAACACCGAGATGCTAACCGAGTGTTTTTCCAATGCTACGATCGCCGCGATTACTATGATCTCGTCGATGTCGATAGTTTTGGCTCGCCGGTTCCCTTCCTCAATACCAGTCTCTGGGCAGTACGCCTGGGGGGACTCGTTTATCTCACCAGTACCGATGGCCGAACTGCTACGGGCCACGAACGGGAACAGAGTCTGCGGGTGTATGGGGCTTACGGGCGATCGCATCCCAGTGGCCATGAACAAGGATTACGCTTACTCATTGGTAGCACCCAGCAGCAAGCCGCGACGAAAGGTTTGGGAGTGATTCCTTTATTTTCCCTTTATGCTCACTCCGTCTATCGGGTGATGTTGCGACTGGTGAGTGGACAACAGTTAACGGAAGCCAACTATGGCTTTTTAGCCTATTGTCACCACTGCGGTGAATATGAAACTGTCACTTGGCGACAATTGGGACGGATTTCCCCCTGTCCGCGAGATGGACAGTCTCGGGTTCTCAGTGGTCCCCTGTGGTTGGGGGCGCTTCACGATCGCCAGTACCTGCACCGAATGCAAATTTCGGCCCAGCAGCACGGTTGGTCCTCCCGAGTGAAGCTATTGCAAACGATGATCGCCGAAGCTGACTTACCGCCCTATTTCTATGGCCTCGGTGAGATTGGCCGCCGCAGTGGCCGGGATATGTTGCCCCGTGAGCAGTTGTTGGCGCGATTAAGGGCGCGAGGCTATCGTAGCAGTGCCACTCATATTACTCCTCAAGCGGTGAAAACTGAGGCGGATTTGGCCACTTGTGTGGCGATCGCGAAGGAACAGGGAATAGGGAACAGGGAATAGGGAACAGGGAATAGGGAGAAATCTTCAACAAAACGTCGGATGAGCAATTTGTTGCCCACCCGACGAGGGTTTGAGTGTATTAAACCTGGTTTTGATGAGATCTAACGGCTGCAAACGAGTTGCTGGCTTTCTTGCTCTAACAGTTGTAAGAGCTTGTCGTCGCCGCGATCGCGCGCACTGGCCATCCGAGCCGAAAGACGCTTACAGAGGTTTTCCTGGTGAACTTGATTCAGTTGAGAAAACTCCAAGTCGCTCATAGACATCACCGGCGCTAACCGGTCTCGGGTGGGGCGTTCCAGCGCTTCCGTACCCCCATTAGCCGTGGTGCGGTAGGGAACACCGCGATAACTGAGATCAGCAACAGGCTGCACCATCGTCATGTGCCGAGGATAGCGCAGAGGATAGGATTGACCCCGATAGGTGGCGAGGATTTCACTTTCGCTCATTTCCAAGGACGGGGGTGTGTATTCGTAAGGGACACCGCGATAAGAGAGTTTCATAAATTCCTAAATGTCCGTGACAACAACGAAAAAAAAATGATGCGGTCAAGATTCCGCTGCCGAAATCTGGACTGAACCAGTGCTTGAATCGAGATTATATTCTGTATCGATTTTAACACTTTTTTCAAAAAGATGTCAAAGAACCCAGATAGAATCCGAGTCGATTTTCCGCCTTTGACCAGGGATTCCCAGGGGCGATCGCCGTCGGGGATCACGGTTCAGGGTATGCTAGAGAGACTCTTGTCTAGCAGTAGCCAGGTGAAATAAGACATCCACAACAGCCCAACTCCTGATTAGACAACGGTTTTGTCGCAGCCAACCGTCAACGGTCAACTGCCCTCAATTACCACCTTGCGACCTCAAGAGCGCTCATGATGCGCGATCCTCAATCTCACTCTCAGTCTCGACCCTCACAACCGAACTTACGAGCCACTCGCTCACCCGTACCTCGCCGGCCAGTGTCACCGCGTCTAAAGACCCTGCGTCAACTGCGGCGACAGCAAAAACAGCGTGTCCGGCTGCTTTTGATTCCTCTAACGTTAGGACTGCTTGGAGTGGCGATCGCCCTTCCCCTGCGACGATTCGTGCAACCGAATCGTCGCCGTAACCCCTCCGAGAGCCGCGATCGCCTCTCGGAATACGTCACCTCAGAACCCCAACGAAGCCGTCATCGAGATAACCCCTTCATCGAGAACACCCTTGACGATCTCCCCCCAGAAGTGCGGGCGCTTCTCGACACCATCGCCTTCGCCGAAGGAACCCACGACAACCTAGGGTATCGCACCCTCTTTACCTTCGAGACCTTTCGTAGCTTCCGAGATCACCCCCGTCGCGTTCGCTGCGCCTCCTATCACGGCTATCGTCTCTGTTCCGACGCCGCCGGCCGCTATCAAATGATTAGTAGCACCTTTGATAGCGTCGCCAAACGCCTACAACTCAACGACTTCTCCCCCCAATCTCAAGATCGAGCCGCCGTGGAGTTAATTCGTTGGCGAGGGGGACTCGGTAAAATTGAACGGGGTGACTTTGACGGAGCGATCGCCGCCATCCGCCGAGAATGGGCCAGCCTCCCCGGTTCAGGCTACGGACAACCCCAAACCAGTTGGGAAGAACTCAGAACCATCTATCAACAACGACTCAACCACTATCAAGACACTCAAGACCGACCAAGCCGATAACCCCAAAAAATTGACAAAATCATAGATTTGTGGTAAGGGCGATGCGTTGCCCAACCCGTCGCCGTGAAGCGAGACTTAATTATTCAACAGATCTTCCTTCTGCACCGTACTCGGTGCGCCCGAATAGACCACACCGCGCTGAATATCCAACGTCACGATCGCCCCTTCACGAATCAACTTGGTGGCGTTCTTCACCCCCAAAATCGCCGGTTTCCCTAACTGCGAACAAATAATCGCCGCGTGACTGGTTAAACTTTCCTCCTCCGTCACCACCCCAGAGGACTGCTTAATCATCTCAATAAAACTGGCATCGGTGTAAGTTGTCACCAACACCTCCCCCGCATTAAAATTTCCCACCATCGAGGCCGTCGGTGCCACCCGTGCCGGGCCGCTCACCACCGCCGACGACGCACCGACCCCAGTTCCATGACCTAACACCGACGTCACTACACCCACTTTGACCAAATCCGTCGATCCCGAGACCCCCTGAAGGGTTCCCGCCGTCATCACCACCAGATCTCCCTCATCCACCAAATGATTCTCTAAAGCCACACTAATGGCTGCATCAAAGGTTTGCGAAGTCGAAGGTAAACTGAGAATTAACAGGGTTTTCACCCCCCAAACCAGTTGTAACTGACGGGCCACATTCACATGAGGCGTCACCGCCAAAATGGGAGCATGGGGCCGAAACTTAGAGACATTACGAGCCGTTGAGCCACTTTTCGTCAACGTCATCACCGCCGACGCTTCGAGTTGAGCCGCAATTTGGCCCACCGCTTGACTAATCGCATTGGGAATCGATCGCCCGGTATCATCAACCCCCGTCACATTCTGAACAATGCGATCGGCTTCAATGCGCGTCGCAATCTGAGCCATCATGGCCACAGCCTTCACCGGGAACTCACCTACCGCCGTCTCATTGGACAACATCACCGCATCGGTTCCATCGAGAATCGCATTGGCCACATCGGAAATTTCCGCCCGAGTCGGCCGGGGACTATAGACCATACTATCGAGCATCTGAGTCGCCGTAATCACAGGAATCCCCAGGCGATTGGCGGTGACAATCAAGCGTTTTTGCAAAATCGGGACTTCCTCAGCCGGAAGTTCAACCCCCAAGTCTCCCCGGGCCACCATCACCCCATCACTGAGAGAGAGAATTTCCTGCATCTGTTCGATCGCCTCATGTTTTTCGATTTTGACGATCACAGGAACCGACTTGCCAGCGCTAGCGATTAACTCCTTGATTTCCAGGACATCTTGAGGATTGCGGACAAAACTCAGGGCCACCCAATCCACGCCGCGATCTAAGCCAAACATCAAATCCTTGCGATCTTTGTCGGTGAGGGCTTTCACCGAGAGACAGACGCCGGGGAAATTCACCCCTTTGTTATTGGATAACTTCCCACCGACCACCGTTCGACAGTAGAGTTCCCCAGCAGCGGGATCGACTTTCTCAACGCGCATTTCCACTCGTCCGTCATCGAGGAGAATCGTTGCGCCTTCGGGAACCTCTCGGGCCAGGGGTTCATAGGTAATCGAGGACATGGTTTGATTGCCCTCCATGATATGACTGGTGAGGATGAAGGGATCGCCGTCTTTGAGGACAATCGAGTCTTTCTCAAACCGTCCCAAGCGAATCTTCGGTCCTTGCAAGTCTTGCAGAATCCCCACGGGTTGATTCAGTTCAAAGGAGGTTTGACGAATCAGGCGGATGCTACGTTGATGGTCGTCATGGGTTCCGTGGGAAAAGTTGAGCCGTAGGGTGGTCGCCCCTGCTAAAATCAACTCCCGCAGCACTTCGGGTTGACTGGTGGCGGGTCCAATTGTGGCGACAATTTTGGTGCGGCGCAGGGGGGGACGTGGTTGCATGAACTCTCACTCTCAACAAATGTAGTGCTGATGACTCGGCCGTTGGCGGGTCGATCGCCGAGTCGATAGATGGTAAATGGACTGTCAATAATAGCCTGTCAGGGGCTAATCAGCATAGTCTCTCACGATCTTGGTGCGAATTGATCGCCAGATTTACGGGTGACTCTCGGCTTAGGACTTGGGATCGCCGAGCGATGGGGCAGACTGGGATGGAGCAGACTGGGAGATGGATTTAGGGGAAACTCGCCAACGTAAGCCCAATACGGTGAGCGTCAACAGGAGTAGCAGCAGCGATCGCGCCCCATTTTCCCAACTCCGAGACAGTTCCCCGAAGTAGTGAGACCCTAAGGCCAGGGTATGAAGGACGGCGAACCCCAAGGCGGGGACGCTCAGCAAGTGCAGTCGTCGCCAATGGCGGCCGAGGGCGGTTTGCAGTCGGTTGGTGCTGGTGAGGGCGGCGGGGGTCATCAGCAGCAGCGCCACGATACCAGCCCAGAGTCCCCAACGGTGCTGGGGAATCATAAAGGCGATCGCGCCGGGGGTCCAATCTAGGCTATGGTCGAGCATATGCCCTAAATGAGCCAAGCTGAGGACGAAAGCCGCTACGCCAATCAAACGACGATAGCGTAGAGGACCCTCCCAAATGCCACTCAGGGGACGAGCGGCCAGGGCTAACATCAGCAACAGTAGAGCGCTATGGCCCGTTAGATCCACCATGGCATCGGTTCGCAGTAGGGTGACAATGCCAATGCTGAGAGTAACCCAACCCCCCAGGCGGAACAGTTGACTGCGACGGTTAGCACTGAGTCGAGCGGCCGATAGTCCCACCCCCACCATCATCGGTGTGGTTCCCAAGCCAAAGGCCAGCATCGACAGACCTCCCATCAGGGGATCTCCGGTTTCGGCGGCTTTGAGTTGAGCGGTGTAGAGAAAGCCACAGGGAATTAGCCCCCAACACATCCCCAGTAGTAACGGTACGCCTCCATGAGTTTGGAAGGAGAGATGATTCATCCAGCCACTGAGGCGATCGTGGACTTTCCCTTGTAGGGGATGCAGCAAGGGAAGACGAGGTAAACTCTCAGGGTTGATTTGTCGTAATCCCAGGAAGATTAAGAGTAGGCCCGTGACGATGGCGATCGCCTGACGCATTCCACTCCCAACGCCGGCCAGTTGTCCCCCAGCCACCAAGGTTGAACTGACAGCCCCTAACAACAGTCCCACGCTGGCATAACTGAGGATTCGTCCTAGGTTGAGCCAGAGATGGAAACGCCAGGGTGCTGTGGTTGTTCCTTGTCCTAGGGAAAAAGCCACGGTTAAAGGACCACACATGCCGACGCAATGGCCAAAGCTCCCTAAGAAGCCAAGCAGAGTCAAAGGCAGAAGTTCCAGGAGTTGGGTCAAGTCGGGATAGGGCATGGGGAACAAGTATGACGGCGTGTCTTTTTGTTTTTGAAGAAAAATTTGCAATAATAGCCTCGATTTAATTCAGTCAAGGTTAATCTAAGTTTAGTCGTTTTTGGGGTCAGAGGAGATTTTTAACCTCTACATCAATAGATTGAATCTCAAGCCTCAAGACCCGTACTAAATTTAGTATGATTCAGGAAATTTGCTGATGGCTAAAACTTGGAGAATTTGCCAAAAATCAGGAACAAATTGTCAGTTAGAGCTGGCTCATTTAATTAAAACTGATGGCAATGTTGGGGCAACTTTTCACCTCGAACCGAATCATAATCCTCGCTCCGGTGAACCGGCACAGACCTGGTTCGCCTTGACCCAATCGGGAGGTGAGAGTTTGTCCTTAGAGGATTGTAATTGTCAACTTGAAGTCTTCCGAGGGGGCGATCGCAGCGAGGCCATCGCCACCCCCACCCTAACGGCGATTTCCGCAGAAGGGTATGAGGATATTCCGGGAGCTGAGGTGATATTTCCCGAAGCTGGGGTTTATGACTTAGTTTTAACTGGGTCTCCTCAAAATGCGGCTGATTTTGAGCCATTTAGCCTCAGTTATGAGGTGACCGTGCGTCCAGGGAGAGCGACAGCGGAGGTGACTTCTGAGACGGAAACCCGAGAAACTGCAACCTCTCAAACGCAACCCATCACCTCAGGGGAAGGTGTTGACGAGACAACGGGGTTCGTATTCCCGACTGTCTGGGGAGCGATCGCCGTGGCTGGAGTCGTTGTCTTGGGAGGATGGGCCTGGAAACGTTGGCGATCGCAGTAACCCCTTAACTGGCCGGCGTATAAGCGATTCCAGCGACATGGGGGCTAACAATGGGAACCTTCAATTCAAACTCCTGGAGTTGAATGTCTGTGAACCCAGCTTGGGCGATCGCCTCCCCGGTCGTACGATTGAGATGACAGCCATCAAATACCCGTTTCCAAACGGGATTTAAGCCATTTTGGAGTCGATGTGTCCAGGTGTTCGCGTCAGCGGCCACATGTTCGAGAAAGACAAACTGTCCTTGAGGCTTAAGAATCCGTTTAATTTCCTCGAACACGCCATCGCGATCGCCAACGGAACACAACACATGGGTACTCACCACCGCATCCACTGAGTGATCCGCTACCGCCATTGATTCTGCACCACAAGCTTCGATACGTTCAACCTGAAGTCCCTGTTTGTCGGCTTCTTGCTCTAAATATGGGTGCATGAAAGGATTCGGTTCAACGCCAATCCATTCAATATCTCGGGGATAATAACGAAAGTTGGCCCCAGCTCCCGCCCCAATTTCAACGACTCGTCCTCGCAGTTGTCCCACTAATGTTTGTCGAAGTTGGGCTAAGTTGGCACAGCTCGGATGATGCTTTAATTCAATCGTTCGTTCATCAGCGTCGGTCATTTTTGACATTTGCCAAGCGAATAACCGTTGACCCACTTGGGAGAGAGGGGAGAGTTGCATAGACTGGTATTTAACTCAATCGTTAGTATTTCTTCTAGTTTAAAACATTTTCTTGAAACGGGTCGAATTGAGGCGGATATGTCGATCATCCCGCCTATTTTTGTGAATGGATCTATCAACCGGATCCATTGGATTCAAAGTCCTTAAATTAGATAACCCCATGAGACCCCGGCCGAGCAACTTAAAAAAACTTAACCCTAAAACTGAGCCTAAGACCTTGAAATTTGCCCGAAGCGATCGCACCATCGGTAGTGTCAGAGCCAGGGACGATAGCCGCCTTCAGTCCCCAGACCTGAACGTTCATGCCTTGTTATGTCATTCGACCCTAATCCGTACGAAGGACAGCCTCTGGTTCGACATCGAGAGTTCTGAAGCGGATTCCTCAACTGCTGTTCTTCCATCAAACCCCTATGATGATCTTCAAATTAATTTGGCGTTCTTGGACTAACTCGTGGCATCACCTATGGTATCAACGCATCTTTTACGGGGCGATCGCCACCATCACCGCCGTTCTCGTCTTTGGGATTCACTCATTTGTCCTCAGTCAACAACCGGTTCAAGTGAGTATTCTCATGCAGGCTCTCGAACGAGCGCAATGGGAACCCATCGTCGAACGGTTTGAAGCCGAAAACCCCGACATTGACCTAGATATCGTCGAAGGTCCCAACGCCACCAACCTCGTCGAAGACCTCTATACCTCAGCCTTCTTGCTCGGTGACTCCATCTACGACCTCGTCTATATGGACATCGTCTGGACTCCCAAATTTGCCGCCGCTGGTTGGCTCGAACCCCTCGACGATCGCGTCAGCGACGAAGATCTCAGTGCCTTTCTAGAAGGAGATCTTGAGGGAGGACGCTATAACGGCCAACTCTATCGGATGCCATTCCGCTCAGACGCGGGGATGCTTTACTATCGCCAAGACTTACTCGAAAACAACGGGTTTGAGCCTCCAGAAACGACCCAAGAGTTAATCGAGATCTCCCAAACCTTGCAAGAACAAGGTGATGTGGAATGGGGATATGTTTGGCAGGGACGACAATACGAAGGCTTAGCTGCCGTATTTGTTGAAGTCCTCGAAGGCCATGGCGGCTTCTGGGTGAATCCTGACACCGAAGAAGTCGGGTTAGATGAGCCTGAAGCGATCGCGGCCCTAGAATTTCTCACCGGTACCATTGACAAGGGAATTTCTCCGACGGGTGTCACCACCTACCAAGAAGAAGAGGCCCGACGCTTCTTCCAAAATGGCCGAACCGTCTTTATGCGCAACTGGCCCTATGTCTGGCCCCTAGCGAACCAAGACGGCTCCGCCGTTCAGGGCAAGATTGGCATTAAACCGATGGTTCATGAGGCGGGATTCAATGCCGGTGCGTGTCAAGGCGGTTGGGGATTGGCCCTGGTCAAAGATAGCCCCCACAAAGAAGAAGCCTGGCGGGTCATCGAATTTATGACCAGTGAATCGGTGCAGAAGCAGTTTATTCTCGATACCGCCTATGTCCCCAGTCGGCGATCGCTCTTTAATGATCCCGATATTGTCGCCAAATATAGTCACTATCCCGACTTATTAGAGGTGCAAGAACAGTCGGTTTTGCGCCCCCCCATTGCCCAATATGCCCAAGCCTCAGACATCCTGCAACGGAACCTCAGTTCTGCTCTCACCGGTCGTCTGAGTCCCCAAGAAGCGATGGAACGAGCAGCGAATGAAACTCGCCGTCTCTTGGGTCGGGCCTAACGGGGATAAACCAGCTCTCAATCGGTCTGTTGTTCTTTACTTTCTTAAATCTATGGCAAAAAGTAATATGCGTACCCGCCAGCAACTCACCGGATGGGTGCTGGTATTACCCGCCTTATTCGTCCTATTTCTGGTCTATGCCTACCCAATTGGACGAGCCTTTTGGCTGAGTTTATTTACCCAGAACTTAGGCACAGAACTCGAAGCCGTCCCCGCCGGGTTAAGCAATTATGCTCGTATTTGGGGCGATGGTGCCTTTTGGAATAGTATCTGGAACACAACGGTATTTACGGTGATTGCTTTGGTTCTTGAGTTAGTCTTAGGGATGGCGATCGCCTTAGTCCTCAACCGCAGCTTCCGAGGACGAGGCCTGGTACGAACCATCGCCATTATTCCCTGGGCCTTACCGACCGCCATTATGGCCCTAGCCTGGACTTGGATTTTTAATGATCAATATGGAGTCGTCAATGATATCTTGATGCGTTTAGGAGTCATTGACAGCGGCATTAACTGGCTCGGTGATCCCACCCTAGCCATGGTATCGGTGATTACAGCTGATGTCTGGAAAACCACGTCTTTTGTCAGTATTCTCTTGTTGGCGGGGTTACAGTCTATTCCTGAAGATCTCTATGAGGCCCACGCCATTGAAGGGGCCAGTCCCTGGCAGAGTTTCCGACAAATTACGCTCCCGCTGGTGATGCCACAAATTCTAATTGCGGCTCTCTTTCGTTTTGCCCAATCTTTCGGGATTTTTGACTTAATTCAAGTGATGACAGAAGGGGGTCCCGGCGGTGCAACGGAAATGGTAGCGTTGTATATTTATGCCAACGTCCGCCGCTATTTAGATTTTGGCTATGGTGCGGCGTTGGTGGTCATTACTTTTCTAATTTTAATTGTCGTGGTGGCGATCGCCTTCTATGCTCTCGAACGCGTCCGCAAGTCAGCCGGAGCCGAAATTTAAGAGTCGGATCTTCCCCAGTTCCCAGTTCCCAGTTCCCAATTCCCTAACTATGACAACCCCAGAATCTCAACCTCAATCCCAAGGGTTTCAATGGAGTAACCTGATCTTACCGATTTCAGTGTTTCTCGTTCTGGCCTTTAGCCTGGGTCCGATGATTTGGCAGTTCTTGACCTCGGTTAAAACTAACGAGGCGATCGTATCGATTCCCAATGTCTATTTACCGAGTCCCGATCAGCTCACTGGGAGTCACTATAGTGATTTGTTCGCACGTCGTCCCTTTCACCGCTACATCTTAAATAGTGCCTTTGTTGCCTTTGTCTCAACGTTGCTCTGTCTCGGATTTGGCGCACCGGCTGCCTACGCACTAACTCGTTTAAAAATCCCCGGAGAGCGCATTATTCTATCGTTAGTACTCATTATTACCCTGTTTCCCTACATTCTGCTATTTCTGGGGTTACTGGAACTGGTCCAGTTTTTTGGCTTAGGAAATAACTACTTAGCGTTGATTGTTCCCTACACCGCGATCAACTTACCCCTGACCATTTTGGTAATGCGGAGTTTCTTTCAACAGCTCCCTAAAGACTTAGAAGACTCAGCCAAAGTTGATGGTTATGGAACCATCGGGATGCTTTTGAAAATTGTCTTACCGATGACGCTTCCGGCGATGGTGACAACGGGGATTTTGGCGTTTATCTTTGCCTGGAATGAGTTTATTTTTGCTTTGACGTTTATCACCCGAGATGTTATGAAAACGATTCCAGTGGCAGCGGCCCAATTGGGCGGTGCTTCGATTTTTGAAGTTCCCTATGGAACCACCGCAGCAGCCACGGTCTTGGGAACCGCACCACTGGTCTTGTTAGTGTTGTTCTTCCAACGTAAAATTGTCCAAGGGTTAACATCAGGAGCCGTCAAAGGGTGAATGAATCAGTGGCGATCGCCTTGGGGAGTAATTTAGGAGACTCCCGAGGTATTTTAGAAGGGGCGATTGAACAGTTGCGATCGCCCCTGTGGGAGGTGCAGTCGTCTCATTGGTATCGGACCCGCGCCGTCGGCCCCCCACAACCAGACTATCTCAATGGTTGTATCATCGGTAAAACCGCCTTAGAGCCTCTGGAACTGCTCCAGAGGCTTTTTGAGATAGAACATCAATTTGGACGGGTGCGACGAGAGCGCTGGGGGGCGAGAACGTTAGATTTAGACCTACTCCTTTATGGCGATCGCATCCTCAATTCTCCTCAGTTACAAGTTCCCCATCCCCGTCTGAGGGAGCGTCCCTTCGTCTTGGTTCCCCTCGCCGAAATTGCCCCCCATTGGCGAGATCCCGTCTCGGGGTGTTCCATCAAGGAGTTACAAGAGGCGTTAAACTGTTCTGATGTGACTCAACTCTCTTAAATTGCGTTTATCTCACGGTCATCTCCTATGTCTTTTGCTCAAGAATCCCCCGAAATCCTGAAAAAACGCCTCTTCTTTGGGGGTCGTAAGTTTGACTTTGAAGTTAACCGTTTACGTCTCCCCAATGGTGCAGAAGGAGACTGGGAATGTATCCGTCATCCGGGAGGCGCCTTGGCGGTTCCCGTGACCCCTGAAGGGGACTTAGTGTTAGTGAAGCAATATCGCTTTGCGGTGCAAGGTCGTATTTTGGAGTTTCCCGCCGGAACCGTTGAAGTGAACGAAGATCCCGCTGAGACGATTCGGCGCGAAATTGAAGAAGAAACCGGCTATCGAGCTGAGCAATGGCGCAAGTTAGGGGAATTTATCCTCGCGCCGGGATATTCTGATGAGATTATTTATGCCTATTTAGCTCAAGGACTGGAGAAATTAGACCGTCCTCCGGCTCAGGATGAGGACGAGGATATTGAAGTGGTTTTAATGCATCCAGATGCGTTGGAAGAGGCAATTTTAGCTGGGGAACCGGTGGACTCGAAATCTATTTCGAGTTTTCTACTAGCGAAACCGTTTTTATCACCTTAAATGTTACGGTGACAGAACGCTACGCTTCAGATGTTACTTGAATCGACGACTTAAATCGATTCATTGAATCAATGACTGGCATCCATGACTGGCATTAATAACTTGAATGAAGAACTATGACTGACTTGGTTTTATTTTGGCATCGTCGAGATTTACGAATTAGTGACAATGTTGGCTTAGCAGCGGCTCGACACCATAGCGCCAAACTCATTTCTCTGTTTTGTTTCGATCCGAACATTTTAGAACGCGATGATATTGCGCCAGCTCGTGTTGCCTATTTATTAGGCTGTTTACGCAACTTAGAGCAAAACTATCATCAGATTGGCGGGCGCTTAATTTTGGTTCAGGGACCCCCAGAAACAATGATTGCCAAAATCGCTCAAGGTTTAGGAGTGAGTGCTGTCTATTGGAATCAAGATGTTGAACCCTATGGACGGGAGCGCGATCGCCAGATTAAAGAACAATTAACTCAGCAAAAAATTGAGGTTCATGACTGTTGGGACCAACTCTTACATGCACCGGGAGACGTGTTAACAGGAACCAGTAATAATTGTAAACCTTATACCGTCTATACGCCCTATTGGAAGAATTGGAGCCGCCAGCCGAAAGCCAAACCTGTCGCGACCCCGGAGCGATTAGAGGAGTTAACCGCAGCCGAGGAGAAGACCCTGGATAATTTGGGGGCGATCGCCTTACCCACTCTATCAGATTTAGGACTATCCTGGGAAGCTCCGTTCATTTTAGAGCCGGGAGAAGAAGCGGCAAAACTACAACTTGAGGCATTTTGTCAGCAAGGAATCTATAGTTACGACGAACAGCGAAACTTTCCCTTTAATGACGGAACCTCTCGCCTCAGTCCGGCGTTGAAATTTGGTGCGATCGGCATCCGGGACGTCTGGGCCGCCACCGAAGCGGTCATGGAAACAACCCGTAGTGATGAGAGTCGAGATCACATTTTTTCCTGGCAACAGGAGTTAGCCTGGCGAGAATTTTATCAAACCGTGATGTACTTTTTCCCTGAACTCGCCGCCGGACCTTATCGACAACCCTGGGACCGCTTTCCTTGGCAAAATGACGAAAGCAAATTTGAGGCTTGGTGTCGAGGAAAAACTGGCTTTCCCATTGTTGATGCCGCCATGCGACAACTCAATGAGACGGGATGGATGCACAATCGCTGTCGCATGATTGTCGCCAGTTTCTTGACCAAAGATTTGATGATTAACTGGCAATGGGGAGAGAAGTATTTTATGCAAAAGCTCATTGATGGGGATTTATCGGCGAATAATGGGGGGTGGCAATGGAGTGCATCTAGTGGTATGGACCCCAAGCCATTACGCATTTTTAATCCTGCCAGCCAAGCGAAGAAATATGATCCTGAAGCTGAGTATATTCGACACTGGTTGCCTGAAATTCGCAGCTTGGAGACTAAAGATTTAGTCACGGGAAACATTTCACCGTTAGATTGTGAAGCCTGTGGTTATCCTCAGGCGATCGTCAATCACAACGAACAGCAACGCAAGTTCAAACAGATTTATAAGGATCTCAAAAGTTAAGTCTAAAGCCTTCCCTTGTTTGGGGGAGAGATAAGCCACAATCATGGTCTCCTTCCCCAGATAATCTCACCCAACGAGCCGCCTCAGCAATAGCGGAATATCACCTCGGTAAGACCTCAGAACTGAATTCAGATTTGATATTAGCTGTCGTCTCGCCAATCCAATTGTCCGAAAATATGGCTTAGGACAGACTGAAGCGACACGATAGGATGTTTCGCTTGTCCACCCAACCAGTTGTTAATAAGAGTTATGGGACAATCCACTTGATCTAAATCAGTCAAAACTAAATAAGGAGACCCTTGTGCCGCTTGATTGAATCCCTGAATATTCTTTTTGATATATCCAAAACCATTCCGAGTTAACCGTAAGCCAACAGCGTATTCAGCATCTACGTTGCATAATATCTTCTCTAAAATTGTACCACTAATGACATCTTCATAAACTAAGTTAATAGGAATCAAAGTCACTAAAACAACTCCAATTGTTGAATCTCAGCCGGTCTGATTTGCGGTAGAGCACTGTCTGCTATCGTCAATCCCGCCTCAAGCAATGATCGGATTTCCGGAACTGAAGAGACCACGGTTGCTTCAGTTCCCTCTTTTCCCGGTCGCATCATGACCACTTCTCGACCATCAATTCCAGGTTCAGATAGTAAATCAGCACTATGTGTACTCAGAATAATTTGACTTTTTTTACCCTTTTGTAAACGAGAAATAATGGCAGGAAGTTGTGCTACGATCGCAGCATTCAGAGACAGTTCAGGCTCCTCTAACAGAAGCACAGAGTTTTTCGTTTCCAACAATGACCAAAAGAGTGCAATCAAACGTAGGGTTCCATCAGAAAACTGATCCTCTCGTTGTTTCCCCGCATTCGGCCGCCAATGTTCGTAAACCACTTCAAGATGAGGATGACCCATGTTGTCCTTAATGTCCGTTAACTGCTTCATTTGAGGAACCGCAACCTTTAAAGCAGCTTCAATTTTTTTAAGCCAAGATTTTCGGGTTTTTTCGGACGTTTGAGCCACACGCTCCAAAAAGTTTTTACCAAAGGGATCGGCTTGCAGAGTTGCTCCCTCAAATGTATCTGGATATCTCAACAGTTGCGGCAGAAGATGCAGATAGAGCGTAGATTGAAAAAACGTTTGAATCTCTCTAAATTCTCGATTAAATCTCAGTTGCTCAAGTGCCGTTTGAGTCAGTAATTTTTCGTCTTCGTTATCATACTGATCTGGTCTATCCAAAATCAGAGTTTCATTTTTCCAAACCTTTTCCCACGCCAAAATTGGGGGATTATCACCCCCCTTTTTATTTTTAATGCCAATACTATAAGCCCACTTAGGGCGACTCACTAAATCATCCCCTAAATATAGTTTTATTTCAATTGTAGGATAGCGGCGAGCATAAAGAGAGCGTAGTTTTAACACACCACCCCGCTCTTTAACCGCTCGCTGTAACCCGCCACCATCTGGGTCAGCAATATCTCTCAAAAATCGAAAAACATCGAGAAAATTAGATTTCCCACAAGCATTCGGACCAATTAAGAAGACTCGTTCTCGAAGAGAAACATCAATATCGGTGAAGTTTCTCTAATTTTTAAGTTTGATGCGTTGAATATACATTTTAATACAACATGACCTTAATCGTTTCGAGTTTAAACTCTATCAATCCCCCTCCCAATCCCCACTCCAATCTAGGGTGAGTGGGATAGAAAACCAGACAAGCTAGCAAGGGTTTACCCGGTTAAGTCTTAGCACGAACAGACTCTCACTGGCCATAACTCGATTTTATCATACAGACCTAAGCGATACTCAATCAGAAATCATTGAGCCTTGACTGCCAAAGCTCCGTCTGGGAAGTCCCCCCAGAACGATTACTTTACGAGAAATTATTCATACCATCCTTGCGGAAATGGCGAAACGAAGGCATCTGTTGAAACCTTTAGCCTGATGGGCAAAGTTTCAGATATCCTCTAATATATATTAGATATGGCAATTGTTTTGAAATATGGCATGAATTGGTTAACCTCATTCAGCCAATTGATGTTGAGGAGTTGTGGATGTTCAACTTACGTAGAGCCAACGATCGCGGCAAGGTCAATTTAGGCTGGCTTAAGAGTCGTCATAGCTTTTCCTTTGGTCACTACTACGATCGCGACCACATGGGCTTCCGCAGCCTGCGAGTCATCAACGAAGACCTCGTTCAACCGGGACAAGGCTTTGCCACCCATGGCCATCGGGACATGGAAATCATCACCTATGTCCTCGACGGGGCATTAGCCCATAAAGACAGTCTCGGCAACGGGTCCGACATTCGTCCTGGAGATGTGCAACGAATGTCGGCAGGAACCGGGATTCTCCACAGTGAATTTAACCCGTCTGATACTGAACCGGTTCATCTGTTGCAAATCTGGATTTTGCCCAACCAGGAGGGCGTCAAACCCAGCTACGAGCAAATTTATGTCCCCCCCGAAGACAAACAGGGACAACTGCGCTGTATCGCCTCTCCTAGCGGTGACGAGGGGACCGTTAAGCTCTATCAAGATGCCTATATCTATGCCACCATCCTCCAACCGGGAGACTCAGTGACCCATTCTCTCGCCGACGATCGCGGCGTCTGGATTCACGTGGCCCGAGGCAGCGTGCAAGTCCAAGAGCAGACCCTGCAAGCCGGAGACGCGATCGCCCTCTGGGAGACCCCAGACAACCTGAAACTCACCGGCTGCGATGAGACCGCAGAGGTCCTACTCTTTGACCTGGCCTGACAAGTCAGGTTGACCTGATGAATTTCTCAAACGACCGTCAGACCTTAAAATAGGGACTCTTGCAGAGAATAAGGACATTCAACAAGTCATGGACGCTTTACCCGCAAATTTGCAGCACCTCAACGAGAAGGTGGCGATCGTCACCGGTGGGTCCCGAGGCATTGGCCGCGCCACCGCCTTAGCCTTGGCCAGCGAAGGGGCCAAGGTGGTCGTCAACTATGCCAATTCCAGTACCGCCGCCGAGGAGGTGGTGGCCGAGATTCAGACGATGGGACGTGAGGCGATCGCCGTCAAAGCCGATGTCTCCCAAGAAGACGAGGCCAACGCCCTGATTAAAGCCGCCACCGACACCTGGGGACGAGTCGATGTCCTCGTCAACAATGCCGGCATCACCCGCGATACCCTGTTAATGCGCATGAAGCCTGCGGATTGGCAAGCGGTGATCAATCTCAACTTGACAGGGGTGTTTCTCTGTACCCGCGCCGTCACCAAACTGATGCTAAAACAAAAATCAGGACGGATTATCAATATCGCCTCCGTCGCTGGACAAATGGGCAATCCCGGACAGGCGAATTATAGTGCCGCCAAAGCCGGGGTTATTGGTTTCACCAAAACCGTGGCCAAGGAACTAGCCAGCCGAGGCATTACCGTCAATGCTGTGGCACCGGGGTTTATTGCCACCGACATGACTCATGACATCAAAGCCGATGAGATTCTCAAGTTTATCCCCTTGGCACGCTTTGGTGAAGCCACAGAAGTTGCGGGCTTGATTCGCTTTCTAGCGGCGGATCCAGCAGCCGCTTATATCACCGGACAAACTCTAAATGTGGATGGTGGCATGGTGATGGCTTAAACCGCCTCAAAAATGTTCTGCCGTTTGGGCGATCGCATCAAACTTAAAGCGTTTCGGGAAATCGGTTTCCCCATAGAGGTTAAAGGAAATGGTCGGTTCATCGCCCAAGGCTTCAATCGAATGAATCGCACCGGGGCTAAAGGTGATCATTTGCCCTTCACAGACGATGCGATCGCCCACCTTTTCAATCGCATCTCCCTCAGTTCGTCGCCAAACGTGATTCCGTTCACAACCACTCAACATGGCTACCAAGCCCCAAGTCGCGTGGTTATGAATCGTGGATTTTGCCCCCGGTTTCCAAGACACCAATTGTACGGTGAGAGGGTAGTCCTGTTCAGTATAGAGTTTGGACACAGACCAACCCCGTTGCGCATCTGGGGGAACATAGGCCGTATCAAGCCAGGTCGCTGTTTCGAGGAACTCACAGACCCGAGGGGCGATCGCTTCTAGGCGTTGGCGATCGCTCGTAATTTCGTCGAGAATATCCTCAAGTTCCGTCAAGAATCGATAGAGGCGGTACGGGCGATAGGGAGTCCAGGACTGGAATTCAAGAGACTGGCAGTCTCCATCATCGGTAATAAACCAATTCATCAGCGTTATCAGGTATAGGCTCTTCCTAGAGTACGGGCGATCGCCCATCCTAGATGTGATCAAACGAACCTCACCCCACTCCAAATAGCCCTACTAGCTT
>LSZA01000044.1 GCA_001637315.1 Phormidium willei BDU 130791 | reverse complement strand
GAGGTAATGGACTGTTGGCCTCTTCCTGGCGGGGATAATCAGTCGGAAAAGGGAATCGTAGAGAGAATGATTGAACCGTTTGAGCGTTGAGTCAGTCTATAACCCTAGAGTCCGGAATTGAGGGGAGTTCCGTAACATGGAGATCCCAACAGTATCGGCGATTGATAGTTCGGGACAAGATACAGGTTAGGGAATGGTCAAACATCAATGGTGACAGCAGATAAGCCCAATCGCCCTCAAGATGGGGAATTAGTGCGTCGATGTTGTCAAGGAGACGAACCCAGTTTTCGGGAACTCTATCGACGCTATCAGGGAAAAGTGCGAGCAACCCTCTATCAACTCTGTGGTGGGGAGGTTCTCGACGATCTAGTTCAGGAAACCTTCCTGCGGGTGTGGCGGGGCCTACCCAAACTGCGATCGCCTGACTACTTCTCCACCTGGCTCTATCGTATCGTCTGGAACGTTGCCACCGATAAACGGCGAGAGTTTGCCAAAAGTGCTGACTTACGGGCCAAACTGCAACCTGAACCACCGGTTCAAGCCTCGGATCTCATGGAACTGCAATATCGGGATTGGGTTGAACAGGCCTTGCAAGAACTCAAACTCGACTTTCGGAGTGTGATTGTCTTGCATGATCTCGAAGATCTGCCCCAAAAAGAGGTGGCGGACATTCTCGATATTCCCGTAGGAACCGTAAAATCACGTTTATTTCATGGGCGAAAACTCGTCCGTCAGTATCTCGAACAGCAGGGGGTGACATTTTGAACAACCACCACGATGACGATCGCCAACTCGTCACCTTTTTACAACAACACCGACCGCTTCCGCCCGGCCCGCCGCCGCAACTCGAGTCCCAACTCTTAGCCCAGATTCGCACCGACAAAACCCTGACGCTGATTCAACGTCGACAGCAATGGCGTTTAGGGGGAGCGATCGCAGCGGCGTTGATTCCCTTAGTCTGGTTCAGCAGCCGCCATCTCTTCGCCCCCAAAACCAGCAACCCTCAGTTGGCGCAACTTGAAACCTTCCTCGAAGAGAGTTGGTATTGTTCAAGCTACGAGTGTGAAACCAATCCCTGGGAAAGCGAGGAATGGGAACGTTCCTGGGAACTCTCGGAACTGGCCAGCCAACGTGAATCGATCAGCGGATTCACAAGCGAACCCGCCACGGATTCACGTTAACCCCTTCACGTCATTGACGATTCATTGACGATTGACAGATTGACAAATTGACAGATTTATACAGGAGATTGATCATCATGGCTCACCGTAATCGCTTCCAAAACCGATGCTGCACCCGTAAAGCCGCCATGTGCGGATTAGCGGGGTTCCTGCTTCTCGGAACCGTCGCTGCACCTTACGCTCACGCCGAGGATATGAGTCCCCGTGAGAGTCACATGAGTCAGCGTGGCCCAGGAGGTGGCCGTCAAATGCGTTGGATTGATGAATTGGACCTCACCCCGGAACAAACCGAGTCCATTCAAGCCATCCGCGATCGCTATCAACCGCAAATTGACGCTCTCCGCGAACAGATGCAACAACACCGCAGTACCATGCACAACGCCATGGGAAGCAACGCCTCAGACGCTGAGATTCGTCAACATCGTCAACAGATGATGGAACTGCGCAATGAGATGTCGGATTTGCGGTTTAACTCGATGATGGACATTCGCGGCGTTCTTACCGATGAACAGCGAACCCAGGTACGGGATTGGATGGAAGATCATCATGGACAACGGGGACATCGCCGTGGAAATCGTGGCGGAAACGGTCCCGGAAACCGTCGCGGAAATGGTCCCGGAAATCCCGGTGAAGGTCGTGGCCCCGGCGGAATGCGCTAACCCGAATCCACAGTTGGCAGGGTTGCCTCGGCCCAAGCGTCCCCAAAATCCGGTAGGATCGCCCTAAAGACATATTCGCGCCAGGAATGCTTTGTCGTCCCTGGCGTTTTTGCGACTCCATGAAATTCCTCGAACTCGTCCTACAAAACTTTGGTCCTTATATTGGACGACAAGAACTCAATTTACGCCCAATCGACGCCGAAGGGGGGGAACTGGCCCCGATTATCCTCTTTGGGGGGATGAATGGTGGCGGTAAAACCACTCTCATGGATGCGATTCGCCTGGCCCTCTATGGACAACGGGCGCAATGTTCAACGCGAGGAAGTCTCAATTATGGGGATTTCCTGGCTCAATGCGTCAATCGTCATAGTGAACCCCATGCGAAAACGACGATTGAACTACTGTTCGAGCAGGTGGTGGACAATCGCCAGGTGCGCTATCGCATCATTCGCACTTGGGATCGCTATCCTAAGGAGGGGAGGGAAACTCTGGGGATTTATCAGCCCGATGGTCTGGGAAATAGTGATTGGAAGGATGAGGGCCTGTCAGAAACCTGGGATGAGTATGTCGAAACCCTGCTTCCTTTGGGAATTTCTAATCTGTTTCTGTTTGATGGGGAGCAGGTAAAGGAGTTGGCGGAACAGGAGGCCCCACCGCCGCTGGTGTCGGGGGCGATTAAGTCCCTGTTGGGGCTGGAGTTGGCCGAACGCTTGGCGGTGGATTTGGAGGTGTTGGTAAATCGCAAACGTAAGACGTTGGCGGGGAAGAAGGAACGAGCCGAGATTGAGGCCATTGAGCGGCGTTTGGAGGAGGCTCAGCAGGAGCATCAGCAACTTCAGGAGCAAGTCAAAGACTTAAAACGGGAGCGCCAGATCGCTCTGGAGGAGGAAGAACGAGCCACGGCGGTGTTTCGCGCTCAGGGGGGCAAAATTGCTGAGGAACGGGCGGCCCTGGAGGCTCAGCTTCGCAGTCAGAAACAGGAGGTGGAGCGTCATCGCGATCGCCTACGGGAGTTGGCGGCGGGCTGTTTACCCCTCGTGGCGGTTGAGCCGTTGTTACAGATGGCTCATAAGCAAGGGGAGTGGGAAGCCCAAGAAACTCGCGCTCGTTTGGTGCAAGGGGCGATGCAGGAGCGCGATCAGCGACTGTTGGATTTGTTGCAAGGGTTGGGATTGGCGAAACCGAAGTTGCAGCAGGTACAGGCGTTTCTGCGGGAGGATGGCCCCGAGACGCAGGATGAGGCGGCCCTGTGGTTGGGGTTGAGCGATCGCCAGTGGCAGGGATTGGGAGCCTTGTTGGGCGATCGCCTCGGGGATGGAATACGTCAAACTCAGACCACGCAAGACCACTTACAAGAGGCGTTGGAGGCGTTAACCCGGAGTGAACAGCTCATGGCACAGGCGGCTCCGAAGGAGGACAGCGATCGCCTCTTACTGGCCATGACCCAGGCTCAGGGGGAACGCCAGAAACTCGATGCAACCCTGGAGTTACGAGAACGGGAGGTTCAACAGCGAGGGGTTGAAGTCGAACGGATTAAGAAGGAATTGGCCAGTTATGGGGAACAGAATGTCGATCGCCAAAATGCGAATCACTTAATTGATAATGCCAAGTCGGTCCAACGGACGTTAGCTCAATTCCGGGAACGGTTGACGCTGCGGAAACTCAATAAGCTGGAACTGGAGGTGACGGAATGTTTCCGCTATCTGTTGCACAAGTCGGATTTGGTGCATCGGGTGGTGATTGAGGCGGAGGACTTTCGCTTACTGTTATATGATCGTCAGGGGCAGATGGTTCCCAAACATCGCCTCTCGGCGGGGGAAAAGCAATTGTTGGCGATCGCCTTCCTCTGGGGATTGGCGCGGGTGTCGGGCCGTCAGCTTCCGGTGGCCATTGATACGCCTCTAGGCCGGTTGGATTCGTCTCACCGTCAAAATTTGGTGGAACGCTATTTTCCGGCGGCGAGTCATCAGGTGATTTTGTTGTCAACGGATACCGAGATTCGTGAACCTGAAGCTAAGCAACTGCGGGAGTTTGGGGCGATCGCACGGGAATATCGCCTCGACTATGACCCCAAGTTGCAGCAAACTCAGGTGAAACTGGGGTATTTTGAGTTTGGGGAATAGGGAACAGGGAACAGGGAACAGGGAATAGGATTGGATTGGAGATGAGTGAGTATTCTTGGAATTTTTGGTTTACACTGCCGATTTATCCCTATCGACAGCGGCGGACGTTGCGGCGGGAGGTGGTGCGCGATCGCCTCTGGACGTTTGACCAACTTCAGGGGATTTTCTATGTAGCGGTTCCTATCCGCATGACGGTTGTGAAACTCGATGCGGGGGGTTTGTTGGTCTATGCACCCATCGCCCCGACGCGGGAATGTTTAACTCTCCTCAATGAGTTGGTGGCGGATCATGGTCCGGTGCGCTACATTATCCATCCCACGGTGTCGGGGTTGGAACATAAGGTGTTTGTGGGACCGTTTGCGCGGGCCTGTCCCCAGGCGCAGGTCTATATCGCCCCGCAACAGTGGAGTTTTCCTCTCAATTTACCGTTGAGTTGGTTGGGCCTTCCGCGCGATCGCACTCAGGTGATTCCCGATGAACCCAGTCAACTCCCGTTTGCAGATCAATGCGCCCTGGAGGTTCTTGGCCCCATTAATCTGGGAACGGGTTGGTTTGGAGAAGTGGCGCTCTATGACCGCCCCAGCCGTAGTTTACTCCTGACGGATAGCTTGATTGCGATTCCTGAAGATCCACCGGCGATCGTTCAGCTTGATAGTTTTCCGCTGTTGTTTCACGCTAAAGATAGCCCTTTTGATGGGGTCGAAGATACCCCGGAAAATCGCCGCAAGGGGTGGCAACGCATCTGTTTATTTGCGGCGTATTTCCGCCCTAGTGTCTTGGAAACACCGCCCTGGGGTCAGGTGATTCGGGATGCGTTTAAGGTCGGCGATCGCTCTCGTAAAAACTATTTTGGTTTATATCCTTTTCAATGGAAGCCTGATTGGCAACGCTCCTTTGAGGCTCTGCGGGGAAAGGGTCGTCCACTCGTGGCGCCGGTGTTGCAGCAACTGATTCTCAATCGTGCGCCTCAGGAAACCTTAGATTGGGTGGAACGGGTGTCTCAATGGCACTGCGATCGCCTGATTTCTGCTCATTTCCAATCCCCAATTAATAGCACAAAAGAGCAGTTTTGTCAAGCCTTTTCTTTTCTAAAAAATGAGGAATTATTAAGTCCGTCTCCCCTTCCCAATGTCGATTTACAACTGTTAGCAGAAATTGACAAAACACTCTGCGATCGCGGTATTGTTCCTCCCTCAAAACTCAGCCGTTAGTTACCTTACAGTTTGCAAAAACCTTTAGACCAAACCTTTAGAAAACACCTTTAAAAAAAAACGACTATGACCACCTTAAACTTACCGCCAATGGGCTGTGGAACCTGGGCTTGGGGAAATCGCCTCCTTTGGGAGTATGATGACAGCATGGATAGCGGTCTACAACAAGTCTTTAATCTCTGCGTCGATAACGGCGTTACCCTGTTTGATACAGGCGACTCCTATGGAACGGGAAAACTCAGTGGACGCAGTGAATCGTTGTTAGGACAATTCGCCCAACGCTACTGTGACACCGCCGTCAAGGTGCAACGAACGGAAATTTGTCTAGCCACCAAGTTAGCCCCCTATCCTTGGCGGCTCACTCGCCGTTCAATGATTGCAGCGGCGGAGGCTTCCGCAGAACGTTTGGGGGGGATTGATTTAGCCCAAATGCACTGGTCTACGGCCAATTATTTCCCCTGGCAAGAATGGCCCTTACTGGACGGGTTAATGGATTTATATGAAGCGGGACAAGTGCGGGGAGTTGGAGTCTCGAATTATGGACCGAAACGCTTGCGGCGAGTGCATCGTCGCTTTGCGGATCGGGGAATTTCAATTGTTTCGTTGCAGGTGCAATATTCGTTGTTATCGACCTATCCAGTGACGGAGTTGGGCTTAAAAGAGGTCTGTGATGAGTTGGGGATTCAATTAATTGCCTATAGTCCCTTGGCGTTGGGATTGTTGACCGGGAAATATTCGGTGGAGAAGACCCCTTCGGGGTTGCGGGGAGTAGTCTGTCGGCAGATTTTGCCGGGGGCGCGATCGCTGCTAGATTGTTTAGGGGCGATCGCGGAATCTCGTGAGAAAACTCCAGCCCAAGTTGCCTTAAATTGGTGTATAGCAAAAGGCACAATTCCCATTCCAGGAGCAAAAACCGTGGAACAAGCTCAGCAAAACTTGGGGGCGTTAGGTTGGATGTTAGACCAGGGTGAAATTGAGGAATTAGATCGAGAAGCGGCGAAGGTGAAAAAGCCCATGGTACAGAATATTTTTCAAACCCGATAATACCGTTGAACCCGTGAAGACTTTGAACCTTCTATATCATCCAGAACGACTTAATTAGCGTTGAGCCGTTAGTCGGTCAATCCTCCTCCCAATCCCCAATCCACAACTGAAATCCCGGTAACACCTCTTCCCCTGACAGATTCGCCGGCAAATCTCGTATCTCCACCGCCTCCTGAGGACGATAAATCTCTACCTGTTGCTGCTGCGGATTAATCAGCCATCCCAACCGGACCCCCACCTCCTGATACTCCTGCATCTTACGGCGCAACATCTCCAAAGAATCCGTTGCCGAGCACAGTTCAATCAGGAAATCTGGGACAATGGGGGGAAATTTGCGGCGATCGTCCGGCGTTAACCCTAAGTAGCGTTCCCGTTGCACCCAAGCCACATCCGGAGAGCGACTGGCCCCATTGGGGAGGCGAAAAATGGTCGAGGAACTAAACACATACCCCAATCCCGTTTGACGGTTCCAGACTCCTAAATCAACCGTTAACTCAGCTTCTCGGTTTCCACTAGCTCCACCAACTGGGGGCATAATAATTAAGTCTCCTTGGGGCGATCGCTCAAACCGCAGTTCATCATGATTGCAACAGAGTTGATAAAACTGCTCATCGGTGAACTCAACCCGATCCAACTTCAACTGTAACGGTTTCATTCGTTCCCTCCATCCCCTAAAAACAACTCCATCGGACGGGGATTCACCACCTCCGTCTCCTCAACCACTTCCACCGAGTCCGCCGTTTCCACTGGGATGTCCCCGTAAGCCTCCATCCCCACACAAGAACAGACCAAATTGCGATCGCCAAACGCCGCATCAATCCGGCCCACCGGAACCCAATACTTCGACTCGCGACACCAATCGGCCGGATAGGCCGCCTGTTCCCGAGAATAGGGACGTTCCCACTCCCGAGACAACAACGACTCCGCCGTATGAGGTGCATTTTTGAGGAGATTATTCCCCTCATCCACCTCACCCCATTCAATGGCCTCAATCTCGCCGCGAATCGCAATCATCGCCTCACAGAAGCGGTCCATCTCCGCCAACGACTCACTCTCCGTCGGTTCTACCATCATCGTCCCCGCCACAGGCCAAGACATCGTCGGTGCGTGGAACCCATAATCCATCAACCGCTTCGCCACATCTTCGACTGTGACCCCCGCCGACTTGCGCAACGGTCGTAAATCCAAAATACATTCATGGGCCACCCGTCCCGATTTGCCTTTATATAACACCGGATAGACCGTATCGAGTCGCCCGGCCAGATAGTTGGCATGGAGAATGGCCAAAGTGGTAGCCTGGGTGAGTCCTTCGGCTCCCATCATGGCAATATACATCCAAGAAATGGGCAAAATACTGGCACTTCCCCAAGGGGCCGCCGAAATCGCGCCAATTCCCTGAGGCTGAGGCTGTGACTGGGGAGACACGAGAGAATGACCCGGTAAAAAGGGCAACAGGTGAGCTGCCACCCCAATCGGTCCCATTCCCGGACCGCCGCCACCATGGGGAATACAGAAGGTTTTATGGAGATTCAAGTGGCACACATCGGCCCCAAAATCCCCCGGACGACATAACCCCACTTGAGCGTTGAGATTGGCCCCATCGAGATACACCTGGCCGCCAAACTGATGCACAATCTCGCAAACTTCGATAATACTCTCCTCAAACACCCCATGGGTCGAGGGATAGGTGACCATAATCGCCGCCAGGGAGTCGGCGTGTTTCTCAGCCTTGCGCCGTAAATCCTCAATATCGATGTTTCCGGACTCGTCACAGGCGATCGCCACCACCTTCATCCCACACATGACCGCACTGGCGGGATTGGTCCCATGGGCCGACTCAGGAATCAGACAAACTCGCCGTTGTTCCTCACCCCGGTGGCGATGATAGGCGCGAATCACTTGTAATCCGGCATATTCTCCCTGAGACCCCGCATTGGGTTGTAGAGAAATCCCCGCAAAGCCTGTAATTTCCGCTAACCACGCCTCTAACTGCCTAAATAGCAACTGATAGCCCTGAGTTTGGGATTTCGGCGCGAAGGGGTGAATCTTGGCAAATTCGGGCCAACTCACCGGCAGCATTTCCGCCGTAGCGTTGAGCTTCATGGTACAGGACCCGAGGGGAATCATGGAGGTGGTTAGGGATAAATCCTTGCGTTCGAGGCGATGAACATAGCGCAAAAACTCCGTCTCCGAGTGGTATTGATTAAACACCGGTTGCGTCAGATACTCACTCTGGCGGGCCAGCGGCGATCGCCTAATCCCATAGTTCGACTCGGCCACCCGCTCTCGCATCTGGTCGAGCGTAAACGGTAACTCCAGAGAATCGGCAAAAATCTGCCATAAATCCAGTAAATCCGCATCTCGGGTCGTTTCATCCAGACTAATCCCCACCTCCGTCTCACTGACTTGGCGTAGATTAATCCACTGGGCCGCCGCGCGATCGCAGATGCGTTGCGCTGACCCCACCTGAACGGTCAACGTATCAAAGCGGGGCGACTCGGACACCCGAAACTTAAGCTGTTTGAGACCTTCGGCTAACATCACTGTCCGCTGGTGAATCCCCTCAGCGATGCGACGCAACCCCGCCGGACCATGATAAACCGCATACATCGAGGCCATCACCGCCAGCAACACCTGGGCCGTACAGATATTACTGGTGGCCTTATCGCGGCGAATATGTTGTTCTCGGGTTTGCAGGGCCAGCCGCAGGGCCGGTTGACCGCTGCTATCCTTGGAGACGCCCACCAAACGCCCCGGTAACTTACGCTGATAGGTCTCCTTGGTGGCAAAATAGGCCGCATGGGGACCGCCATACCCCAGGGGAACCCCAAACCGTTGACTACTTCCGACGGCGATATCGGCCCCAAACTCTCCCGGCGGCGTTAACAGGGTCAAACTCAGTAAATCCGCCGCCACAGTCACTAGGGCCTGATGCTGATGGGCCGTTTCAATAAACTCTCGATAATCACAGACGACGCCTTTGCTGGTGGGATATTGCAATAACGCCCCAAAAATCGGAGTTTGGACGTCAAAGGTTTGCCAATCTCCGACAATCACCTCAATTCCTAGGGGTTCGGCGCGAGTTTGGATTACCTCAATAGTCTGAGGATGACAGTCAGCGGCGACAAAGTAGCGATGACACTTGGCCTTCGACGCGCCCCAACTCAAACTCATCGCTTCGGCGGCGGCGGTTCCTTCATCGAGGAGGGAGGCGTTGGCGATGTCTAACCCCGTCAAGTCGATAATGAGGGTTTGGAAGTTGAGGAGGGCTTCTAAGCGTCCCTGGGAGATTTCCGCTTGATAGGGGGTGTAGGCGGTGTACCAGCCGGGATTTTCTAGGATGTTGCGTTGAATGACGGGGGGGGTGATGCAGTCAGAGTAGCCCAAGCCGAGGAAAGAGCGGTAGAGTTGGTTTTGTTGGGCGATCGCCCGCAATTTTTGCAAGGCCTCGGCTTCCGTGAGCGGTTGCGGTAAATTCAGGGGCTGTTTGAGGCGAATTGGCTCAGGAATCGTAGCGGCGATGAGTTCGCTCAGACTCTGATACCCCAACTGTGACAACATTTTGGCCACATCTTCGGCCGTTGAACCATTGTGACGGCCAGCAAAGTCCAACCTCATCTGGGGCGATGATGCAGTGGTTCTCGATTCACCCGAACGAGGCTGTTTCGGGTTGGGGGTCATGTTCAAATCCAGCATGAGACTCTCGTCGAAAAGTGAGCAAATTCACGCATCCGAGATATCGGACCGAGAAACCAGGAACCGTCAGGGCAATGAAACGACGACAAATGATAGTCTAATCAATCTCATCCATCCTTGGGTCATGATGAAGTAGATTTCCGAGGAACGGCTCCATTTTTTTCATCACACCTCTATAATAAATTACATAATTCTTAATAAAATTTCTGTTGAGTCTCTCTTGACAACCGTCAGGCGATCGCAACCCTAGAGTGGTTCTGGCTCAAACCGTCTCATATCGAAGGAATTACCCGATTGGGGGTCGCCCCAACGACTCGCCCCGACGATTGTTGCGTAATCTGTTGTTCCCGTTCCCTGTAAAGCCCTTGAGTTACGACATCGACCGAAACCAACGAGTCAAAACCGACTCCGGCGTTCCTCCTGAGATCGAGGAGTCGGCCCCACCCATTCCCGAGAGTGAATCTCCCTCAGAATGGGACTCACCCCCCCAAGGAGGACGTCACTGGAAATCGATTTTAATTGGAGTTGGCCTCGGACTGTTGCTGGCGGGAATTGGGGGACGGCTCTTTTCCGGGTCATCCTCTGAAACGCCTGTGGCGGAGACTGAGGAGAGCGATCGCAGTCCTAGTCAAACCGTAACCGCAGCCACGGTACAACAACAGTCCGTTGAGCGCACCCTTAATGCGAGTGGAACCGTAGAAGCCTACGATCTCCTCCCCATTCTCCCCCGCGCCACCGGCTTACAAATTGTCGAAGTCCGCGTTCGCGAAGGGGATATCGTCGCCCCCGGAGAGGTGTTAGCGGTTCTCGACGACTCGGTGCTGCAAGCGCAACTGTCGGGAGCTTTGTCCCAAATTGACTCGGCTCAAACCTCCGTGACGGCGGCCCAGGCCGATATTTCCCAGGCCCAATCCCGTCGCCGCCAAGCTGAAGCCGACTTGGAACGCGCTCGCACTGGCGTGAGTCAAGCCGAAAGCCGTGTCGCCCAAGCCGAAGCCACCCTAACGCGCAATCAGGCCCGAGTGGCGCAAGCGCGGGCAAACTTAGAACAGGCTCAACGGGAATATCAACGCTATCAGCAACTGGCCAATGATGGGGCCATTAGTCGCCAAGAGGTGGAACTGCGACAACGGGATTTACGCACGGCCACCGAAGATGTGAACCAAGCCATCGAGGATGTGCGGGTGGCCGAGGCGGAAGTCGAGAGCGCCCGGGCCGATGTCTTGAATGCTCAAGCCAATGTGGAGAGCGCCCAAGCTACCTTAGACAGCACTTTTGCGGGGATTGAGGCGGCTCAGGCCGGTGTGGCGAATGCTGAGGCGGGGGTTCAAAATCAAGATGCGGTGGTTCAGGAGTTGCAAACCCGCCTCGATCAAACCTTGGTCGTCGCCCCTCAGGGCGGGATTGTGGCGGAACGTCAGGCTCAAGTCGGGGATGTTAGCAGTGCTTCGGGTTCTCTGTTCACGTTGATTGCCCAGGGACAGTTGGAGTTACAGTTACAAGTCCCGGAAACCCAATTACCGTTAGTTCGCCCCGGCGCTCCGGTTCGCGTCACCTCTGATGCGGACGATCGCATTGATGTACGCGGACGAGTACGAGAGATTTTGCCTACCATAAATCCTGAGACTCGTCAAGCAACTGTGGTGGTGGATTTACCGAGCGATGAGATTCTCCGCCCAGGAATGTTTTTAGAGGGGGAAATCGTCACCAACAGCGTCGATAGCGTAACGATTCCCTCGGCGGCGGTGATTCCCCAAGCCGACGGCAGCGCCCAAGTGTTTCGCCTCAACCCTGATGATACGGTCACCGCCACTCGGGTGGAGTTAGGCAATGTGGTCGAGGGTCGTGCCACGGTGACGGAGTCTCAGGTGGAAGTCCTCAGTGGTCTGGAACCGGGCGATCGCATTGTCGTCTCCGGCGCCGGTTTCCTCAGCGACGGCGATCTCGTCCGAGTCGTCGACTAACCCCCCTATTCCCTATTCCCTGTTCCCTATTCCCTGTTCCCTGTTCCCTGTTCCCTTCTTCTATGAGCTTCTCAAGCTGGTCTGTCAAACGCCCTGTTCCTACCCTCGTCTTGTTTATTATCTTGACGTTTGTGGGATTAGCCTCGTTTTTTCAATTAGGGATTGATAATACCCCCAATATCGATGTTCCTGTGGTGCAAATCACGGTGACGCAACCGGGGGCTGGTCCCTCGGAGTTAGAGTCTCAGGTGACCCAGAAGGTCGAAGATGCGGTGGCCGGGTTGGGGAATATCGATGAGTTGCAGTCGACGGTCAATGATGGGGTGTCGGTAACGACGATTAACTTTGTCCTGGGAACGGATACCGATCGCGTCACCAATGATGTCCGTAATGCCATTTCGCAAATTCGCACGGAACTTCCCCAAAATATCAATGAGCCAATTGTGGAACGGCTGGAGTTTGCTGGGGGGGCGATTATGGGTTATGCGGTGCGATCGGATCAACGCAGCGTCGAGGAACTCAGCCAATTGGTCGATCGCCAAATTAGTAGCGCCCTGTTACAGGTTCCGGGGGTGGCGCAAATTGACCGAACGGGGGGTGTTGACCGAGAAATTCGGGTGCAACTGAACCCGCAACGACTCAAGGCGTTGGGCATTACGGCCACTCAGGTGAACGACCAGATTCGTGCCTTGAATATCAACCTCTCGGGAGGGCGATCGGAAGCGGGGGGACAAGAACAGAGTATTCGCACCCTGGGAAGCGCCCCGACGGTGGAGGACTTACGGCGCTATCGTATTACGCTGGCTCGTGGGGAGTCGGTGCCGTTGTCGAGTTTGGGGACGGTCGAAGATAGTTTTGGCGATCGCCGTCAACAGGCCAAACTCATCACCCAAGCTGCAGAAGAGGAGGTGGTCGCGTTTCAGGTATTACGCAGCAGTGGGTCTAGTGTGGTTCCCGTCGAAGAGGGAGTCCGCGATCGGGTGGCGGAGTTGGAAAATGGCATTCTCCCCGATGATATTGAGTTTCAACTGCTGTTTACCCGCGCCAATGAGATTCGGGATTCTTATCAAGCCTCGATTGATGCGTTAATCTTCGGCTGTTTACTGACCACAATTACGGTGGGGTTTTTCCTGCGGGATTGGCGCGCCACCTTGATTACGGGGGTTGCCCTACCGCTGTCGATTATTCCCACCTTTCTGGTGATGCAATTGTTGGACTACACCCTCAATGGTATGACCTTGTTGGCCTTGTCCCTGGCGGTGGGGAACCTAGTCGATGATGCCATCTGTATGATTGAGAACATCGACACCCATTTGAGTATGGGTAAACGACCGTTTCAGGCGGCGTTAGATGCTGCCAACGAGATTGGCTTGGCGGTGGTGGCGACGACGGCGACCATTGTGGCGGTGTTTCTGCCGGTGGCGTTTATGGGAGGGATTCCGGGACAGTTTTTCCAACCCTTTGGGGTGACGGTGGCGGTGTCGACGATGTTTTCGACTCTCGTGGCGACGACGATGACGCCGATGTTGTCGGCTTATTTGCTGAAGTCGAAACCCCAAACGCGCGATGAGTTCAATCTTTTGAATCCTTCTCCTAAGCCGGGTCTCTACCGTCGCGTTTTAACCTGGGCCTTGCGCAATCGGGTGACGACTTTATTGATTGCGATCGCCTTCTTTATTGGCAGCTTGCAACTGGTTCCCTATATCCCGCAGGGGCTGTTTACGGAGGGGGATCAGGGGATTAGTACGGTCAATGTGGAGTTACCCCCTGGGGCGACGTTAGACGATACTCTACAGGTGAGCGATCGCCTCAGTGAGGTGTTACTGGGCCATCCGGCTACGGAGAATGTGTTTATTTCTGCCGGAAGTGGAGGCGTGACGGGTTCCGTGAACCGGGCCACGGTCCGGGCCATTCTCAAACCTACCGACGAGCGAGCGGTCAACCAACAGCAGTTTGAAGCCGAGATTCGTCCGGCGTTGGCGGAGGTTCCTGGTGCGCGACTCAGTTTCCAGTCAGCGGGGGCCGGTGGTGGGGGTAAGGATCTCTCGATTGTCCTCAGTAGTGAGAATCCTGGGGTGCTAATGGAGACGGCCACGGCCCTCGAACAGCAAATGCGCGAGATTCCGGGGTTAGTGGAAATTGCCTCTAGTGCCAGTTTGGTACAGCCGGAGTTGTTGATTAAGCCGGATGTTGAACGAGCGGCGGATTTAGGGGTATCGGTTCAGGCGATCGCCCGCACGGCCAATTTAGCCACATTAGGAGATGTGGAGGCGAATTTAGCGAAGTTTGACCTACCGGACCGACAAATTGTCATCCGTGTGCAAATTGCCGAGGCCTACCGCAATGATTTGCAAACTCTGCGTAATTTAGAAATTCCCAGTCAATCGGGGGCGTTGGTTCCCCTCGCCTCGGTGGCCCAGATTGGCCTCGGTAGTGGCCCCGCTCAAATTGACCGTTTTGATCGCGCTCGTCAGATTGCTGTAGAAGCCAATTTAGAGGGGATTTCTCTCGGAGACGCCCTCACCGCTGTGCGAGACTTACCGGCCATGAATCCTCTACCGCCTGGGGTGTTTGAGCAACCCTCGGGAGATGCCAAAATTATGGTCGATATTTTCACTCGTTTCTTAGGGGCGTTGGCTTTTGCTATTCTCTGTATCTATGCCATTTTGGTCTTGTTGTATAACAATTTCCTCTATCCTATGACAATTCTGGTGGCGTTGCCGTTGTCCGTGGGTGGAGCATTGTTGGCGCTTTTAATTACTCAAAAAGAATTGGGTTTGTTTGCGCTTATTGGTATTGTTTTGTTAATGGGATTGGTGACTAAAAATGCCATTTTGTTGGTGGATTGTACCCTAGCCAATGAACAACAGGAGATTCCTCAATTTAAGGCGATCGTTGAGGCGGGGGTGTCCCGTTTACGTCCGATTTTCATGACGGCAATTTCGACGGTGGCGGGGATGATGCCTATTGCCTTGGAGTTGGGGGCTGGGGGTGAAGTGCGCTCCCCGATGGCGATCGCCGTCATTGGCGGCTTCTCGACTTCGACTCTGTTGACGTTGTTGGTGGTTCCGGTGTTGTTTACCTATGTGGACAATCTCAATCGCGCCTTTAAGGAGATGTTAAGCGGTGGCTTTCAGGGCTTCAGACTGCCGAATCTGTTGGGGCGATCGTAATATTTAATGCTCCAAAATAGAGGTCATCATGACATCAGACCGTCAACCCCCAAATTTAGACTTTGATAGCCCCTGGAAAGACCTCATCGAATGCTACTTTGAGCCATTCATGAGTTTTTTCTTTCCCGAGGCCAGTCGGGGAATTGATTGGACAAGGCCCGTAGAGTTCCTAGACAAAGAACTGCAACAGGTGGTTCGGGATGCTGAACTGGGGACACGCTTCGCCGACAAGTTGGTAAAAGTCTATCGCCTCGATGGCTCAACAGCTTGGGTGTTGGTGCATATCGAAATCCAGAGTCAGGCCGATGAGGACTTTATCGAGCGGATGTACCAGTATAACTATCGCATCCGCGATCGCTACTCGCGCCCAGTGGCCAGTTTTGCCGTCCTAGCAGACGAACGCCACTCCTGGCGACCTCAACAGCTCAACGAAGACCTGTTCGGCTGTCAGTTGAGCTTCAGCTTCCCGACGGTGAAGCTATTAGACTATCGCCAGCGTTGGTCAGACCTCGAGCAAAGCGATAATCCCTTTGGGGTGGTAGTGATGGCGCACCTGAAAACCCAAGAAACCCGCCATAATGGGAGAGAGCGTCAATATTGGAAGTGGACGCTAATTCGTCGTCTCTATGAAGGAGGCTGGTCTCGCCAGGATGTGATTAACCTATTTCATTTCATTGACTGGCTGATGCGTCTCCCGGATGCGTTAGAGGAAGAGTTTTGGCAACAAGTTCGTCAATTGGAGGAGCAAAGGAGAATGAGATACGTCACTACCGTTGAGCGTCGTGCTAAGCAGGAAGGACTTGAAGAGGGTCTGCAACAAGGATTGTCGCAAGGACTTGAACAAGGACTGTCGCAAGGATTGTCGCAAGGACTTCAACGTGAGATTTCCTTGGTCATACGTTTATTAGTGGGTCGTTTTGGACCTCTAAGCCCAGAACTTGAACAGCAGGTGCGGAGTTTGACCATTGACCAGGTTGAAGCCTTGGCGGTTAACCTCTTGCAGTTAGACAGTCGAGAAGACTTAGAACGTTGGCTTGAGGAACTTCGATAGTTCTTCATCGTTCTGAGCCACTCTAACGTTCTGCTGGATGGGGATGGCTGGCTTTCGGGACCGCAGTTCCTCTCAGACTCTGGAAGTACAGCCATCCTGCACCCAGTAAAAAACTCACATACGCGATCGCCTGAGCCAGATAAAGACGATCGCGGTAACCCAAGAGAGTTTTCAAGACCACTCCCGGAAATTCCTGATCGGGTAAGACGGCTCGTGCATCCCAAACCAATCCCCCGAGAACACAAGAGGCGCCATTGGGATCGCACCAATTAGAAAATTGGGGTTGTAACCCAGCCAACGCCTCCACGGCACCATTGACCTGTTTCAAGGCCGAAATCACGAGGCCCGAGACAATCAGCAATAGAAACACCCCCATCACCCGGAAAAACTGACGGATATTGATGTTCACCCCGAGGCGAAATAGCAACAGCCCTAATGTTGCAGCCACCGCTAATCCGGCGACAGCCCCCAACGTCGGAATCCATCCCTGTTGAAATTTCGCCAGAATAAACACCACCGTTTCAAAGCCTTCTCGCAACACAGCAATGAAGACGAGGCTAAACACCCCCCAAGCGGCGGCATTTCCTTGAATTAGGGGTTGTACCAGGGGAGTCTCTGAACGGGTTTCCCCCCGCTCTAGGGCAGACGCCACCGCCCCTTCGATATCTCCCTTGAGCGATCGCGCCTGTTGGGTCATCCAGAGTAACATCCAACTGAGCATGACAATCGCCACAACACAGAGCATTCCTTCTAACAACGGCTCCACAACCGGTGTATAGGGATGCCCGGAACGGCGCAAGGTCTGCATTCCGTTGTAGAACAGCCAGCCCACGAGGGCACTGGCCCCAATTCCGGCCGCTACCCCCCCCAATACCCAGGATTTGAGTTGGGATTGCTGGGCTTTTTTGAGACAAGACAAAACAATCCCCACCACTAAAGCGGCTTCAAAGCCTTCTCGCAAGGTAATCACGAAGGTGGGGAGTGCAGCAGTCAAATCCAGAGTCATGGGCGATCGCAACGGTGAGCTGTCAGGTCAATATCCTATCCCTGCCATTATAGGCAGCCTGAGTCCAGGTCGCGTCCCTAGCTAAAGTCCCGTAGCATTTTCTTCAACTCAATGGTGTGCAGTTCTTCGGTGCCGATCATGCCTCGGGTGTACTCTTCTAGGTAGACACTGGCATTCTCGACGGTGCTTAACAGTTGCTTGTACATATCCAGGGCGGCCTGCTCATGATTCAAGCTCTCATGGAGGAGATCGGAGACGGAGTGTTGATAACTTTCTTCAATAGGCGAGATTTTCTGGCTGGGATGGCCGCCAATTCCAGTGAGAATTTCGCCGGCTTGCTGGGCATGAAGCAAGGACTCCGATGCTTGGGCTTTGAAGAAATCGACGATGGGAATCCGGTTTGGCCCTGTCACCATGAGTGAGTAGTGGGTATAGCGCACCACTCCGGCTAACTCGAACTCCATAATCGTATTGAGAAGTTCGATGGTTTTTTCGAGATTGAGATCTTTCATGAGGGCTGAGATGACAGTGTTTGAGTACATATACCTTCTACTGTATCGCAGTCTACTCGGGCGATTGTCAAGAATTTGAGAGGTTTCTGGCCGAGATGTTCAGGCGGCTTGAGGATAGAGAAAGCACGTCTGGGCATGGTATTGCCAAAAACTACGAATACGATCGCCGACGGAGGTTGGGTCAAAATAATGGAAAACATGGGTATCTCCCGGATGCTCCCACAGGCGATCGCCCCGTTTGAGCCAGGGAATCCAGCCTTGCAGTTGGCGGCGATCGACAATAGTATCGCCGCGACTCCCACAGACGAACAGAGGCACTGAAACGCCCCCTGGTGTAATGCGCTCGCGTTCATACAGAGAATGAGCCGAGGGAGATTTGAGTAAATCCGCCTCTAAAATCTTGATTCCCAGTTTGGTATCCTCCCAGGAACAAGACCCGACAATCGCCCGCAGCATTTGGGCTAACAGCATCTCCCGACTACAGGGTAATAATTGCCGCTGCACATAGTAATGAGCCTGCCAATCTACCGCCGGGTGAGAGCCAACGCCGAGTAAACTTAAGGATTTCACCCGTTCTGGATAACGGCGGCTATAGAGCAACCCTAAGGCTCCCCCAGTGCTATGGCCAATCAAATGAACCGGATGGTTGAGATCGCACAAATAGCCGTGGAGAAGATTTAGCGCCAATTCCAGGGATGTTGGCTCGTCGGCATGTTGACAATACTCCCACTCGGCAATCAGCATGGTTTTCGATAAATCCTGCATTAGAGGACGGTGGAAGCGTCGCCAACTGGGATTGGGGTTAAGCCAGATAACTTGAGGAATCTTAGACATGGCGCGATTTAAACAAAACAACTCCGTGAATCATTCTCAATGGAATGGCAGTTTATTGAGAATTAAGTGCAATAGTGTTGGTCTTAGCGTAGCAGGTGTTTTGATTTTTTGAGAAAAATTAGCAATAATTTTAGATAGATTTATTTAATCTAAAACTTTAATTTAGATTAGTATTCTCAATTTTTGCCGAGAATGGCGGGGTGAGATTTGACCAAAAAATTCGGGTTCAGCCTTGGCTAACTTGGGAGTTGTCCCCCAGAGTCTCTGTGATCCTGATCGCGGCTTCTTGAGAATCGCCCAGCCGAAGTTCTCACCGCGATCGCCCCTCAGGGAAGTCAAGGCGATCGCCAGGGTGAGAAGGTGTTCTCAATTGTTTGGCCCGTTCGAGACGGCTGAGAAAGTCACTTTCATCGTAAATTTCGCCGACAAGTTCCTCTAAGATATCTTCGAGGGATACCAACCCCACCGTTCCCCCATACTCATCGACAACGATCGCCAGATGGAGTCGCTGTTGCAGCATTTCCTTGAGTAAATCCGCCACCCGCTTCGTTTCCGGGATATAGACGGGGGAATCCATAATCGTGGTGACGCGATCGCCGCCCCCCTGGGGATGCGATCGCAGATGTTGCAAGGCCCGTTTGAGGTGAACAATCCCCAAAATGCAATCCTTCGACTCCTCCTGAACCGGAATCCGAGAATAGCCGGTTTCTAAACACAAATCCACCAGTTCTTGTAAGCTGGCATCATAGGCGATCGTCCGCATCTCAATTCGCGATTTCACCACATCTTTGGCATTCAAACTATCCAGCATCAACGCCTTATTCAGAAGCTGATGTTTATGGAAATCCAACTTCCCTTTTCCGCCGAGAACTTCAATCATCAACTGTAAATCTCGCAAAGACTCTCCCGGCTGGCCAGACCGTGACTTAAATCGCTTCAAAGCAAATTGAGTCACCGCTTCAAAGAGTTGAATTATTCGGAACAATGAGAGAATGTTTGACAGCCAATAAATCGGGCGAATAACGATTGAAAAAATGAGAAAAGCATGGTTAATCGCTACAGATTTAGGTAGAATTTCTCCAAATGTTAGCACCAAAAAAGTGACGACTGCTGTGGCAACTCCTACCCCTCGATTGCCCAACCACATACTAAATAAATTGCTTGTCAAAATCGCCGAAAGATTATTGACTAGGGTGTTACCCACCAAAATTGTAATGATAAACCGTGACCGATTTTCTAATAAAGCATTTAAAATAACCTTAGGACTCTTAGGCTCCTGAATTAACGAGCGAATCTTAAAATTATCCAAGGCCGTCAGTGCTGTTTCTGACCCAGAAAAGAACCCGGATAACAGTAACGTCAAAATGAGGACTGCAATATCGAGCCAGACACTTCCCAAAAGAGGGGGAATATCAGACGTGGCCAAAAACAAGTACATGAAAGACGATGAATCAAGCAGCATTACGACGGTTATAAAACATGAGAAACCCCGGCTTGTCTGAAGACAACGCCAGGATTTCTTAACAATATCCTCTTGGCTGGGGTCGGATCATCCGGCATATGCAGCCTGGTACGCCCACCAAAGCAAGAACGCAATGCCACCGAGAATAAAGACCGAGGACAGTGCGATCGCCACGGGGGTATCCGCACCTTTAAACTTCATGATTCCACGATTGAGGTCAGTCATAATGCAGAGGTTTGTTTAAACTTGTACAACGTTGAGTATTGGGGGGTTGAGTATTCGGGGGCGAGCATCAACGTCAACACCATCAGTTACAAAACCCCTCATCCCAGTTTTAGTGTAGTATAAGTGCGTGTGGCCCAACCACAACAGGTCACGCCAAATCAGCAAAATCTTCTCTGTCCCTATCAACGCCCCTTACAACTCATCTATGTCTGGCACTCCCACCATCGCCGTCTCCCATCTCGGCTGCGAGAAAAATCGCATCGATACCGAACATATGCTTGGCTTGCTGCTACAAGCCGGCTACACCATCGATGCTAGCGAAGATTTCGCCGATTACGTCATCGTCAACACCTGTAGCTTCATCCAGGCCGCGCGGGAAGAGTCGGTGCGGACTCTAGTTGAACTGGCCGAAGAGGGCAAAAAAATCGTCATCACCGGCTGCATGGCCCAACACTTCCAGGAAGAACTCCTCGACGAAATCCCTGAAGCTGTTGCCGTCGTGGGAACCGGGGACTATAACAAAATTGTCGATGTGATCCAGCGTGCCCAACAAGGGGAACGCGTCAAAGAGATCTCAGCTAACCCCACCTACATCGCCGACGAATCAACCCCCCGCTATCGCACCACCAGCCAGGGTTACGCCTATCTACGAATTGCCGAAGGCTGTGACTATCGTTGTGCCTTTTGCATTATCCCTCATCTGCGGGGCAACCAGCGATCGCGCCCCATCGAGTCCATCGTCGCCGAAGCCGAACAACTGGCCGAACAAGGAGTTCAAGAACTGGTTCTGATCTCGCAGATTACCACCAACTACGGCGTTGATCTCTACGGCAAACCCAAACTGGCAGAACTGTTGCGAGAACTAGGCCAGGTCGATATTCCCTGGGTACGGATGCACTACACCTATCCCACCGGCATCACCCCAGCGGTGATGGATGCCATTCGTGACACCCCCAACGCCCTCCCCTATCTCGACTTACCCCTACAACATTCTCATCCCGACGTTCTCAAGTCCATGAACCGTCCCTGGCAAGGGCGAGTGAACGACGAGATTATTGATCGTATCAAAGCGGCCCTCCCGGAAGCCGTGTTACGCACCACCTTTATCGTGGGCTTCCCCGGCGAAACGGACGAACAATTCCAGCATTTGGTGGAGTTTGTCAAGCGTCATGAGTTCGATCATGTGGGGGTGTTCACCTTCTCCCCAGAAGAAGAAACCCCCGCCTTCTCCATGGAGAATCAAGTTCCCCAAGAGGTGATGGACGAACGGCGAGATATCTTGATGTCCATTCAGCAGGGAATTTCCCAAAAACGCAACCAGCAGCAAATTGGCCAGGTGGTTGATGTGTTAGTTGAAGAACTCAACCCACGTACGGGACAATGGATTGGGCGATCGGCCCGTTTTGCCCCGGAAGTCGACGGGGTAATTTATGTAGAGGGATCTCCCGAGG
Source organism: Phormidium willei BDU 130791 (assembly GCA_001637315.1). Lineage (GTDB taxonomy): Bacteria > Cyanobacteriota > Cyanobacteriia > Cyanobacteriales > Geitlerinemataceae > Sodalinema > Sodalinema willei. The sequence goes on along the minus strand of LSZA01000044.1, from coordinate 12,019 downwards.
TTCAGCCGCAATTAGGAACCCTAGTTTCGGTGAAGATTATCGATGCCGACGCCTACGATCTCTATGGGGAAGCGATCGCCTAAGTTCTCCATAGCCCCTCTCCCCTTCGTTCCCCCTCCCCCCCTCGTTCCTTGGCTCTGCCAAGGAATGCTCCGGAGGAGGCTCCGCCTCCCATCCACAGGCGGCAGAGCCGCCCAGAGGACCTGTCACCGCTTCAGCCATGACACGAGGAGGGAGGAGGGGACAAAGCGGGACTGATTAGGTCAAACCGCCATCTAATTAGCATTAAATAAGCCGATAAATCTCGCCGACCATCGACAACACGAACAATTTCGACGACCTCATCATTCAGTCGATAAAATAAAATATATTTGTCCAATATAACCCCCCTCAAACCGACCGATAAACCATCATAGGGTTTGCCAATTGTGGGAAAGCGACGCAACCTTTGACACCAAGCTTTAAATTGGTTGAGAAACTGTTCTCCGGCTTCGAGACGATTACCCGAAAGACCATCAATAAGGGTCTTGCAAGTCGCGAAGTGCCGGGGGCGAAATGATGTATTGTCGCATGGACTTATCCATCGTTTCCTTGATGGAGGCGATCGCGCAGTTGAGCCACGACCACATCTCCATCAAGTCCCTCACCCTGATCGAGTGCAGCAATCCCCGCTTCAACCTTTTGGCGAGTTTCACCAAGCCATTGCTCGTATTCTTGTTGTTGCTGGAGCAGGATTAAAGCTTGACTGAAAAGGTCTTCAACACTTTGATAGTGACCGTTGGCAAGTTGTTTTTTAACAAATGCCTCTTGTTCGGGGTTTAAGGTGATTTGCATGGGGACTGCTCATCTTGACGCTGTGCCCTACCATAACATCTGGAAATTGCCAAAGAGATAAACCTAGGGATTGCCCCTAGATTTATCTCACCGTGAAACCTTAACCGAGAACCGCTTTGGCTTTAGCTAACACGTTATCCACCGTGAAGCCAAATTTCTCCATCACCGTTCCACCCGGAGCCGACGCACCGAAGGTATCGACACTGAGCATATCGCCCTCAGCACCCATATAGCGTTCCCAGCCGAAGCGAGTCGCCGCTTCAACCACCAAACGCTTCGAGACCGCTTTCGGCAACACCGACTCACGATAGGCCTCGTCTTGCTCCTCAAACAGTTCCCAAGAAGGCATTGAAACCACACGCACCTTCTTACCTTCAGCCGTGAGTTTCTCCGCTGCATCAAGACAGAGAGAGACTTCACTCCCCGTACCAATCAGCAGCATCTCAGGAGTTCCCTCACAGTCAGCAGCAATGTACGCGCCTTTAGCGACATTATCAGCGGTGCTGGCGGCCAAGTTGGGGACATTCTGACGAGTGAAAGCAATCAACGTCGGACGCTTGCGATTTTGCACCGCCACTTTATACGCACCCGAGGTTTCATTACCATCAGCGGGACGAATCACCACTAAGTTGGGAATCGCACGTAGGGAGGCGATGGTTTCTACCGGTTGGTGCGTGGGGCCATCTTCCCCTAGGGCGATGGAGTCGTGCGTCATCACATAGATCACGCCGGCTTCTGACAGGGCCGATAGACGAATCGCCGCCCGCATATAGTCGGCGAAGACGAGGAAGGTGGCACAGTAAGGGATTAAGCCGGAGTTGTGGAGAGCAATTCCGTTACAAATCGACCCCATGCCATGTTCACGAACCCCAAAGCGGAGGTTGCGGTTTTCATAAGTCCCTTTTTGGAAGCTGCCGGAACATTTGAGTTCCGTCAAGTTGGAGTGGGTTAAGTCCGCCGAACCGCCGATGAGTTCCGGGAGGTTAGGGGCCAGGGCGTTGAGGGTGGCTTGGGAATGCTTACGGGTAGCAATGCCTTTGTCGTCGGGGGTGAAGCTGGGTAAGTCTACATCCCACCCTTGGGGCAGTTCACCCTTGAGCATCCGCTCGAAGGTGGCGGCCTCTTCGGGGTATTTGCTGCGATAGGTGTCTAGGGTGGCGTTCCAGGCCTGTTCGGCTTCTGCACCGCGATCGATCGCTTTGCGGAAGTGAGCTAGGGCATCTTCGGGAACTTCAAAGGGAGCGTGGTTCCAACCGAGGTTTTTGCGGGTGGCTTCGATTTCTTCGGCACCGAGAGCGGCACCGTGAATGCCAGCGGTGTTGCCTTTGTTGGGGGAACCGTAGCCGATGGTGGTGGTGACTTTGATGAAGGAGGGTTTGTCGGTCACTTTTTTGGCTTCGGCGATCGCCTTCTCAATACTATCGAGATCCGTGTTGCCGTTTTCGACGTGAATCACGTGCCAGCCATAGGCTTCAAAGCGTTTGGCCACATCTTCGGTGAAGGCAATATCCGTGGACCCATCGATGGAGATGTGGTTATCGTCGTAGAGGGCGATCAGTTTGCCGAGTCCTAGGTGTCCAGCCAAAGAACAGGCTTCCCCAGAAACCCCTTCCATGTTGCAGCCGTCGCCGAGAATGGCGTAGGTATAGTGATCGACGATCGCCGCGTCAGGTTTATTGAAACGAGCCGCCAAGTGAGCCTCAGCCATCGCCAAGCCCACCGCATTGGCAATCCCTTGTCCCAAAGGTCCAGTGGTGACTTCTACGCCAGGAGTTTCAAAGTTTTCTGGGTGTCCGGGGGTCCGAGCGCCCCATTGGCGGAACTGTTTAATATCGTCCATGCCGACACTGTCATAACCGGTTAGGTATAACAGGGCGTATTGCAACATACAGCCATGTCCAGCCGAGAGGACAAAGCGATCGCGGTTAAACCACTGAGGATTTTTGGGGTTAAAGCGCATGAAGCGATCCCAGAGAACAAACGCCATCGGCGCGGCTCCCATAGGAAGTCCGGGGTGTCCAGACTTGGCTTTTTCAACGGCATCAATCGCGAGGAAGCGAATGGAATTAATGCAAAGTTCTTGGAGTGATTGGGTGGCGACTGCCATAGTTTCTACTGTTAAACGATTGACTGGACGAACAGGTGTGAGGTGAAGGAATTCGCGAACGGATAGACGAAGCAAACGCCCTCACGAAAGTGTCCCCATCATCCCACTATGGGGATCGAGGAGCAAGGGGCAGACCCGAGAGAACTGAAGGCTCAGGCCTTAGTGATCTTTTCAGTGATATTTGCCAAAGGCGAGACAAACATTATGACCGCCAAAGCCAAAGGAATTCGAGAGGGCTACATTGACCTCTCGCTCTCGGGCCTGGTTGGGAACATAGTCTAAATCGCAATCGGGGTCAGGGTGTTCTAGGTTCACCGTGGGGGGAACGCGATCGTTGGCTACGGCTAAGACGGCTGCCACCCCTTCAATACCACCGGCACCGCCGAGGAGATGTCCGGTCATGCCTTTGGTGGAACTGATGGCGGCGTTGCGGGCGTTGTCTTCCCCTAGGGCCGCTTTCATGGCGGCGGTTTCGGTGCGATCGTTGGCGGTGGTACTGGTTCCGTGGGCGTTGATGTAATCCACCTGCTCAGGTTGGATCTTGCCATCTTTGAGAGCCAGTTGAATGGCGCGGGCGGCCCCTTCGCCTCCGGGAACTGGCGAGGTCATATGATAGGCGTCGCAGGTCATCCCATAGCCGAGCATTTCTGCGTAGATGGTGGCTCCCCGGCTCAGGGCCATGTCTAAGTCTTCGAGAATTAGCACCCCAGAGCCTTCACCCATGACAAAGCCATCTCGCTCGGCATCGAAGGGACGGCTGGCCCGTAGGGGGTCATCATTGCGGGTGGATAGGGCTTTGGCGGAGGCAAAACCGGCGACAGATAGTTGCGTAATCGCCGCTTCGGCACCGCCACAAATCATGGCTTGGGCATAGCCTTGTTGAATTAGGCGGAAGGCATCGCCAATGGCGTTTGAGCCAGCGGCGCAGGCGGTGACGGGGCTGGAGTTGGGTCCTTTGGCGCCCGTATGGATGGCCACAAGTCCCGCTGCCATGTTGGCAATCATCATGGGAACGGTGAAGGGACTCACTCGCGAAGGACCGCGTTTGAGGAGGACTTCGTTTTGGTCTTCCATCACCTTGAGTCCACCGACCCCCGTTCCGAGCATGACACCGATTTGTTCGGCGTTGAGGTCCGTGATCTCCAAGCCAGCATGGGTGAGGGCTTGTTGGCTCGCGGCCACGGCAAATTGAGCGAACCGGGCCATACGCTTGGCCTCTTTGCGGTCAATGTAGTCATGGGGGTCAAAGTCTTGGACTTCTCCGGCAATCCGACAGGCGTAGTCGGTCGGATCAAACAGGGTAATTGGCCCGATGCCGATTTTGGCCGCGAGGAGTCCCTGCCAATAGTCGTCTACGGTGTTCCCGATGGGCGTAATCGCCCCGAGTCCCGTGACAACAACACGTTTGCGCTGGGTTGAGGATTGGGTCATGATGTCAGTCAGTATCGAGGGAAGGTCGAACCCGACGAAATACCAAAATGGTTAGTTTTATTAAGTCTTAGGGTTTTATTGCAGTGGACAGTTTAGAATGGACATTCATATAAAACAAAACTCTCTTCTTGGTGGGTTTTGATTCTTAGTAAGTGTCCTATTTTATCTGGCGACTGCGCTAAATTTGAGTGGATGTTCGGCGATCGCGCGAGTCTCAACAGCGGCCGACGTTGTGGAAGTGACGATATTCAACAAGACGCGGATGGGGTTGTGATTGCGCGATCTCACGAGGATAACGCCAAGAGATCTCAACCAAGGCGGTCGGTTGAGGTCTCGGGTCATCTCTTAGGCTTGGGCCGCGGCGGATTTTTCTTGGATGTAGCTAATGGCATCCTTCACCGTCAGAATTTTTTCGGCATCTTCGTCGGGAATTTCGATATCAAATTCTTCTTCAAAGGCCATGACTAATTCCACGGTGTCGAGGGAATCGGCACCGAGGTCTTCGATGAAACTGGCTGCTTCTTTAACTTGGCTGGCTTCAACACCCAAGTGTTCCACGACAATTTCCTGGACTTTCTCTGAAACGTTCGTTTGACTCATCGTTAGGCTTCCTATATTAACTGGCGCAGCAATTTGATGCGGCTGATCCGCAGACAAGCGATTTTACCGTCTGTCGGGGACAACAAACAAGGGATCAAATGGTTTCGTTGCGCTCAATGGTCTGTTGGTCTGTCTTCATCCTATCGGAATACGCGATCGCCCTGAACGGCTTTGGGACTTGTTGCTGACTCTGGCTGGCCGCTGATCTCGTTAGGGCAACGGCTCAGCATATCCCGCGCGAACTAGGGCCTGATAGAACATGGCCGTCACTTCAGCACGAGTGGCCGGTCGCTCCAGGTCTAAGTCTTGGGAATTGGGCGGTTGACGGTCGAGTTGTGCCTCAATGGCCGCAGAAATGGGAGATTTGGCCCAATCCGGGACGGTCTGGCGATCGCCGTAGGCTTGTAAAATCTGGTCAGGGTTCTCCGGGTCGTCCAAACTCAGGCCTGCCCGCAACGATAGCAAGACTTCTAGGCGAGAGATGGACTGTTCTGGACGAAACTCGGCACCGGGATAGCCACTCAGGAAGCCTAGACGAACAGCGGTATCAATGTCTGAGGCGGCCCAATAATCATCGTTAACATCCTCAAAGTCTAAGGGATCTCGCACGCCGTTATTGCCTTCAAACACCTGCTGAACTAGGCTGGCATATTGGGCGCGGGTGACTGGTTCTTCTGGGGCAAAGCGATCGCGCTCAACTCCCTCAATCAAACCACGAGCCGACATGGCATCAATATAAGGTTTTGCCCAATTCCCCGCCTCAACATCGGTAAAGTCAATGGGATCGCCGAGATCTTCACTCACATCAGGACGCACCTCGTTGGCGCTACCATTATCCTCATTGACGTTATCAGTTGGGGTAGGAATACCCGCTAATTCCTCTTCCGGGATCTCTTCGTCGGAGATCGCATCTTCTGTCTCGGGAGAATCCGACTCATTGGCGGGAGTGTCTTCTGGGGGAATTTCGCCGGTGGGAGTGTCTTCTGTAGGAATCTCATCGAGGGGGATCTCATCGACAGGAACCTCATCGAGGGGACTCTCCATGTCCGTTCCCGTGGCTTCCTCTAAATCCCCAGTTTCCAGGGCGGTGCGAGCTTCATTTCCCAGACGACCCCCAACATTATTATCTCCTGAAGGGGACTGGGCGGCAGCATTGCGATCGCCCATCGAATCGCCCATCGAATCGCCACTCGAATCACGATTGGGGAAAATAGACCCTCTAGCGTCTTCCTCGTCGGCGGGTCGTTGCTGGGAACGTCGAGCCGTCTCCTCCGCCGTCTCCTCCTCGATCTCAGCTTGGTTAGCCTGGTCTTGCGATCGCTCAGATGCGCGTCTGTCGGGACTCAGCCGTGTTTGCAACCGGTCTTGATAGGGGGCGGTTGCGGTCTCCCCATCGGGGTCAGATGTCTCCGAAGTGGTCTCCGAAGACCCTCCGGGGCGATCGCCATCTCGTGCCAAACCGGGAATATCAACCCCCGCAATTTGGTCTGGCGTGATGCGTCGGAGATTACCCCCAGTCAAAACCCAGAAGCCGACACCGCCGAGCGTAGCCAGGGTGACGAAAATGGCAATCCATTCATCACGTTCAACCGGCCGGGGAGATTCGGGAGGGGTGGGGCTAGCCATGAAAGCACCTCAATTGAGCAGCAGTTGTTCTCTTGACCTCGATGATATCAGCATATTTCACCTAGGTTGACTCAGCGGCCGAGACGCCGGATACGGCGGTCGAGGAGTCGTCTATCGAGCCATGATGGCCCGTCTCAAGCTGTTGGCGGAAGCGTTCGATGAGGCCAATGGTAACAGCGGGAAGTTCTAAATGAGGCGTTAAGCCGACCTCTTCGAGAACTTCAAAAGCCTGAACCGCTTGGGGATTGAGATCCGCTAAACGGCGACCGACTTCAAAGTTGACAAACTGGGACTTTTTACCCCAAAGCATCGCCGTCGGGGTGTTCAGTTCCGGGAGATAGCGGGCTAAATCAAAGCAACAATCACCGCGAACAAAGGCCAGAGCCGCATAATCGGCGTTTTCCTGTTGAGCTGATTCGAGATAGGCGTCGATGAGTTCGTCGTAAATGCGTTTGGGGTCAGCAAATTGACGCTGTTCCAGGAAGGAGCGGATTCCCCCTGGGGTGGCGACACCTAAGCCATAGAAGAGGCGATCGACGATGGGGGTTTTGACGATTTGGGCAAAAAAGGTGTTGTTGTAGCTATTGCCAAAATCTGAGAGGCCTGTGGGATTGGTGAGGATGAGGGATTTGAAGCGTTCAGGATAGGCGATCGCCACGCGAATGGTAAAGGCCGCCGTCAGGGAGGAGGCCACCACCGTCACCGGTTCGTTACAGGTGGCGGCTAGGAACTCGCCAATGGTGGTGATGTAGTCATCAGGGACATAGTCTCGTTGGGGATGTTCTGATCGCCCCCAGCCAATGAGATCCGGGGCCAGGATGCGATGGCGATGCGCAAAGGCGGGATAGACTTTCGACCATTCATAAGCCGACGATCCCCCACCGAGTCCATGGAGGAAGACGAGGGTGTTGTCACTGGGAGCGCGATCGCCCTCAGCGGTGTAATAGGCCATGCGGCCCAAGGAAGTTTGAATCGCCTGTTGGCTAAAACCGGGGGGAATCTTCATATTGCTTGCTCCTGTTGATCTGTGGTTTGGGGTGGTTTGGGGATGTTGGCTTTTGGCAGGTTCTGTTTCTGTTGTAGCGAATGCTGGCAGCGGCGGTGTCCATCGGAAGTCCGATCTCGATGTCGAGATGGATTTCGGGATGGATTTAGGGATGGGGGCGATCGCCGGCTTGGATAGTCCCCGATTGGCCGCCAGTTTTCTTGAGCAGGCGAATTCCCTCAATTTGCAGGGTTTTCTCCAGAGCCTTCGCCATATCATAGAGGGTCAGAGCGGCAACTGAGACCGCCGTTAAGGCTTCCATTTCCACTCCTGTTTCGGATTTGGTCTTCACCGTAGCTTCGAGGCGATAGCCGGGCAAATCTGGGGCAGCGTCAATCTGAACATCAATTTTTTTTAGGGGCAGAGGGTGACAGAGGGGGATGAGTTGAGCCGTCTGTTTAGCGCCCATGATGCCTGCGAGTTTCGCCGTTGCCAAGACATCACCTTTGGGGGCATTTCCGGCGGCGATCGCCTCAAACGTCTCTGGCTTCATCCGCACATAGCCCTCGGCCGTGGCTTCGCGAACGGTGACCGCTTTCTCGGAAACATCCACCATACGGGCTTCGCCGCTCTCGTCGAGGTGAGTTAAATTTTTTTTCGGCTGGGGGGGTTGCGTCATCGATTTTTTTGAGTTATGATGGTTTCCTAGCGAACAACGCAAGGGCTTGTAGCTCAGTGGACTAGAGCACGTGGCTACGGACCACGGTGTCGGGGGTTCGAATCCCTCCTAGCCCGTTCCAAAGTATAAGCGAGTGGTTTCCAATTCGGGAACCACTCGTTTTGCGTTTCGGGGGTAGATCATTGCCCAAGCTTCTCTCACGAGTCGTTCAGAGTCAGCCATCTTATGGAAGACAACAATTCCCCTCAATCTGAATCTCCCCGCCAGTCTGCGGGGAAATTACAGGGACTAGACCGGGTTCTCGGTTGGATCGAACGGGTTGGCAATGGCCTCCCCGACCCCGTGACACTATTCCTGATGCTGGCGATCGGGGTGATTCTCTTGAGCGCCTTGGCGGCGGCGGCGGGGCTTTCTGTGGTGCATCCAGCAACCGAAGAAACGGTGACAGCCGTATCGTTGCTGTCTGGCCAAGGATTGCGACAAATGGTGACCGAAGCCGTGCAGAATTTTGTCGAGTTTCCTCCCTTGGGACCGGTGTTAGTGGCCATGCTGGGGGTGGGTCTATCTGAATATACTGGGCTGCTGTCTGCGGCGTTGCGGTGGGGCGTATCGGCGACACCGCTGGCTCTGATCAGCCCGGGTATTGTGTTTTTGGGGGTGATGTCGAACCTCGCGTCGGATGCGGGGTACGTGGTGTTAACGCCCCTAGCGGCGATGCTGTTTGCGGCGGTGGGTCGTCATCCGATCGCGGGACTGGCAGCGGCGTTTGCGGGGGTTTCGGGAGGGTTTAGTGCGAACTTGCTCATTAGCACCCTAGACCCCTTGCTAGCCGGGATAAGTCAGGATGCCGCCGGCTTTATTGACCCAGGTTACGTGGTGAATCCCACCGCCAACTACTACTTTATGGCAGCGTCCACCTTTGTGATTACTCTGGTGGGATGGTGGATGACCGACAAGGTGGTGGAGCCTCGTCTGGGTAGCTATGGGGGCGATTGCACTGCCGAGGATGAACAGACCCTCACCCCCTCCGAACGCAAAGGGCTTCGCTGGGCTTTCTATGCGCTGTTAGCCGTGCTGGCTCTGCTCGCCCTTCTAGTGCTACCCCCCAATGGCGTTCTACGGGATCCTGAAACGGGCAGCCTTGTACCCTCTCCCTTCCTCGACGGTATTGTCATTTTGATTACCCTGGGTTTTCTAATACCGGGAATCGCCTATGGCATGGCGGCGGGAACCGTGCGCAACGATAAGGATGTGGTCAAGGGGATGTCGACGGCGATGAGTGCCATGGGCTACTACATCGTACTGTCGTTTGTGGCGGCCCAGTTTATCGCCTACTTTAGCTGGAGCAACCTGGGCGTTATCGTGGCGGTGAATGGGGCTAATTTGCTAGAAGCCAGCGGCTTTACAGGTATTGCGCTGCTGTTGAGCTTTGTACTGCTGAGTGCGTTGATCAACCTCTTTATCGGTTCAGCGTCGGCGCAATGGGCGATTATGGCTCCCATTTTTGTACCGATGCTGATGCTGTTGGGCTATACCCCCGAGGTGACGCAACTGGTGTTTCGCATTGGCGACTCGACGAGTAATATCATTACGCCGCTGATGGTCTATTTTCCTTTGATTGTGGCCTTTGGGCAGCGGTTTGATAAAAACCTCAAGATTGGCACGTTGATTGCAACCATGCTGCCCTATTCGCTGGCGTTCTTGATAAGCTGGTCTCTGTTTTTTGCCCTTTGGTTTCTGTTGGGGTTGCCGCTGGGTCCAGGGGCTGGGATTCGGCTGCTGTAATGTGAGTTGATGGGATCAGGTCCATTGATGGGAATTCTGGGGATATTGGGCGATCGCACCGGAGGGAGGTGGCAATGATTCAGACCATCCCGGCCAATCAGGTCACATTAAGAACTCTAAAAGAGCAATTTGGGCTGCAATTGAGCCAAGATGGGCAGTTTTTCCCAGAATGGAGGCAAGCCAATGCCCGTTTAAGTGAAACGGAAGAACAGATTTTAGAGCGAGTGACGGACAATTTCTTAGCCCTGATGGAAGACCCGCCACGATTAGAAAACACTGCCAAAATGGTGGTGTTAGCACCGTTGCTAGATTTAGCTGGATTTTACCGCAAGCCATTTCGCATTGAAACTGAACCCAGTATCACCCTAGAGATGGAAGACGAAGGGATGAAGATTCAGGGAAGAATTGATGTTTTGGTTCAAAAAAATCGGCTATGGTTGTTGGTGATTGAATCAAAGCGTAGTGATTTTGCTGTGAGTCGTGCGATTCCGCAAGCTTTGGCCTATATGTTGGGAAATGGCGATCGCACGTCCTCAACTTTTGGCATGATTACCAATGGCAATGAGTTTTTGTTTTTAAAATCCACTTGTCAGCCAAGGGCGCGATATGCTAATTCTCGCTTGTTTTCGTTACTTAATCCTGAGCCTGAATTGCGTTCAGTGTTGCAGATTTTAAAACGGTTGGGAGAGGTGGTGATTGGGGATTAGGAAAATGTAAGACCTGACAAATAAGGCACAGACGACCCATTTACGGGTTCACTTTCTTAGCTACGTATAACTCACTCAGCGGCGGATTGACGCATTAACGTTTCCCCAGTGCGTAGAATTTGCCCCGCCAACATGGCCCCGCCAAAACCATTATCGATATTCACCACCCCAATTCCCGTCGCACAGGAGTTTAACATCGTCAGGAGGGGGGCGAGACCGCCAAAACTGGCCCCGTAGCCGATGCTGGTGGGAACCGCCACCACCGGCGCATCCACTAACCCCGCCACCACACTGGGTAACGCGCCTTCCATCCCCGCCACGACAATTAACACCTGGGCCTGTTTCAGGAGATGTTGATTCCTCAGCAGGCGGTGGATTCCCGCCACCCCCACATCCCAGAGGCGAAACACCTCAAAACCGCAAAGTTCCCCGGTGACGGCGGCTTCCTCGGCTACCGGGAGATCGGCGGTTCCGGCGCTGACAATGCCGATGGTGCCGGAATGCTCGATGGGGAGAGGATCTGGGGCGATCGCACAAATGCGGGCCTGGGGATAGTAGCGGACATCTCGCAGGCGATCGCGAATCACACGATAGGCCTGCGGCCCCACCCGAGTCGCCATCACCACTGACTGGCGATCGCGCATGGCCATCATAATCTCGACAATCTGCTCGGGACGTTTATCCTGACCCCAAATCACTTCCGGAAACCCCGTCCGTAACCTCCGCTGATGATCGATTTTGGCAAATTCACCAACCGGCTCGTAGCATATTTTTTCTATTTTGTCAAGGGCTACTTGAGGAGCCATCTCCCCCGTCGCCACCAACCCCAGCAGCGTTTCTAATTGCGCTGAATCCATCCCAAACACTCCCTAATCCTCAGAAATCTTCAGATCCCGAAGATTCCAAAACACCCCGCCAATGGCTGAATAGCGGGTTCCCTCAATGGTATTACGAACCGCCGCCATCGAAAGGGGATTCACCAAATAAATAAAGGGTAGATTTTCCTGAACCAAAATTTGCGCTTCCCCATAAATTTCTTTGCGTTCCTCATCCCCAAACACCTGAGAGGCTTGAATATAAAGAGACTCAATCTCTCGCTCCCAATCTTCGACCACCCGTCCCTCAATGGGGGGATCATCACGACCCTGATTAAAACTATGTAACCGTCCATCGACCGCAAAAATTGTCAAACTTCCGTGGGGTTCAACGCCTCCCGTAAAGCCAATGAGATGCGCCTCCCAATCCAGAGTTGAACTGAGCTTATT
>LSZA01000043.1 GCA_001637315.1 Phormidium willei BDU 130791 | reverse complement strand
AAGTTTGCACCGTGGCGGGTTTCAAAACACTGGCTTTTAATCGGGTGGATTTTGAGTCGTAAGCCAACAAGATAGTTTTCGATGGCAATTCTCGCGTCATCGAGGAACGTTTTATCGTCTGAAAACAAGGCAAAATCATCGGCGTAGCGTAAATACTGACGAGCTTTGACCTGTTGTTTGAGATAATGGTCGAAGCCGTTTAGATAAATGTTAGCAAATAGTTGACTGGTTAAATTCCCAATCGGCAAACCACACGGACGCATAACGGGTGCGAGTCAGTCGTCTCCGGGGAAATAATGGAGAACGGGTTCTTGTTCGTTGCCGTTGTCGATAATTAAGTCGATGAGCCAGAGGGTATCGCGACATTTGATTTTACGGTGGATGAGAGATTTTAAGATTTCGCGATCGATACTGGGAAAATATTTACGGATGTCGCATTGCAAGACGTAGCGGCTTGAGTGAAAAAACTGGATAAACCGTTCAATTTCCCAACTCCCCTGATGAATATCAAGGATGAATTTGTCCAAGAATCAAGCGTAGGCGATCGTAATCGTCTTTGAGCAGTAAACTTAACGTGCGTCCCGCCCGAACCAACCACTCCCGCTCCGTTTTCCGAATTTGGTAAATCTCACGAATCGCTGCCGCTGTCAACGCCTCAACCGGCGCATTTCCCACCTCTAACAGCGTCCGCAGGAAGTCTAACCCCTCACTGAAGTCAATGACCTCTTCCGGCGTGCAATAGGCCACCCCTTGGTGAATCTGGGGAGGACGTGGGGGCAGATATTGATAGACCTGGCCCGACTCGGGCACCACAAAGCCAACGATCGCCGCCCGAAATTCCGTCTTTAACATCGCGAAAATCTGGGGTTGGCGATCGCGTAACTCCTCCAGAGACATCCCCAAGGCCTGAGCGCGATGAACCGAATCAATCGGGGTGGTTGTGGCATGATACACCACCCCATAAATGGGATTGCCTGACTCCTCATCGACGGCCTTCACCCAACTGCCAAACGGAGGCATCGTCGGGAAGCGTAACTCATCCCCATCAAGACATTGCGCCAAAAACTCCGTCGTCGCCGTCTCAATCACCTCCGCAAAGCGATCGCCGCGATCGCCCGGATTCTCAGAAAATTGGGGTAGAGGTAAACGAACCATACACTGTCCTAGGAGTTAAGACACCACAAACGGGGCTAGCACAAGCCGAGCAATCAGCCGAGCAATCATAAGAGTTTGCCCCTACTTCTTACGTCCAGCCTTGGCGTCGACTAACTCCAACTCCGAGAGTAAAAACGTCACCGAATGATCCCAATTTCCTCCCTCAAACAAGACCGCCGCCTTACCATCACTGACTCGTTGCACCGAGCCGGTAAAGCGGTAATAGGTGTCCTCAGGGTTAATCACTTCCACAGCCGATCCAGGCAGAATCATAAGTCCTTCGTCTTTTCACTAATTCACCATTCCGATTTTAGCCCACCGCAGCGCCCCGGCTAAAACTTTAACCGTTGCCGGTGATTATTGACCGACTCAACCAACCCCACCGCCAGGAAATTCGTCAGTAGGGCCGATCGCCCATAACTCATCCAAGGCAGGGGAATCCCCGTCACCGGGGCTAAACCAATGGTCATACTGACATTGACAATCACCTGAAACACCAACATCGACAACACCCCCACCGCCAATAACGAGCCAAAATTATCCTTCGCCGTTTGGGCAATAATCACCAGACGCAAACAAATCAGCCAAAACACAAACAAGACGGCGATCGCTCCCACAAACCCCCATTCCTCCCCCACCGCTGAGAAAATAAAGTCCGTATGTTGCTCGGGGATAAAACCGCCCTGGGTTTGGGTTCCCTGGCCCAAACCGCGTCCCCAAAGTTCCCCAGCACCAATCGCGATGCGAGATTGAATCAAATGATAGCCACCGCCGAGAGGATCACGACTCGGATCGAGAAAGAGGACAATCCGGTCTTTCTGATAGGGTTTGAGCAAATCCCATAGCACCTCCCCTAAGCGGCCAGACACCAAATTGACCGTTAACGCTGCGATCGCCCCAAACCAGCGTCCCGGAATCGTCAACCAAGCAATAACCGCCATCCCAGCCACCCAAATAAACCACACCGGCAGCAGCAGACTAAACAAGATCGCCGAAATCATCGGCGAAATCAACAACAACAACCAACCGGGATTCGCATTCGCCCAATAGAGCATCCCCAGCGTGATGGCCCCAAACACCAATGATGTCCCTAAATCCGGTTGCAAAAAGACCAACGACCAAGGAACCGCCGCCACCGCCAAACTCTTCAACACCGTCGGGAAGTTCGCCGCCGTTCGCCCTTCCAGCATCGTCGCCAGAGTAATAATTAGCCCCAACTTGGCAAACTCCGACGGCTGGATATTAAAACCCCCAATGGTAATCCAGCGTTGCGCCCCCAGAGCCGTGGTTCCTAAGACCATCACAGCAATTAGGGACAAATTGGTGATGACATAGATAATCCAGGTCCATTGAACCAGGATTTCATAGCGCCAGCGGGCAATGACTAGGGCGATCGCCACACCAATCGCCCCCGTCAGCCAATGTTGCCACCATTCGGTGTACTCCAACGTTAGCTGGCTACTGCGAATCACCAATCCGGCATAGACTGTTAAGCCAATCGAAAGAATCAGTAACGTCCAGTCAATGGACTGCCAAGCTTGTAACCAATTGCGGTTGACCATAGATGGGGGTTGAGGGAATAGGGAACAGGCAAGAGGCAAAAGATAGGGAACACCGGAACAGGGAACACCGGATAACCCACCCCGCCCTCCGGGCACCCCTCCCAGGAGGGGAGAGAAAGACGTAGGGGCGTACCTTGGGTCACTGAGCGATCGTCAAAGTAATGGCCGCCCTTTTCCGGCAATCGTAAAGTGGTATGCCCCTACCTGTGGCCGTCTCCTGATGGTGTCCTAGCGATTCGAGAACGCGGCCACAGAGACTTTGGCTGCCACTTGTTTGGCCGCGCGCATCAACTCTTGAGCCGAGGCAGACTCAGGCTGAGAAACGACAATGGGAATCCCCTCATCTCCCCCTTCTCGTAGCGGGATTTCTAAGGGAACTCGTCCGAGTAGGGGGATATTCAGTTCCGTGGCCGTTTTCTCGCCGCCACCGGAGCCGAAAATATCATACTGGCGATCGGGCAAATCAGGAGGAATAAAATAGCTCATATTCTCGATAATGCCTAAAACGGGAACCCCTAGCTGTTCAAACATTTTTAAGCCCTTACGCGAGTCAAGTAGCGCCACAGTTTGCGGGGTGGTGACAATGACCGCCCCAGCCATCGGAACCGCTTGAGCCAGAGTCAGTTGAGCGTCGCCGGTTCCAGGGGGCATATCCACGATCAGATAATCGAGTTCCCCCCATTGCACCTGATAGAGAAATTGACGAATCACGCCATTGAGCATCGGGCCGCGCCAAATCACGGGCTGATCCTTGTCAATCAGGAAGGCCATAGAGACCAGTTTAACGCCATGATTGAAGGCCGGTTCGAGGACTTCCTTGCCGTCAGCCCCTTCGCGTACCATCACATTCGCATCACCGAGACCGAGCATATTCGGACCATTGGGGCCATAGATATCAGCATCGAGGAGTCCAACTTTCGCGCCGGTTTGGGCCAGGGCTACCGCGATGTTGACGGCGACACTGGTTTTGCCGACGCCTCCTTTACCGCTGGAAATCGCAATGATATTTTTGACCCCGTCAATGCCTTGGCGATCGGGGAGTGAGGGTTGTTTCGGGGTTTCTGCGGTGACCTCGACCTGTACCTGTTCAACGCCAGGAAGAGTTCGCACCGCTTTTTCGCAATCCTCAACAATGAACTCTCGTAGCGGACAGGCCGGCGTAGTTAATACTAGGGTAAAACTAACGACACCGCCGTCAATGGTCACCTGGCGGATCATGTTTAAGTCCACCAGACTCTTGTTGAGTTCGGGATCTTGAACCGGTTGTAGGACCTTTAATACGGCGTCAGGGGTCAGTGCATTACTTGACGTCACGTTCACAGATGTCTCCTCTTCAGTTGGGGTTTGCCAGATATGTTCCAAGGGGGACGGCTTGGGAGCCAGATTCAGCCTTGTATCGTTTTATTATTAAAACTATACATTTTTGAACAACGATTAAAATGTTCAAGACCATTCTCTATAATGCGGGATGGCCGTTCCCTCTAGCCTAGCATTGACAAGGGTTGACCCGAGATCAACAGCCAGGAGAACGGTTTAGCCATTTATCTCGGCAGCCCTGACTCCCTGGGCGATCGCCACCTTTTGTCATATTTCGTAGCTTACTGCAACTTTTCTTAACAAAAATCATGAGTTCAACGTCAACGCCTTCCATCTCTGCCGTCTCCACTCGTCCTCCCGAAGACTCCCAAGCCCGTATCAGTGCCTTCATGAAAGAGCTGCAAGAGAGTATCTGTGCCGGCTTAGAGCGCCTTGATGGCGGCGGTCAATTTCGCGAAGACATGTGGGAACGTCCCGAAGGAGGCGGGGGGCGATCGCGGGTGATTCGTGACGGAAACGTCTTTGAACAAGGAGGCGTCAACTTCTCAGAAGTCTTTGGCGAGAAACTTCCCCCCTCAATTCTCAAACAACGGCCCGAAGCCGAAGGCCATGGCTTCTACGCTACCGGAACCTCCATGGTCCTGCATCCTCGTAGTCCCTACATTCCCACCGTTCACCTCAACTATCGCTACTTTGAAGCCGGTCCCGTCTGGTGGTTTGGCGGTGGGGCCGACTTAACCCCCTACTATCCCTTCGCCGAAGACGCCGCTCACTTCCATAAAACCCTGAAAACCGCCTGCGATCGCCACCACACCGAATACTATCCCGTCTTCAAAAAGTGGTGCGACGAATACTTCTACCTCAAACACCGCCAAGAAATGCGCGGCGTTGGCGGAATCTTCTTCGACTACCAAGACGGCCAAGGCCAACTCTATCGTGGTCCCGATCCCGACGGCCCCGCCGCCGAGTATAGCCAAAACCTTGGGGACATCGAACCCCGCGATTGGGAATCCCTGTTTGGCCTAGCCCAATCCTGCGGCCAGTCCTTCCTCCCCGCCTACGAACCCATCGTTGAGCGTCGTCGTGGCCTGGAGTACGGCGATCGCGAACGCAACTTCCAACTCTACCGACGGGGCCGCTACGTAGAATTTAACCTCGTCTACGATCACGGAACCATCTTCGGCCTGCAAACCAACGGACGCACCGAATCGATCCTCATGTCCCTCCCGCCCTTAGTTCGCTGGGAATACGGCTACGAACCCGAACCCGGAACTCCCGAAGCCCAACTCTACGAAGAATTCCTCAAACCCCAAGATTGGGCCAACTCCACTACTACGTCTGAGTCAATCTAGGTTAGGATGACACTAACTAGGGGAATCTCCGTGGGGGGTGAAGCTGAATCGTCACTAATCTGGTAGTGTATGCCAACAGGGGAGTGTTCCGAGTCCGGTTTCTCACCGCCCGTGAATCCCCATTGTTAGTAAGTGCGAGGAAGGGTCAGTGATCCACATCGAGCAGAAAACTCATACCACTCAAGACGGGACAACTGTCATCGTTCTGGCACCAGCCGGACGACTGGATATCACGACGGCTTGGCAGTTTCGCCTCAAGCTTCAGGAGTGCATTTCCAAACTCAGCCGCCATGTCGTCGTCAACCTTGGACAGGTCAATTTTATTGATAGTTCAGGATTGACGTCTTTGGTGGCTGGAATGCGCGACGCCGATAAGGTTAAAGGTAGTTTCCGAATTTGCAATGTTCACCCCGAAGCCAAACTCGTGTTTGAAGTCACGATGATGGATTCGGTCTTCGAAATTTTTGAGACGGAAGAAGAAGCCCTAGAGGGAGTTCCCCGTAACGTTGCCAGCTAGTTTAGCCTTCCTTCCGCGCTCTCGAATCGCCCGTTTGAGTCCAAGGGCTGATCACCCCAACAGCAGCTTGAGAGATGTCATCTCCTCAGCGTCGCTGCTTGGGGGCTGTCTCTTATTAAACTAAGCGGGCGATTTCCCCCGACTCTCCCTCAACTCAGGGACGCCGCGTTGAAAGGTTAGCGCCTAGACGAGACTCAACCCCTTGGCACACTTGGCTCTCGCTCCCATTCCTCGAAGATTGCCGACCAACGGTTCTCACTGGCCAATCGGTCACGTTTGATACGATTTCAGCCTCCTAGACTTGGCAAATCGTCGTGAAACCGTCAAAATGTAAACTAACTTGAATCTTCCCCTAACGCCCCGTGGATAACGTTCGTACTGTCTCCGATACTAAACGAGATTTTTATAAAACTCACACTCGTCCGATCAATTCCCTGTATCGTCGTGTGGTCGAGGAAATGATGGTCGAGATGCACTTGCTCTCGGTCAATGTAGATTTTACCTATAATCCGGTCTATGCCCTCGGGGTCGTTTCAGCGTTCGATCGCTTCATGAACGGCTACCGGCCAGAGCAAGACGTCACCTCTATCTTTGCGGCACTTTGTCGGGCCACCGGTGGTGATCCCGACCAATATCGTCACGATGCAGCGACGATGCGTGAAGCGGCCGCGCAACTGTCGAAGGATGATTTGTTGGCCATGGCCCGTGAATCCGACTCAGCCTCAGGTGACAACGCCTTTGTGCAACAAATTCGTCAGTTTGCAGCCGGAGAAAACTTTAAGTATTGTCGTCTTCTGGCCATTGGCTTACTCAGCGCCATTGAAGCCATCGACGCTGAGTTACTCAGTCAAGATAAGCAACTGGCTGAGATTCTCAATCAATTGGGATCCCGTCTCAACATTTCCGATGAGAAGCTGCGTAAAGACTTAGAACTCTATCGCAGCAACTTAGAGAAAATGGAACAGGCCCAAAGCGTTATGGCTGATATCTTAGAAGCCGATCGCAAGAAGCGAGCCGAACGGGAGGCCGCGAAAGCCGAAAAAGCGCAAAAAAACGACTCATCTGAGTCCTCCGAATCTGAGTCGTCTGAATCTGAGTCCTCTGAGAAGACCGACAACAGCACCCCAGAGAGCCAAAAATCCGAGCCTCAGAGCTAGTTGAGCTTAAATTGACCTGAAAAGACCAACCCCCGAATTTGGCAGTCAAGCTGGCGCAACCAGTGGGCGACGAGGTGATTGCAAGTTTGCCAGCCAGCGTAGTATTGCTCATCGGGGACAAAGTATAAATCGACTTTGGGATTGTACTGCGGTGTCACCCCAGCAGCATGATAGCGTTGCTCTAATTGGTCGAGTAGCGCCCTGACCCGCGATCGCTCGACGTGGAAACTCAACCGTTGTCCCCCATCGCGGCTTCGCTGTTGGCGTTGCTGCCATTGGTTGGGGTCAAAGGTCTGTCGTCCGAAAACAGCAGGAGTGGGATAGAGAACCGCCTGGGCCAGATTGATGAGTCGTCCCTGATTATTGGCATAGACCGCGCGATCGCCAAACGAGTATTCCCGCCATTGCCCCGACTCATCCGGCAACATTAAGCTGTTGTGATAGAACAGGGGCGTGACCGGATAGCCAATCACCCAGACCGTCACCGGGTCATTCAGAAGCGTAGGAGGCGTAATTCGTGCCGGAATAGGAGCCAAAAGCGCAAGAGTAAGAAAAAGTCCCCCAAGGAGGATAAACCCGGCCATGACGCGGTTTATCCTCAGTACCCTGGTTTTTAGGGAGTTGGGGGTTGACATATTTTGGTTTTTATGATATTGGGTGGGCGATCGCCTAAGGTTGAGTCGCCACCGCCTCGACAAACTGATTATCCTGACGCAGATAGGCCTCAATAAAGGAGTCCAGTTCACCATTCATTACATCATCGACCTGGGTTGTTTCCACCCCCGTGCGTAAATCCTTCACCATCTGATAAGGATGGAAGACATAATTGCGGATTTGGTTCCCCCAAGCGGCTTCAACCATATCACCGCGAATCTCAGCAATCTCCTCTAACCGTTGCGACTCAGCAATCACCAGAAGTTTCGCCTTCAGCAACGCCAAAGCCTTCTCCTTATTCTGAAGCTGCGATCGCTCCTGAGTACAGCGCACCGCCAGCCCCGACGGCTTATGCAACACCCGCACCGCCGTCTCGACCTTATTCACATTCTGTCCCCCCTTACCCCCCGAGCGCGAGGTCGTAATTTCGAGATCCGTATCCGGAATATCCAGCGTCACCGAACCATCCAAAATGGGCATCACTTCCACCCCAGCAAAACTGGTTTGGCGTTTCCCATTGGCGTTAAAGGGCGAGATACGAACCAAACGATGAGTTCCCTTCTCCGACTTGAGATACCCATAGGCGTAACGGCCCCGAATCTCCAGAGTGACCGACTTAATTCCGGCCTCATCCCCTTCCGACAGTTCCATCGTCTCAACCCGATAGCCCTGTTGTTCTCCCCAACGGGTATACATGCGCAGCAGCATCTGCGCCCAATCCTGAGCATCCGTACCACCGGCCCCAGCATTGATGGTCAACACCGCACCGCCTTTGTCATACTCGCCCGAGAGCATCTGTTGAAACTCCCATTGTTCCAACTCCCGGTTCAAGCGCGTTAAGGTTTGCACCGCCTCAGCCATCAACCCCTCATCAAAAGTATCCTCCTCATCAGCCAGCAGTTCCACGACCGTTTGAGCATTTTCCAAACTCTCAACCCAGGTGTCATACTGCTCCAGATTGGATTTGAGGTCATTGAGATCCTGCATAATCTGCTGAGCGCGATCGGCATCATCCCAGAAATCCGGCTGCGTCGCCAGTTGTTCTAAATCCTTAATCTTGGCCGTCAGTGCAGGTAGGTCAAAGATACTCCTGGGTTTTCCCCAGGCGATCCGACAACAGTTGAAGTTCCTGTTTCAATTGTGAAAGTTCCATAGAATCAGTCAACGTTCTCTCAAAAGGTCTCGATCGCCATTGTGCCATACCCCGTCAACCCGTCCGACAACAAATAACGAAACTGATAGAATTAGTGAACAATTCCCTATTCCCCTTCTTGCCTGTTCCCTTCCCCATGATCCTCACCACCGACCGCCTTCAAAACGACGACGTGCTGATGCAACTGAAACTGGCCATCAATCGGGCCGTCGCCCGTCAAGAAAAACATTGGGGCTATTTCCAGATTCATCGCCTCGAAGATGGTTCCATGAGCCTAGATATTCCCTCGCTCCCCCAAATCCGCTGCGTCGCCAACCTTGATCGCGACATCTATAAACTGTACTGGGGACGAGCCGAAAAACCCGCCGTCTACACCCGCAAAAAGAAAAAGACCATCACCGACCCCAAAACCCGTAAAACCCAAGTGCAACGGGTCTACGAAGTCCTCTATCAACTCGATGGGCGCTCCAGTGTCCGTAAAATCAACCGCATTATGGCCCAAACCATCCGCGATCGCATCGCCGACCATGTCAGCGCCCAAGACGACCATGAACTCCAACCCCTCGTTCTGATGACCGAAGCGTTATCTTAGCCCTATCCTAGCCGTTTATTCTATGGTGACTCCCTCTCGGTCCAAGGCTTCGGCCAAGTCTCCGGGGCGATCGCGTCCCCCCCGGCTTCAGAACTGGGGAATCTGGTTAGATATCATCACCCTCTTTCTCTGGGGAGTCGTGATGATGCAGTATTGGCTCACCGGGAAACTACGGATTCTCATCCATCCCGCCTACGCCTGGCTCTGTATTCTCGCCGGGATTTGCTTTTTGCTCATTGCAGCCTGGAAAGCCCTACAACTGCGATCGCGGCGAGGGAGTCCCGAAGCCCCCCAACAACATATCAGCCTCTTTCCCCCCGGCTGGAGTACCGGCCTACTGCTGGCCTCAGCCTGCATCGCCCTTATCTTTACCCCGCGCCCCTTCGCCAGCCAAGTGGCCCTCGATCGCGGCGTCACCGACTTTCTCTCCCTGACACGGGTAGAACCCGAGAGCTTCCGGGGGGCCAACAACCCCGAAGACCGTAGCATCGTCGACTGGACCCGCACCCTCAGCGTCTATCCCGAACCCGACGCCTACGCCGGAGATCCCGTCAAGGTTGACGGCTTCATCATTCATCCCCCCGACTTAGACGACAACCTGATTATCATCGCCCGATTCATGATTACCTGTTGCGCCGCCGACGCCTATCCCGTCGGGCTTCCCGTGCAACTTCCCCCCGGAACCTCCCGCCAAGACCTTGAACCCGACAGTTGGGTGCAAATTCGCGGCGAAATGAAATCCGGCCGCCTCGAAGACCGCCGTCAAGTCATTATCGCCGCCGAGAGCCTTGAACCCATCCCCGAACCTGACGACCCTTACGGCTATTAACGACATAGCCTGCAAGGGAAATTCTTGCCTAACCTCAAGCTCAATCCGGCTAAATCAAGATTTGTCTTAGAGCCGCGATCGACAGTAGCCATCGACAGTAGCCATCGATAGTAGCGATCGACCGTTGATTATTCTTTCTCAACTCTCGCGATCCTAGATCGGTCAAGGAGATCGGATTTTGTGACCAATTTTACAGTGAAAAAACGATTTTTCCTGACAATAAAAATGGAGTAATGTCAGACTGGGTATAGTTTTGATATCATCGTTTGCCCATAATCACAGCTTGACTAACCTCTGCAACAATCTGCAACAATTTGCAACAACAGATGGCGAGGCTATGCCACTTAAATTTGATCATTTTATTAAGAATGATCGCCTTTTCCAGCTTTTAGAGCGAGAATTCTAAAACTCAGACCGTATCTCTACCTTTGCGAATCACTGTTTCCCTTCACGAATTGCATCCATGACTAATATCAAACAACCACGACAACAAGGCTTATACGATCCACAGCTAGAGCATGATGCCTGCGGGGTTGGGTTCATCGTGCAGATGAAGGGAGTGCGATCGCACAGCATTGTTGATCAAGCCCTAACGATCCTAGTCAACCTCGAACACCGGGGAGCCGTAGGGGCCGAACCCAACAGCGGAGATGGAGCGGGGATTCTCACCCAACTGCCCCACGACTTTCTCCAAGCGGCAGCCCAGGACCTGGGGATCACGCTTCCGGCTCCGGGCCAGTACGGCGTAGGGATGTTTTTTGCCAGCCGGGATCCAGGGATTCGCCAAAAGGGTCGAGACATCTTTGAAAAAATCGTCACAGAAGAAGGGCAAACCGTCCTCGGTTGGCGGGATGTGCCAACGGATCATCGCGATTTGGGGCAAACGGCACGGAACAGTGAGCCGTTTATCCAACAAGTGTTTATGGGTCGCAACCCCGATATTGCCGATGATTTGGGGTTCGAGCGTAAATTGTATGTGATTGGCAAGCGATCGCACCACGAAATTCATCGCTCCGGCGTCGATACATCTTGGTATTCCACCAGTGTGTCCAGCCGCACCATCGTCTATAAAGGGATGCTCACCCCGCCTCAGGTGCGCGGCTATTTCCCCGATTTGAACGATGAACGGTTTACCAGCGCCCTCGGTTTGGTGCATTCACGCTTCAGCACCAACACCTTCCCCAGTTGGGAGCGCTCTCACCCCTACCACTACATCGCCCACAACGGCGAAATCAACACCCTCCGGGGCAACATCAACTGGATGCACGCCCGCCAAAGCCTCTTCGCCTCAGAACTGTTTGGCGACAGCCTCAAAGCCATACAGCCCATCATCGATATGGACGGCAGTGATTCCGCCATTTTTGACAACACCCTGGAACTCATGACCTTGGCGGGTCGGTCATTGCCCCACGCCATGATGATGATGATCCCCGAACCCTGGGCCGCCAATGAATCCATGAGCGATGAGCGCAAGGCCTTTTATGAATACCACGCCTGCTTGATGGAACCCTGGGATGGTCCCGCGTCCATTGCCTTCACCGATGGCACCATGATGGGGGCGGTGTTGGATCGCAACGGTTTGCGCCCCTCCCGCTACTACGTCACCCATGATGATTTGGTGATTATGGCCTCCGAAGCCGGGGTATTGCCCATTGAGCCAGAGCGAGTTGCCTTCAAGGGTCGCCTCGAACCTGGGCGAATGTTCCTGGTGAACATGGAGCAGGGGCGGATTGTGGCCGATGAAGAAATTAAACAGGACATCACCCGCGCCCACCCCTACCGGGATTGGTTAAATCAATACCGGGTGGATTTAGCCGATTTACCGGCGGCGGAACCTGCGCCTAACCTCAAATCAGACCTGTTGGCCCATCAAAAAGCGTTTGGCTACACCTTTGAGGAATTGCGGCTGTTGATCAGCCCCATGGCTCAAAATGGTGTCGAAGCGGTAGGCGCGATGGGGACCGATACCCCCTTAGCGGCCCTGTCCGATCGCCCGAAACTGCTTTACGACTATTTCCAACAACTGTTTGCCCAAGTCACTAACCCCCCCATTGATTCAATCCGAGAAGCAATTATCACCTCTGCCATCACCACCATTGGCTCCGAGGGCAACCTGCTGAAACCCGAACCCCAAAGCTGTCAACTGATCCAACTCCCCACCCCCATTCTCACCAATGCGGAACTGGCTCAGTTAAAAGGGGTGAATCTGCGAGGGTTCCAATCCCAAACCCTACCGATTTTGTTTGAGGCCAGCCAAGGGGTGGACGGGTTGCAGACCGCGTTAGAGACTCTGTTTACTGCCGCCGATGAGGCGATCGCCGCTGGTAAAAATATCCTCATTTTGAGCGATCGCGGTCTCGATCAGAGCCATGCCCCCATTCCCGCCCTGTTAGCCGTGTCGGGCCTGCACCACCACCTCATCCGCAATGGAACCCGCACCCGCGTCGGCCTAGTCCTCGAATCCGGCGAACCCCGCGAAGTGCATCATTTTGCAGTGCTGTTGGGCTATGGTTGCGGTGCCATTAACCCCTATGTGGCCTTTGAAAGCATTGAAACCCTAATTCAGGACGGATTGCTGAAAGGGATAGACGTCAAAACGGCGCTGAAAAACTATGTCAAAGCGACCACCAAGGGCGTGATTAAAATCGGCTCAAAAATTGGTATCTCGACGATCCAAAGCTATCGCGGGGCGCAAATTTTCGAGGCGATCGGCCTGCACCACAGCGTCGTGGATACCTATTTCTCCTGGACCGCTTCTCGCTTGGAAGGGATCGATTTGGGCGTGATTGCCGCTGAAGCCCTGCAACGTCACCATGCGGGCTTTCGCGATCGCCCCGATGCGACCCAAACCCTGGAGGTCGGGGGTGAATACCAATGGCGCAAGGATGGTGAAGAACATTTACTGGCCCCAGAAACCATCCATCTGCTACAACAAGCCGCGCGAGACGGGGACTATGAGCGGTATCGCCAATATGCAGCCCTGGTGAATGACCAAGGCAAAAAACAATTCCGCCTACGGGATCTGCTGACCTTTAAAGAGCGCGAACCCATCCCCCTCGATGAAGTCGAACCCATTGAGGCGATCATGAAGCGGTTTAAAACCGGGGCGATGAGCTATGGTTCTATTTCTAAAGAAACCCATGAAGCCTTGGCGATCGCCATGAACCGCATCGGCGGCAAATCCAACACCGGGGAAGGGGGCGAAGATCCCGAACGGTACACCTGGACCAATGAGCAGGGAGATTCTAAAAACAGCGCCATTAAACAAGTGGCCTCCGGTCGCTTTGGTGTCACCAGTTTGTACCTCTCCCAAGCCAAGGAAATTCAAATCAAAATGGCTCAGGGGGCAAAACCCGGTGAAGGCGGCCAATTGCCCGGTCTCAAGGTCTATCCCTGGATCGCCAAGGTGCGCCATTCCACCCCTGGCGTGGGCTTAATTTCCCCCCCACCCCACCATGACATCTATTCGATTGAAGATCTCGCCGAACTCATCCACGACCTCAAAAACGCCAACCGGGAGGCCCGGATCAGTGTCAAACTCGTGTCCGAGGTGGGCGTGGGAACCATCGCCGCTGGGGTCGCCAAAGCCCATGCCGATGTGGTGTTAGTGTCCGGCTTTGACGGGGGAACCGGCGCTTCGCCCCAAACCTCGATTAAACACGCCGGTTTGCCCTGGGAATTGGGGTTAGCCGAAACCCATCAAACCCTAGTGCTGAATAACCTCCGCAGTCGCATTGCCGTAGAAACCGATGGGCAAATGAAAACCGGGCGGGATGTGGCGATCGCCACCCTCCTCGGCGCCGAAGAATACGGCTTTTCCACCGCACCCCTAGTCAGTTTAGGCTGCATCATGATGCGGGTCTGCCATAAAAACACCTGTCCCGTCGGAGTCGCCACCCAAAACCCCGAACTGCGTAAACATTTCAGCGGCGATCCCCAGTACACCGTTAACTTTATGACCTTTGTGGCCATGGAATTACGGGAGATCATGGCCCAGTTAGGGTTCCGCACCATCAATGAAATGGTCGGCCGCACCGATGTCCTCGAGCAAAAACAGGCGGTGGATCATTGGAAAGCTAAGGGCATTGACCTGAGCAAAATTCTCCATCAGCCAGCGGTGGGGCCAGAGGTGGGCCGCTATGCACAGATTCCCCAGGATCACGGTTTGGCGAAATCCTTAGATATGACAACCCTGTTGGATCTGTGCCAACCGGCCCTTGAGCGGGGGGAAGCGGTCAAAGCCACCTTACCCATCTGCAACATTAACCGCGTCGTCGGGACGATTCTCGGCAACGAGATCAGCAAACGCTACTGGGAGGGCCTCCCCGATGGCACGATTCATCTCCATTTCCAAGGCACAGCCGGGCAGAGTTTTGGGGCCTTCGTTCCCAAAGGGGTCACCCTGGAACTCGAAGGGGATGCCAATGATTATCTGGGCAAGGGCTTGAGCGGCGGCAAAATCATCCTCTATCCCCCGAAAAAGTCCACCTTTGTTCCAGCGGAGAATATCATCGCCGGTAATGTGGCCTTCTATGGAGCCACCAGTGGCGAGGCCTATATTCGCGGCGTTGTGGGTGAGCGGTTCTGTGTGCGCAATTCCGGCGTTCGTGCGGTGGTCGAGGCGATCGGCGATCACGGGTGCGAATACATGACCGGCGGCAAAGTGGTGATTCTCGGCCGCACGGGCCGCAACTTTGCGGCGGGGATGAGTGGCGGCGTAGCCTATATCCTCGATGAGGCGGGAGATTTTGCCACCCGTTGCAACCGGGAAATGGTGGATCTCGAAGCCCTCGAAGACCCAGAAGAAATCCGTGAGGTGCGGGAGATGATCGCCAAACACGCAGACTATACCGGCAGTGATAAGGCTGAAGAGGTTTTGGCGAATTGGGATAGTATGATCCCCACCTTCATCAAGGTGATGCCCCGGGATTACAAGCGGGTTCTGCAACATATCCAAAATGCCTTGGCCAACGGCTTGAGTGGCGATGATGCCCTATCAGCGGCGTTTGAAGAAAATGCCCGTGATATTTCCCGGATTGGGGGAAGTTAGAAAGCAAGTTCCGATGCTCTAGGGCGCAACCATTGCGCCCCTACGTTCTATTCGTTCACGTCTAAAAAACAATGGGAAAACCAACTGGCTTCATGGAATATCTGCGTGAGGTGGCCGAAGATGTGGCCCCGAGCGATCGCATTCACAATTGGGATGAATTTCATCTGCCCATGGCGGAGGAAGCGCTCCGGGATCAGGGGGCGCGGTGTATGGATTGTGGTACCCCCTTTTGCCATACGGGGATTGAAATTAGCCGTATGGCCAGCGGTTGCCCGATTAATAATCTGATTCCAGAATGGAATGATTTGGTCTATCGCGGTCTCTGGTCAGAGGCTCTCGATCGCCTCCATAAAACCAATAATTTCCCCGAATTTACCGGCCGGGTTTGCCCTGCACCCTGTGAAGGAGCCTGTGTTTTGGGGATTACCAGTCCGCCGGTGACGATTAAAAGTATTGAAAACGCCATTGCCGAAAAGGGTTGGGAATCGGGCTGGATTACCCCCACGCCTCCGAGTCAACGGACCGGCAAAAAGGTGGCGATTGTCGGCTCTGGCCCGGCGGGGTTAGCGGCGGCGGATCAACTCAACCAGGCGGGCCATTGGGTGACGGTGTATGAACGGGCCGATCGCCCCGGTGGTCTGCTGACGTACGGCATCCCTAATATGAAGCTGGATAAACAGGGGGTGGTGAGGCGTCGCCTAGATGTATTGCAAGCCGAAGGGATCACGTTTGTGTGCAATACGGAGGTGGGGAAAGATCTACCCGCCGCGCAATTGGTCAATGAATTTGATGCGGTGATTCTCTGCACCGGAGCCACGAAACCCCGCGACCTGCCCATTGAAGGCCGCGACTTGCAAGGGATTCACTTCGCCATGGAATTCCTCACCGGCAACACCCGCACCTTGTTAAACGGGGACAAGACCGCTGACTTCATCTCAGCAGCGGGTAAGGATGTGGTGATCATCGGCGGGGGCGATACGGGAACCGATTGCGTCGGCACCTCGATCCGCCAGGGTTGCAATAGCGTCACCCAGTTAGAAATTATGCCTCGGCCGCCTGAAAGCCGCGCCGCCAATAACCCCTGGCCTGAATGGCCGAAAATCTACCGCCTGGACTACGGCCAGGAGGAAGCGGCGGCCAAGTTTGGGGCTGATCCCCGTGCCTATGTGCGTACCGCAACTAAGTTTGAGGGGGATGAGCAGGGTCAGCTTAAAGCCGTGCATACCGTGGAAGTGAATTGGCTAAAAGATGACCAAGGCCGGTTTATTCCCCAGCACGTTGCCGGGACAGAAAAGGTGTTGCCGGCCCAGTTGGTGCTATTGGCTATGGGCTTTTTGGGGCCAGAGCAGCCATTGCTCGATGCCCTGGGTTTAGAGCGGGATGGCCGCAGCAACGTCAAGGCAGAGCATGGGGATTATCAAACCAGTTTACCCAATGTGTTTGCCGCTGGGGATTGTCGTCGCGGTCAAAGTTTGGTGGTTTGGGCGATTCATGAAGGGCGAGGGGTGGCCCAGGCCTGCGATCGCTTCCTCATGGGCAGCAGCGACCTCCCCTAGGGTTGATTTTTTGAATGAAGATCTCGTGCCATGGCTCTGCCATGGCTGCTCACGGCTCCTGACACGCGCAAAGCGTCCCCGCTCGGGGTAGAATGGCTTGGATTAACGTATATCGATAACCCAGTTCGGACTCCCGTTGCAATGGCAGAAACCCTATTTTTCAACGCCTTAAAGGAAGCCATCGACGAAGAAATGGCTCGTGATGAGACTGTTTTCGTCCTCGGTGAAGATGTCGGTCACTATGGTGGCTCCTATAAAGTGACCAAAGATCTCTACGACAAATATGGTGAGCTGCGCTTGCTAGATACCCCCATCGCCGAAAATAGTTTTACGGGTATGGCCGTCGGCGCCGCCATTACGGGCCTACGTCCCATCATCGAAGGGATGAATATGGGGTTTCTCCTGCTGGCCTTTAACCAGATTGCCAACAATGCGGGGATGTTGCGCTATACCTCCGGCGGCAACTTTACTATTCCCATGGTCATTCGCGGCCCCGGTGGGGTCGGACGACAGCTTGGGGCGGAACATTCTCAACGGCTCGAAGCCTATTTTCAGGCGGTTCCGGGGCTAAAAATTGTGGCCTGTTCAACCCCCTACAATGCCAAAGGCCTACTCAAAGCCGCCATTCGTGACAACAACCCGGTCTTGTTCTTTGAGCATGTGCTGCTCTATAACCTCAAAGAAGACCTCCCCGATGGGGATTACATTGTTCCCCTCGATCAAGCGGAAGTGGTGCGCCCAGGAGAACAAGTGACCCTGTTGACCTACTCACGGATGCGTCATCATTGTGTCCAAGCCGCGAAAACTCTTGAAAAAGAAGGGTTTGACCCAGAAATCATTGACTTGATTTCCCTCAAACCCTATGACTTAGAGACCATCGGTGCGTCCATTCGCAAAACTCACCGCGTCATCGTGGTTGAGGAATGTATGAAAACCGGCGGGGTTGGGGCTGAAATTACGGCCAGCATCAATGATCATTTCTTTGATGAACTCGATGCACCGGTGTTGCGCCTATCTTCTCAGGATATCCCCACCCCCTACAACGGAACCCTTGAGCGCTTGACCATTGTTCAACCCCATCAAATCGTTGAGGCGGTTAAGAAAATGGTGGCGTTGCAGGTGTAACGTTTGACAAAGAAAACTTGCGGTTCTCCTAACTCTGTGCTATGCGTCGTCAACAATCGCTGCTGATTCTGATTTTTGTGCTCTTGGTGAGTGCGATCGCCATTCTGGTTCAAGTTCCCCTCCAGTTAGGGTTGGACTTAGAAGGGGGATCTCAGTTAACCATTGAAGCACAGCCAACTGAAGAAATCCCGGTCATCAGCGATCGCGACCTAGAAGCGGTCTTAGTGGTCGTACGCAACCGGGTCGATGGTCTCGGGGTCAGTGAACCCCTAGTGCAGACCGTTGGAGAAAATCGCATTTCCGTTCAGCTTCCCGGGGTCAGTGACCCGGCTCAAGCTGAACGGGTGTTGGGGGGAACCGCACAACTGGAATTCCGTGAACAGGTCAGTGACCCTGAAGTTGAGGCTCAGCTTCAGGTGCGCCAGGAAGAACTACTGGAGTTACTGCAAGAACAAGAACGACTGATTGGAGAAGGAAGAGAAGCGGAATTGGCCGCCAACCAACAGGCCATCGCCGCCAAAGAAGCGCAAATCGAAGCATTAACCAATCAGCTCTATCGTAGTGTGGGGCTGACGGGGAAAAACCTCGAAGATGCCAATGTCACCTCAACTCGTATTGATGGCGTTTGGAGCGTCGTCATTGATTTTGACCGCGAAGGAGGTGAAAAATTCGCCCAACTGACGCGTAACATTGCCGGAACCGGACGACGGTTAGGGATTTTCCTCGATGATGAACTAATTAGCGCTCCTGGAGTGGGTGCAGAATACGCCGAAACGGGAATCAGTGGCGGTGGCGCTCGCATTGACGGCCAATTTAGTCTTGAAGACGCCAATACCTTAGCCACCCAGTTACGAGCCGGGGCCTTACCGGTTCCCGTGGAAATCGTCGAAAACCGCACCGTTGGGGCAACCCTGGGACAAGATAGTATTCGTCGCAGTATCTATGCCGGGGTGGGGGGCCTGGTGCTGGTGTTAGTGTTTATGGTGGTTTATTATCGCCTGCCCGGGGCGATCGCCAACCTCTCGTTGACCATCTACGCCATCCTTACCCTAGCCTGTTATGCCCTGCTCGGAGTAACCCTCACGCTACCGGGGATTGCCGGGTTTATCCTCAGTATTGGTATGGCCGTCGATGCCAACGTACTCATTTTTGAGCGTACTCGTGAAGAACTGCGAAGCGGAAAAACCCTCTATCGCTCCGTCGAATCTGGGTTTTATCGCGCCTTCTCCAGTATTTTAGACAGTAACGTCACCACCCTGATTGCCTGTCTAGCCCTGTTTTGGTTTGGAGCGGGTTTAGTGAAAGGCTTTGCCGTCACCCTGGCCATTGGTGTCGGCGTCAGTATGTTTACCGCCATTACCTGTAGCCGTAGCCTCATGTTCTATGTGCTAACTCTACCGAACCTGAAAAAACCCGAGTTTTTCTGTCCTAATCTGACACCACAACTGGCTAAACGTTAACGCCTTTTTTTCGAGAAAAAAACAGACAGAATAGGACATATTCAAACGTTTAGAAACCTATAATTCGGCGGCTACATCATTCTAGTCCGTCAAATCTAAACTGTCAGCCATCACCGTTCAACTCTCCTGACCTCCAAGCCCCCATCGACACGATGAAACTGAGCGTAACCCGACAACGAAGCCTCTGGTGGGCGATTTCCATCGCTTTCGCCGTGATCAGTACCCTAGCCATGGGACTGTCGATCGCCCGGTTGGGAGCGCCGCTCCCCCTAGGATTAGACTTCACAGGAGGGACTCGCCTACAACTTGAGCGAGACTGCACCATCGCCAACAGCTGCGATGGCCCCATCGACGTTAGCGCCGCTCGTCAAATCCTAGCCGATCAAGGCTTAGGAACCAACGTGCAGGGCTTTGGCGAAAACGAACAGGGGTTAGTCGTGCGTACCACCGATTTAGACGTTGAAGCGCGATCGCAGCTCGAAGCGGCCCTAGAAGCAGAATTGGGAACCTTTGACCCCGAGAAAACCCAAATTGACACCGTCGGGCCAACCGTAGGACGGCGTTTGCTGCGATCAGGGCTGCTATCCCTCATCGTCGCCAGTTTGGGCATTGTCGCCTATCTCACCGTTCGCTTTCAACTCGACTACGCCCTGTTTGCGATCGTCGCCCTATTTCATGACGTTTGGATTACCGTGGGCCTATTTGCCCTATTGGGTTTGGCGACCAACTTTGAAGCTGATAGCCTCTTTATCGTGGCGCTGCTCACCATCGTCGGCTTTTCCGTCAACGATACCGTCGTCATCTACGATCGCGTCCGCGAAACCCTAAAATTCAACCCCAACAACGACATTAACGACATCGTTGATGATGCCGTTAACCAAACCCTCGCCCGTTCAATTAACACCACCGCCACCACCGTTTTACCCCTGCTGGCCATCTTTATCTTTGGCGGTGAAACCCTCAAATACTTTGCCCTGACGCTGATAGTGGGCTTCGTCCTCGGGGCCTACTCCAGTATCTTTATCGCCACCGCCGCCCTAGCCCTCTGGCGAGACAAACATCCCCAAGCCGAAGTCCCAAGGGCTGAGGACGACCATCACAACGACCGTGACGACCCTAGTGAGAGCGACAACAGCACAACCGCCTCCCTCGACGAATCCTCACCGGGGTAATGGAGACAATCCCGACAATCGAGGCAATAATGAGAAGACGGGGTGTTTTGGATTAACGTGAACCTGTCATGTCAGACCCCCAACCCTCCACCTTTCAACAACAACTCCACCGTCTCCATCGCTTAACGGTGGTTGCCCGTTGGCTGCTAGTCATCCTTCTTTGGCTCAGTCTTGGCCTGATCAGCCTCTGGACTTTACGCCCGGAGATTGCCCTATGGCTCGATCACTTTACCTGGGTGGCTCTGTGGTACGCCTTTCGTCACTATCCTTGGGCCGCCTTGGGCTTAAGCATCTGTGTTGGCTGGACTGTCTCCGTGCTAGTCTGGCAAAGCCGCAATATCATCTGGGGAATGCCAGACCTAGAACGTCGTCGTCTTGAACATCAACTCTGGCGGATTCGTGCCAATGGCACCCAACATCCCCTCTGGAAATGGGTGGTTCCGGGCCAATGTCATTCAGACTCCTCGAAAAAGTCAACATCAGGACGTTAATATGAAATCCATATAGGTGTCATGCCAACCTCGAACCGTCTGGCGGGGATGTTGCCCGACACCTAACTTCCTTTAACGTTTTTGAACATGGCACCTCGCGCCCTGAGAAACGTCAAGTTTCCCAAATCTCTACCTGCGCTTATGTTCGGTCCGACCTCCTTTCGCCGCATTTTGCTGTCGCGAATTCTCCTCCTCAGCGTCCCCGTCTTGCTGATTGGACAATATGTGACCTACCGCAAAGCGCGATCGAGCTTACTCGAAACAGCTCGTCAGAACCTGACCGAAAGTGCCATCCGTAAAGGAAATCGCATTGAGGAGCGATCGAACTCCCTGAAAACTCAATTGCGTTTGGCTAGTGAAACGGCAGCTCTCGAATCGGGATCTGTTCCCAGAATACAGGCCTTTCTGGATAACTTCCGGGAACAACTCCCCGATACCGTCACCTGTCTGCAAGTGACCGACTTAGACACCCAGACGGCCATTGCCCAAACCTGTAATGACCAAATTTTTAACCCACCTCCGGCGACTTGGTGGGGGGACTCCCAAACCAGTTTAAATCGGACTCTATTTATAACGGCAGACATGGCAGAGAACGTCAATTCTGCCCCGGTTTCGACTTCGAGCCACCTCAGACCCCGAAGAACCGAAATTACCCTAAGTGCGCCCATTTATCCTGAAGAGGCCACTCGTCCGCGCTACGTGATCACTCTGCGATCGGTGTTAGAACAACTCGACGAACCCGAAAACCGCGCTGGCTCCCTAACAGGTGAAACCGTCGTCATTGATGACCAAGGCGTAATCCTAGAACATCCGATGTCCCAATTAGTGGGCAGCAACATCGAGAACCAACCCAATTTTGAACGGATGCAAAGTTTGGTCAACAGCGCCCTGGTGGGGAATCAGAATTTTCAACATCTCTTCTCCTTTACGGGCCGTCAAAAGGAGTTACTCAGCGGTTACACCGCCATTGCCTCACCCATCTCTTCGCTGGATCACGAAGACGAGGAGAAGCGCTGGATTGTCCTGGCCGTGACCCCCCTTGATAACGCCTTAGCCGGACTAGAACCGATCCGTCAGGTGATGTTTAATTTAGTTCTCGGACTCTTGGCGGCGAACTTGATTGCAACTCTCTACTTGGCACAGGATTTGGCCCGTCCCGTTGAAAAATTGGGGGAATACGCTCGTAATATCGAGTGCAACACCGCCTCAGACCCCATGCCGGCTAAATTCTTCATTCAGGAGTTTAACCAACTCTCAAAAGCCTTAAATCGTGCCATTGAACGCTTAAAAACCTGGGCGCAGGAACTCGAAGATGCCTGGACGGAATCGAAAAACGCCAATCGCCTCAAAAGTGAATTTTTGGCCACCATCTCCCATGAACTGCGGACTCCCCTCAATGGCATTATCGGCAGTTTGCGGCTGGTTCGGGATGGCTTTTGTGATGACGAAGCCGAAGAACAGGAATTTTTACAACGGGCCGATGATGCGGCCGTTCACTTATTGGGGATTATCAATGATATTTTGGATATCTCGAAAATTGAGGCCGGAACCCTCTCGGTGGTCATTGAATCGGTGGATTTGACGCAGTTGATCGCCGAGGCGATCGAGTTAAATCAGGCTGTGGCCAGGGATAAGGGACTCGTGTTCTCGACCGAGGTGCAGGGAGATCCCCCAATTTTGGTGCGGGCTGATGCCGCTAAACTCAAGCAGGTGTTACTCAATGCGATCGGCAATGCCGTTAAGTTTACCGAAAGCGGTAGCATTTCGGTTCAGGTTCGGGTAGAAACGGGAAATCCTGACCCGAGTCTGGCCGAGTATGGAACCCACTATGTTGTGGTGGACATCATCGATACGGGCATTGGTGTCGATCCGGCGGATTTCGAGAAGTTATTTAAGCCTTTTGTGATGGTTGACGGGTCCAAAACACGCCGCTTTGGAGGGACTGGCCTAGGGTTGGCTATTTCACGAAACTTAATGGATATGATGAACGGTGCAATCCGTCTCGATAGTGCTGGTGTCGGTTCGGGAACTACGGTAACCCTTGAGTTGCCCATGGCTCAGAAAAATGTATCGTTAGAGAAGACCTCCACATTGGCTGAGGCCGACTCTGACTCAGATTTGAGATGATAATAGAGGCTGTGAGGTTTTCGGAGTCTCACTCAGCCGATTTCCCTTATGAAGACACTCCAATTTTTGACTCGGCGCATTGAGCGTAAGTGGCATCACTGGCGCGATGGTCGCACGACAAGGGATTCAATGACTCGGCCCTCGTCGGTGGCTCCTCGCCACTCGTCAGGGGCTGCCCGACAAGGGGCGATCGCACCTCGTCGGGTGAATATGTCAGGGTCGGTGTCGACGGTGGTTGCAGTTTTTTGTTTAACAGGTGCTTTAGGACAGCGCTTTTATAATCAACCCAAACTCGATGTGGGCAGCCGCGCGCCGCAAACGGTCACCGCGCCGAGATCCGATCGGGTCCCAGATAGCAAAACGACGGAGGAACGTCGCCGCAGCGCTCGTTTAGGAGCCTCTCCGGTGCTGATGGGCGATCCGATCGTAAATCAGCGCGTCTTGAGTCAGGTCAAACGCTATCTTGAGCAAGGGAATCGCCTCCGTGAAGCGGTAGGAGAGTTTCCCTATGTGGATACGGGGCTTCTCTCTCGGGAGGTTCAACGCTATCTACGCAGTGCCTCAAGTTGGGAATGGCGTGCCATTCAATGGACGCTGTCACGGCAGATCCAAGAGAGGGTTGACGCAACCGCCCAGACAAACCCCCAGACAAACCCCCAGACAAACCCCCAGACGAGCGAAGAACCTCGATCGGAGTTAGAAACAGACACAGCGCAAGCTAATGAGGTTGAGACTCGTCGTGAACAGATGTTACAGGCGAGTCGCTTGGGGGCAGTCAATGGGGCGTCTCAGGTGCTGTCGGATCTCTTGGAGAGCCAGACGAGTCCGATGAATCAGGCCCTCCAACAACTCCTTGTTGTCTCTCAACAGTTGGATGAGGAAGGCCTTGAGGCGGTGATGACGGCCGTTGAAATGGCCCGGGAACAGTATGCTCAAGCTTCAGAGCAGTTGGCCGAGGTGTCATATTCCGATGGCCAACCGGTGTATACAAATACTCTGCTCAATTTATCGGCGGAGGATTGGCAGCAAACTCGTAACACAACCTTACAGGTAGGACGACAAATGTTGGCTCAGGGCATTGCCTCTGGGGTTCCGGACCGGATGTTGCAGGATTCGGTGGAAATGCAACTGTCGTTGGCCCTACCGGATGCCCGGATTCGTCATTTAATGAGTGCGGTATTGATGAATGCCCTTGAAGCGAATTTGGTGACGGACCCCGATCGCACTCGGGAACGGGCTGAATTGGCGGCTGAGGCTCAGGAAGCGGCCTATCTGCCTATCGAAGCCGGTGAGGTGATTGTCGAAGCGGGTGAGGTGATTGATCGCCGTCAGTTTGTGCTGCTCGACCATTTTGGTTTGGCCCGTCGCGCTCCGGTGAATTGGATTGGCTGGATTGCGTTTGGGGGGACGGTGTTTGTGGCGGTGTCTCTCTATGGGGTGGTTGAACGACGTGTCCATCCGAAAATTTGTCATGCCGATCGCCTCCTGATTCTCTTGTTAAGTCTCAGTGCGCCGGTGATGGTTCTGTTGGGTGTCCCGACGACGAGTTTCCCGGCCATTGGTTTGGCGGTGGGCAGTTTTTATGGCTCCTGGATGGGGGTGACGGTGGTGGCCCTGTTGAGTCTGATTATGCCCATTGGCTTGGAGGTTGAGTTGGGCTATCTCATTGCTGGGGCTATTAGTGGCGCCATTGGTGGGGTGATGGCGGGACGGCTGCGATCGCGTGAGGAATTAGCCCTGTTGGGGGCGGGAGTCGGCTTCGCTCAAGGGGCCAGCTTCTTCCTCATCACTGTCACCAGTCTGCTGTTACAGGGAACCACTGGACCCTTATGGTCGTTGTTACTCGAAACGGCTCTGATTCAAGGACTCTGGGGAGTTGGCTGGAGTGTGGTGGTACTTGGAGTCAGTCCCTATTTGGAACATCTGTTTGATTTAGTGACCCCGATTCGCTTGGCAGAACTGTCTAATCCTAATCGGCCGTTGCTCAAACGCCTGGCGGCTGAGGCGCCGGGAACGTTCCAACATACGTTATTTGTGGCGACGTTGGCGGAGTCTGCGGCGAAAGCCCTCGGCTGTAATGTGGAGTTGGTGCGAGCCGGCACTCTCTATCATGATATTGGCAAAATGCACGACCCTCAGGGATTTGTGGAAAATCAGATGGGGGGTCCGAATAAGCACGATCGCATCAATGATCCTTGGAAAAGTGCCGCAATTATTAAAAAGCACGTGACGCAAGGATTAGTCATGGCTCGCAAAAGCCGTCTTCCTAAAGCGATTCAGGCCTTTATCCCGGAACATCAAGGCACGATGTTAATTGCCTATTTTTATTATCAGGCAAAACATAGTAATCGTCGTGAGGTCAATGATGCCGATTTTCGTTACGATGGCCCGATTCCTCAATCGAGAGAAACGGGGATTGTCATGTTAGCCGATTCCTGTGAAGCGGCGCTGCGATCGCTCAAAGATGCTACCCCCGAAGATGCTCTTTCAATGGTGAATAAAATTCTCCGCGCTCGCTGGCAAGATAATCAGTTGGTTGACTCGGGCTTAACTCGGGCAGAAATGGGAAAAATTGCCGAGATTTTTGTGCAAGTTTGGCAACAGTTTAATCACAAACGCATTGCCTATCCGAAAGCCGTTTTATCGAACAAATAACCCCATCCCTTAAGCCTCGTTGGGCTGGGTTAACACTTCGAGAATATACTCACCTTGGTTGACGGAGGCGTTACTAGACAAGTCATAAACCAGTCCCGATTCTTCGGCGTGACAGTCGAGGAGTTGGGGCAGGTTTCCCTCTCGGTTGAAGACGAGAAGTTGATAGAGGAGTTGTCCCGCCTCAATCCAAGTTCCTAACATGACACGGGATTGAATCACACCCCCTCGTTTAGCATAGTATTTTTGTGTTTTACTTTTGGGGAAAAATTGCACAGTTTTCGAGGCGGTTTGAATGAGAGGAAACCGTTGGATATCTAACATCCCTTTGCTGACTAAGTAATTTTTAACGCCTCGAACGCCGCGATAGACGGAATCGGGATTAATTTGCATTCCCGATCCGAGTTCTATTGTCCAAGCTTCTAAGTCAAATTTAACAACTTTTCCTAAGTGTTCTAACTGTTTCTCTAGGCTTAACCAGGGCTTCATAAAAGCTTCGTCAAAAGCATCCCCATCATAGCGATCTAGAAGGATAGCGGTGTTAAGTAAAAAGTATTTGGCGCTGGCTTCTCGCCCTTGAAAACAGTAAAGATAATCAAAGGATTGATTGGTACTGCTATGTAAATCTAACACATAGTTGGCGTCCAAACATAAGGATTGAAGCTGGTAGCGATAGTGGTCTTCAAAGGGAAGTCCGGAGGCTCGATTTCTTGTCTGTTTGAGTTCCTCGAAGCGACTCCTAAGTTGCTGGAAAAAGTTTTTTTGGATTTGTTTGGAGTTGAGGTGAAGTTGAGTTTTGGCAAATTCCGCAATTGAGGACTGATTCTGATTGTCTAGATCTTTCTCATAATCCCAAAAAATTCGATTCCAATCTGTGCCTGTATAGGGGTTATAGCGACCGCTGGCGTAATGGTGCGATCGCTGATTGGTGGCGATAGGATTACAGGTGGGAACTAGCCAAATCTCTCCCTGGAGTTGGGATTCGTCTAGTTCACTCAGAAACTGAATGAACTGATAAATAACGGCATTTCCTGACAGTTCTGCCCCATGTAAGTTCGCTTGCAAATAGGCTTTTTTCCCCGTAGTCGCACCGCGAAATTTATAAACCTGAATGGACAGAGTATCTCCTGAAGCCAGATGTGCGATGTCAACAGAATCGATATCAGGAATCATAGGGCAAATTGGGAATAGCCATGGCGATCGCCGTTAAGCCTCGCTAGGGTTCAATTGTATCATTGCCCAAGTCGTATAGGTTCCGATGGGACTCCAGAGCAGATAGGGCAACAGTAGTAGTGTAGCTGTCAGAGAACGGGGTTGGATGGCGATCGCCAACAGAAGCGCCAACACAAACCCGGTGGCCCCGATGAGAGTTCCCGCCCGCAAACTCTCTAACCGACACATAATCGGAGTATACGATAGGGTCACGACTTCCAGAACCAGGTAGTATCCCAACAGGAGCCAGCGATTGAGAGAGTCTGGGGTCTGATTCCACACCAAAACAGCCGACCAGCCCACACCAATAAACACAATCGTCCAAATCAGGGGAATTAAGCGCTCAAACGTCAACCACTGAGGCCGTTGGAGACGATTAAACCAACGTAAGCCACCCGCCGATAACAGACGGTTGCAGCCGACGCCTAGCACAATCATGACGAGGGGAATCGTGAGCCAGGTAGGAAGTGACATCAATCGCAATCAATAAATGAGGAATCTAACCGGCGATCGCACCATTGCGGGCGCTGTGACTCGATTAGGTTACAATCTTACGTCTTAATCTGACGTCTCAATCTTAACCGGTCGGCCATTTTCAAGGGTCACTAGCCAGTTTTATTACCATAATTTCCCCAAAAAAGCAATAATATTTAATAAGATTAAATATAAATTTAGGGAAAGTCAGGGGGCAAGGGCAGGTCGAGCCATCAAATTGACCCGATCGCCCGCTGGTTTCGTTGCAAATTATTACAATCTGTTTCATTCCGTCACAACTTCAGGGAACTCCCGTTCACAGATCCGAGTGCCGTGCTAGGATTCAGCATCAGATAGACGTAAGCGATGTATAGGAGAAGAACTTTGGGCATTCGGGTTGCTGTTGTTGGTTCTGGACCGGCTGGATCATCTGCCGCCGAAACGTTGGCAAAGGCAGGCATCGAAACCTACTTGTTTGAGCGCAAGTTGGATAACGCCAAGCCTTGTGGAGGAGCCATTCCTCTGTGTATGGTCAGTGAATTTGACATCCCCCCAGAGATTGTGGACCGTCGAGTTCGCAACATGAAAATGATCTCCCCCTCCAACCGCGAGGTGGACATCCGCATTGTCAAACAAGACGAATATATTGGAATGTGCCGCCGAGAAGTTCTCGACGGCTTTTTACGCGATCGCGCCGAAAAACTCGGAGCGAATCTCATCAACGGAACCGTTCATAAACTCGAAATTCCCACGAGCGACACCGCTCCCTACGTCATCCACTATGCCGATCAC
The DNA here is from genome assembly GCA_001637315.1 of Phormidium willei BDU 130791. GTDB lineage: Bacteria > Cyanobacteriota > Cyanobacteriia > Cyanobacteriales > Geitlerinemataceae > Sodalinema > Sodalinema willei. The sequence goes on along the minus strand of LSZA01000043.1, from coordinate 5,866 downwards.
TCTGACGGTAGCCTAACCGGGGAAAACAAAACCCTGAAAGTGGACGTCGTCATCGGGGCTGACGGTGCTAACTCTCGTGTGGCCAAAGCCATCGAAGCCGGAGACTATAACTACGCCATTGCCTTCCAAGAGCGCATTCGTCTCCCGGAAGATAAAATGGCTTACTACAACGATCTCGCCGAGATGTATGTCGGCGACGACGTCTCTCCCGACTTTTACGCTTGGGTGTTCCCCAAATACGACCACGTGGCTGTGGGAACCGGAACCATGCGGGTCAACCAAGCCAAAATCAAGAAACTGCAAGCGGGGATTCGCGCTCGGGCCGCTCGTCGTCTCGAAGGTGGAGAAATCATCAAAGTCGAAGCTCACCCCATCCCTGAACATCCCCGCCCTCGTCGGGTTCGTGGCCGCGTCGCCCTCGTGGGTGATGCCGCCGGAACCGTGACCAAATCCTCCGGAGAAGGGATCTACTTCGCCGCGAAATCGGCCCGGATGTGTGCTGAAACCATCGTTGAAACCACCAACGCGGGTCAGAAACTGCCCACGGAAGATGACCTAAAACTCTACATCAAACGCTGGGACAAACAGTATGGCATGACCTACTTGGTGTTAGATCTGCTGCAACGAGTGTTCTATCGCACCGATGCCACTCGCGAGGCCTTTGTGGAAATGTGCGACGACAAAGATGTGCAGAAGCTGACGTTTGACAGCTATCTGTATAAAACCGTCGTTCCCGCCAATCCTCTGGTGCAGATGAAAATCACCGCCAAAACGATTGGTAGCCTGTTGCGTGGTAACGCCCTCGCTCCCTAAGCCTCACCCTCAAACCTAAATCCCGCGCGAGAAGCTATCACTGGCTTTCTCGCGCTTTTTTGCTGTGCCAGTCGCCGCTGTGCCAGTCGCCCCTGAAATGTCTGTGAAACCTGATAGGATAAAGGTTCTAGGATAAATCATCAAGGGTGCGCCACTTGCGGTGCGCCTGTTCCCTGTTCCCTGTTCCCTGTTCCCTATCTCCATGGTTAGAATTCGCCGTCGCTCCCCCAATCCTCCCGTTAAAACCGAAGGTTGTCAGTATCAAGTGCCGATTCCCAATGCCGAACCGGCGAATATCCTAGAGGAGATTGTCTGGCATAAAGAAACCGAAGTCGCTAAACTCCGCCTCTATATGCCGTTGCGGGAACTCCAGAAACAAGTGGCGATCGCCCCGCCTCCCCGAGACTTCATCGCCGCGTTGCGTGAGGGGAACACCAACCCCGCCTTAATCGCTGAAGTCAAGAAAGCCTCACCCAGTAAGGGACTGATTCGCGAGGATTTTGACCCCGTGGCGATCGCCCAAGCCTATGAAGCTGGCGGGGCCAGTTGTTTGTCAGTCTTAACCGATCAGACGTTCTTTCAGGGGAGTTTTGACTATTTACGGGATGCACGCCAAGCGGTCAATCTGCCCGTGTTGTGCAAAGACTTTATTATTTACCCCTATCAAATTTATCAGGCTCGGGGTAAAGGTGCCGATGCGGTGTTATTGATTGCAGCAATTTTGGGCGATCGCGATTTACAGTATTTCCTCAAAATCACCAAAATCCTGGGAATTACAGCCCTAGTTGAAGTCCATACCGCCGAGGAATTTGATCGCGTTCTGGCCCTCGATGGCATTGAACTCATCGGCATCAACAATCGTAACTTAGAAGACTTCAGCGTTAACCTACAAACCACCGTAGACTTACTCACCCCCCGCCAACACCAGATCCAAGAAAAAGGCGTGGTGATGGTCAGCGAGTCAGGAATGTTTGCACGTCCTGACCTCGATCGCGTGGCCCGGGCCGGGGCTAACGCCGTCTTAGTCGGGGAATCCCTGATGCGACAAGCCGATCCCGCCGCCGCCATTGCTGAGTTATTTTCCAGCTCATCGACGGCCAATTGAGCCTCGCGCCCTCACGGGCCGCAGTACAATAAATGGTAATGTCCAGCCAACGTCCTAGCCCCAGTTTTGGCTCATGAAACCCTCAACGGTTAGCGTTGTGCTGTCTATCTACCTCACCCATTACGACTTAATATGGAGCCGCTTCCCCTCCCCTCTCACATTCATTACGAGTTATTATTACAACTCCTTGAACGTCAAACTCTGTTTTCAGTCAATCACTATTCCGAGGAACGACGACAAATTGATGAGTTGATTATGACGCTGCGTAAAGCCCTCTCTCAGCAGAAGCGACTCGAACAAGCCTGTCAGATGAAAGGGGTTCGAGTTGACTATCGTTGGTCCTTGAATCAGGCCATTGAGCAGACAGCCCGAGTTGGCGATCGCGAAGCCAGTTAACTTGGCCTCGGGAAGCCGGCCCGTTTTTCGGTAAACTGCAAGTCCCAGTTGTATAATGGCGATCTTTAGCGATCGCCGACGTGTTATGGACGACAAATTAATGTTAATGATTCCGGGTCCGACCCCGGTTCCCGAAAAAGCCCTCACCGCCATGGGACGACATCCCATCGGCCACCGCAGCGGCGAGTTTTCCGACTTAGTCGCGGAAGTCTTAGCCGATCTCAAATGGCTGCATCAAACTCAAAATGACGTGTTAGTCGTCACCGCCAGCGGAACCGGAGCCATGGAAGCCGGGATTATCAATGTCCTGAGTTCGGGCGATCGCGTCTTAGTCGGGTCCAATGGTAAATTTGGCGATCGCTGGGCCAAAGTGGCCAAAGCCTATCACCTCGACGTCCAAACCATTACCGCTGACTGGGGACAACCCCTCGACCCCGAAGCCTTCCGCCAAGCCTTAGAAGCGGATACCAACAAAGAGATTAAGGCCGTTATCCTCACCCATAGCGAAACCTCCAGCGGGGTGCTCAACGACCTCGAAACCATCAATCGTCATGTCAAGGCCCATGGAGAAGCCTTAATTATCGTTGATGCCGTCACCAGTTTGGGCGCTTGCAGCGTTCCCATCGATGACTGGGGTCTCGATGTGGTGGCCTCAGGGTCTCAGAAAGGCTATATGATTCCTCCAGGGTTAGGCTTTGTCTCCATGAGCGATCGCGCCTGGAACGCCTATGACTCTTCCAACCTACCCCGGTTTTACTTTGACCTCGGTCCCTATCGCAAGAATGCGGCCAAAAACACCACCCCCTTTACCCCGCCGGTGAACCTATTTTTTGCCCTACAGGCTTCCCTACGGATGATGCGGGCCGAAGGACTCGACAGCATCTTTGCTCGTCACGATCGCCTCAAACGCGCCGCTCGTGAAGCCGTTAAAGCTATGGGATTACCCCTATTGGGTCCCGATGACTGCGCCAGTCCAGCGGTGACGGCTGTGGCCCCGACGACGGTTGACGCCGAACAAATCCGTTCCGTGATGAAAAAGCAATTTGATATTGCCCTGGCGGGTGGACAAGACCATCTCAAAGGTAAAATCTTTCGGATTGGTCATTTAGGCTTTGTCAGCGATCGCGATCTTCTCTGTGCGATCGGATCTCTCGAAGCCACACTTGAGAGTCTAAATGCTGGCAATGAACCAGGAGCGGGAATTACCGCCGCCGCCAAAATCCTCAACGCCGGCTAGAAGTCCTCTAGCAACTCTTTGAGCCACCATCCCCCTGAAATGACTCATCTCAGGGGGATTTTTGCGCTCAAACCACTAGCCTCAAAGCGGTGCGTTCCGGCCGTTTGATCCGAGTCACTTGAAGCCAAAAATTGAATGCAGCCGGGACGCACCTTACCCGATTGCCTGTTCCGGTGTTCCCTTCTTTATTAGCGACCATTAATTCGTTCTAACAATTGTTCCGTCCGTTGCACCCATTGCGGTTGATTTTGCACTTGATAGCGATCGCGGGCATAACGCAACACTTCCCGCGCATTCTCAAAATTACCCTGCTGAATAAACACCAACCCCGCCCCATAATAGGCATTTGCATAACCCGGATTCGCCTCCCGAGATGCCCGAAACGCCGTAAGCGCTGCATCTAAGTCCCCTTCTGCCAATAGAATCGCCCCAAGTTGATAATGGGCTTCCGTATAATTTGGATTCAGAGAAATCGCCTGGCGCAATGCCCGTTTTGCTCGTCGAGTTTGCCCTCGTTCTAAATATAATAATCCCAAATAATAAGACGGTTCAGGTGCATTTTCCGTATGACGTTGTGCCAAACGAAATGCCGACAACGCGTCATCCGAATTACCCTGTTGATAATGCAGTAGGCCGAGATTATAGTGAGCAAACCCTAAGCGTGGATCTAAGTCGATCGCCCGTTGCAAATACTGACGCGCCCGAGGTAAATTATTGACCTCTAGGAGAATCGCCCCAAGATTGCCATAGGCCAGGGCAAACCCCGAATCCGTCCGCACCGCCTCTAAAAACGCATCAGCTGCCAGTTGTAGCTCTCCCGACTGTCGCAATGCCAGTCCGAGATTATAGTACCCTGGAGAAAACTCAGGATCGAGTCGTACCGCCTCCCGGAACGCCGCGATCGCCCCTGAGAGGTCGTTCTGTTGCACCAATTGCAACCCCAGATTTAGCTGTCGTTCAGCAGCCGAATCCAGCGGCGACGAGTCAAACCCCGGCTGGGCCAACCCTGGAGACGGCCAAACTGGACCGGCCCCCACAACCAACCCAGCCATCGCGATCGCCCCGACTCCCAATCCCAACCATTGACCCCTCTCTCGCCCCTCGATTAAGCCCATCACAACCCCTCACCACCTATCAGATCTGACCTCAATTCTAGCGGCTGACCACAAAGCTACGCCCCGACCTCTTTTCTGTTCCCTGTTCCCAGTTCCGGTGTTCCCTTCCTTATGACCAGTGCCTTCGATCGCGCCATAATGCAGCGTTGTCTCAGCCTCGCCCGGCGGGCCTGGGGACAGACCGCCCCCAATCCCATGGTGGGGGCCGTGATTGTCCAAGGAGGAGACATTGTCGGCGAAGGCTTCCATCCCGCTGCCGGCCAGCCTCACGCCGAAGTCTTCGCCCTCCGACAAGCCGGCGATCGCGCCCAGGGGGCCACCATCTATGTCAGCCTCGAACCCTGTAACCATCACGGTCGTACCCCTCCCTGTTCCGAGGCCTTAGTTCAAGCCCAAGTGGCCAAAGTCATCATCGGAACCGTCGATCCCAATCCTAAAGTCGGCGGCGGAGGCATCGCCCGTCTGCAAGAGGCCGGAATTGAAGTGGTCGTCGGCGTCGAAGAAGCCGACTGTCGCCGTCTCAACGAAGCCTTCTTCCACCGCATCACCCATCAACGACCCTTTGGCATCCTCAAATACGCCATGACCCTCGACGGCAAAATCGCCAGCCAACAGGGCCATAGCCGCTGGGTGACCGGAACTCCCGCCCGGCAACGAGTCCACCAGCTTCGCGGCCAGTGTGAAGCGGTGATTGTGGGAGGCAACACGGTACGTAAAGATGACCCCCATCTCACCTGTCATAACCAGCAATCGAAGAACCCCCTACGAGTGGTCATGAGTCGTCGCCTAGACTTACCCGAAGCCGCCAAACTCTGGGATGTCAGCGAAGCCCCCACCCTCGTCGTCACCGAAACCGACGTCAAACCCGAGTTTCAGCAACAATTGCGCGATCGCGGTGTAGAGGTCCTCAGCTATCCCCAGCTAACCCCCACCGTCGTGATGGAAAACCTCTATCAACGGGGAATGATGTCAGTTCTTTGGGAATGTGGGGGTCAATTAGCGGCCAAAGCTATCTCGGAAGGGATGGTTCAGAAAGTCATGGCCTTCATCGCCCCCAAACTCATCGGCGGCGACTCCGCCCCAACGCCAATTTCCTATCTCGGGTTCAATCAGATGACCGAAGCCCTCCCGTTGCACGATCTCCACTGGCAGACGGTTGGCGAAGATTTACTGCTTGAGGGATATCTTTGAGGCAAGAGG
>LSZA01000042.1 GCA_001637315.1 Phormidium willei BDU 130791 | reverse complement strand
CACCGTAAAAACAACAAAGGCATCCTAAGATTGCAAACTCATAAAAAACGAGCGATTTCCAGAGACATTATCATGCTTTTAACTCAAGGCTCAGTTTTTGTTTTTCCGTATAATTACTGAAATAAACCTAGTAATTATACGGAGTTTTGACAGAAAACGACCGACGATGTGATGCAGATCATATCCTCTGGTCTCCAAAGCCGAAATAATTAAGCCGTCAAATTCAATTAACAAAAGCATCAATCGTGTTAGCGCGAGTTTGGAGTGCATCCCTCTATGGCATCAACGCCGTGCGTGTCGGGGTCGAAATTGATGTCTCGGGCGGACTTCCCGCAACCGTGGTGGTGGGATTACCCGATACCGCCGTGCAAGAATCTCGGGAACGAGTCAAAGCCGCTCTGCGAAATTCCGGCTTCAGCTTTCCCATGCGGCGAATTGTCGTCAACCTTACCCCCGCTGACCTACGCAAAGAGGGGCCAAGCTTTGACTTACCCATCAGTCTGGGGATTCTGGCGGCGTCAGAACAAATCAACCCCCAACTGCTGGGGGATTATCTGTTTCTCGGAGAAGTCTCCCTCGATGGTAGTTTACGGCCCGTCACCGGAGTGCTTCCCATTGCAGCGGCGGCGGCGGAGATGGGAATGACGGGGCTAGTCGTCCCCGAGGCCAATGCGAAAGAGGCGGCGGTGATTGGGGGCCTGTCGGTTTATGGCTTTGGTTCGGTGGCCGAGGTGACCCGATTTCTCGATCAACCCGATCAGTTCCCGCGCACGGTGGTGGATTTGCAACAGGCCCTAGCCAGCCGTGAGGATGTGGGCTTAGATCTCAAAGAGGTCAAAGGACAGGCCCATGCACGACGCGCCCTGGAAATTGCAGCGGCTGGGGGACATAATCTGATTTTTGTTGGACCACCGGGAAGTGGTAAAACCATGTTGGCGCGGCGTTTACCGGGGATTCTACCACCACTGACTTTGCCCGAAGCCTTGGAGGTGACGCAAATTCATTCAGTAGCTGGGTTATTGCGCGATCGCGGCCAACTCATCAGTCAACGTCCCTTCCGCAGTCCCCACCATTCCGCCAGCGGTCCTTCCCTCGTCGGCGGGGGGAGTTATCCCAAACCCGGCGAAATTTCCCTGGCCCATCGCGGTGTCTTATTCCTCGATGAATTGACCGAGTTTAAGCGGGATGTCTTGGAATTTCTGCGTCAACCCCTCGAAGATGGCCAAGTGACCATTTCCCGCACCCGTCAATCGGTGGAATTTCCCGCTCGCTTTACCCTGGTCGCCAGTACTAATCCCTGTCCCTGTGGCTATTATGGCGATCCGATTCAAGGATGCACCTGTTCACCCCGACAACGAGATCAATATTGGGCCAAACTCTCGGGGCCACTCATGGACCGTATTGATTTGCAAGTGGTCGTCAATCGTCTTAAACCCGAAGAAATTTTACAGCCGGGCCTAGGTGAAAACTCCGCTTCAGTGCGATCGCGGGTCAAGATGGGCCGAGACTACGCCTCAGAGCGCTTCTCCGCTGAGCCAATTCGCTGTAACGCCGAGATGCAACGTCATCATTTGCGCCGCTGGTGTCAACTCGATGAGGCCAGTCAGGGATTACTGGAGGCGGCGATTCGTAAATTAGGCTTATCGGCCCGAGGAACCGATCGCATCCTCAAAGTGGCCCGCACCATCGCCGATCTGGCCCAAGCCGATCGCATCGAGGCCCCTCACATCGCCGAAGCCATCCAATATCGCACCATCGATCGCATGACTTAACCGCCCAACGCCACCGGACAGAGATCAACTAACACACAATCCCCACAATTAGGCTTACGGGCCTTACACACCGCTCGTCCATGATAAATCAGACGAATTGACCAATTTTCCCAGTCTGACTGGGGTAACAAGGGCATCAACGCCCGCTCCACCTTCACAGGATTCTCCTCATTGGTTAGCCCCAGCCGTTGACTCAAGCGCTTCACATGAGTATCCACCGTCACCCCAGCATTGATCCCAAACCCATGAGCGAGAACCACATTAGCCGTTTTCCGGGCCACACCCGGGAGTTGAGTTAACGCCTCCATGGTTTGGGGAACCTGGCCAGCAAACCGTTCCAGAATCATCTGGCTAGCGCCGCGAATGTTCTTGGCCTTATTGCGATAAAAGCCAGTGGATTTAATCAAGGCTTCCAACGTCTCCAGGTTGGCCCCCGCCAAGGCGATCGCATCAGGATAACGCGCAAACAAGGCCGGAGTGACCTTGTTAACTCGTTCATCAGTACATTGGGCCGAAAGCATCGTCGCCACGAGTAATTGCAGCGGACTCTCATAGTCGAGGCTACAGGTGGCATCAGGATATAACACCGTCAAACGCCTCAAAATTTCCTCGGCCCGTTGTTGCTCAGACACAGATACAGATTTTGCAACCATCGAGAGTTCGCTTAGCGGCTGAGTTCTTGCACCCATTCCAGTTGGCTGGTATCACGCACAATCAGGAAAATTCCCAATCCCAACAGTAACAGCAACCCCGATTGCATCACCCCATCTTGGATATGCACCGGAACCGGTTTCCCGCGCACCCCCTCAACCAGTAGAAAAGCCAATTGACCGCCATCTAACGCCGGTAGGGGCAAGATATTGATAATCGCCAGGTTGACACTAATCACCGCCGCAAAAAACAAGAGATTCATGGCATCGCGGGCCGCAAAATCAGCGCCTTGAGCCACAATCCCGACGGGGCCAGCAATCTGGCCGGCGGTACTCTCGAAGTTGGTCGCCAGCTGATAAAAGCCCTTGAGGGTATTGACAAAAATCACCTGAAACTGTTGGGCCGCAATTCCCACCACCTCAAAGGGGTTTTGAACTTGACGATAGACCCGTTCCCCATTGGGGGCCAGTTGTACGCCAATGCGCCCGTTTCCGTCGCTTCCCCGTTCAGGAATGACCGTTAGGGAGAGGCGATCGTCATTGCGTTCAACGGTTAAGGAAATGGGGGTTTCCGGGTTATCTTCGATGGTCTCTTTGAGATCGAAGATGGCTGATTCTCCCGCCCCTAGGGGGTTGCCGTCAATGGCGACAATGAGATCGAGGTCTTCTAAGCCAGCCCGTGCGGCGGGGCTATCGACGGCCATCACCTGAGGAACGACAACACCGGGTTCAGCGTTAAAGCCGCTGGGAATGCCCGTGGAGCCAATTTGGAAGATGAGAACCAAATAGGCGAAAATTAGGTTGGCGATGACGCCAGCGCTGATGACGATCGCGCGATCGAGAACGGGCCGATTGCGGAGTAAATCGGGGTCATCCTCGGGGATGGTGCTGTCGGGATCATCATCGGGGAAGCCGACAAACCCGCCGAGGGGGAAGGCGCGGACAGCATATTCGGTTTCCGGGCCTTGGTATTTGAGCAAAATCGGACCAAAGCCAATCGAAAAGCGGTTGACATGGATGCCTTGCCAGCGAGCCGCGAGGAAATGACCTAGCTCGTGAACGGCGATGAGAATGGCGATCACTGCGATCGCTGCCAGAACAAACATGACGTTAGTAGCAAAAGAATAAACAGGCCTAGTTACCCATCTTAAATGGTTTTGCGGTGTAGTCGGGCTGATCGGCAAAACTCAACGCCGACTCAACGCCAACTCACCGCGATCGCGAGGGGCTAGGATGGGGACTCAGGCCGGTCTGGAGGGGACTTTAGCCGGTGTTACGCATTCCGGCCGCAATCCCATTGAGGGTCAACAAGGCCCCGCGCAGCAATTCACCTTTGCTATAGCGCGAGTGAATCACTCCTGGGGTGGCACTTTTGCCATGTTGACGCAGGCGCTTGAGTAAGGACACTTGTAACAATCCCAGGGGGATAATGGTGGAGTTGCGTAACTGCACCGAGCGTCGTAGGCCGGGGTCTCCATCGAGGAGATGTTTATGGCCAGTAATTTGTAGAACCAGGTCTCGTGACTGATGATATTCATCGACGATGCGATCGAGAATCACCGCAAAGCGATCGTGATCTTCAGGATGGCTCAACTCCCGCACATAATGCTCGGCAATTTGTAAATCCACCTTCGACAGCGTCATTTCCACCTTGGAGATGGCCATTTTGAAGAAAGGCCATTTCATGTAGAAATAGCGCAACAGCTTCAGATGTTCCTCCGGTTTTTCCTGCAAGAACTCATTAAGGGCGGTTCCCACGCCGTACCAAGCCGGGAGTAAGAAGCGGCTTTGCGTCCAGCTGAACACCCAAGGAATAGCGCGTAAACTGCCGATATCTTTCTTCCCTTGGCGACGGCGGGAGGGACGGGAGGAAATTTGCAGTTGGCTAATCTCCTCAATCGGCGTCACTTGCATGAAGAAGTCGATAAAATCGGGTTCCTCATAGACGAGAGAGCGATAATGTTGCCGAGATTTGTGGGCCAACTCCTCCATCGTTTCGTTCCAGGGTTGGATGTCATCGAAGCCAGACCCCAATAAACTCGACTGAATCACCGCCGAGGTCACGGTTTCGAGGTGATAGAGGGCCAACTCGGAGAGGGAGTATTTCGAGGCCAACACTTCTCCCTGTTCGGTGATTTTAATGCGGCCATCAATGGTGCGTCCTGGCTGAGCCAAAATGGCTTCGTAGGCCGGACCCCCACCCCGGCCGACGGAACCACCGCGTCCGTGGAAGATGCGCAGTTTCACCCCATACGGCTCGCTGACGGCTTGCAGGGACTTTTGCGCTTTATGGATTTCCCAGTTACTGCTGAGGAAGCCCGAATCCTTGTTACTGTCGGAATAGCCGAGCATCACCTCTTGTAGAGAGGGACTCAGGGGGGTCGATGAGGAGTCTTCTCGTCCGTAGCCGCCGGTGAGGAGGATTTGGTAGAGGGGTAACTCAAACAAATCCTTCATGACCGAAGGAGCTCGTTTCAAGTCTTCAACGGTTTCAAACAGGGGAACCACTTGTAGGGTTCCGGTCCCGGTGGCGGGGTCATAGAGGCCGGCTTCTTTCGCTAACAACAGCACTTCTAGGAGGTCGCTGGCTTGGCGACTCATGCTGATGATGTAGGTTTGACAGAGTTCGGTCCCAAATTCCTGTTGTAGCAGCCGGACAATGCGGAAGGTTTCGATGGTTTCTTTGGTAATCGGCGAAAAGGGTAATTCCGTCGGAACCAAGGGCCGGCGCGTTTGCAGTTCTTTGGTCAGCCACTCTACCCGTTCGGCTTCGGTCAGTTCGCAATAGGGTTTCGGGAGAATTTGCAGATACTCCGTCAACTCATTGAGGGCCTCTTCATGGCGTGAGGATTCTTGGCGAATGTCTAAATGGGCCAAATTGAAGCCATAGATTTCCACCTGACAGATGAGGGTATCGAGTTCGCTGCATTGCAAGCCGGTTTCAAAGAGGTTCCGTTGAATCAGTTGCAGTTCTGCTAGAAACTCGGAGCCGGAGCGATAGACGGGGATACTGTTGACTTCACGAATTTGCTGTCGCCAGTCTTCGGCGTGGTAGAGGCTGAGGTTGCGATCGCGGGTGTTTTCGAGCCGTTTCTGCACATAGGCCAGTTTTAGGCGATAGGGTTCTTGGCGGTAACGGATGGCCAGGCGATCGTAGACTTCGCTCATTTGCAGCCGATCCTGTTCGACGGATTCGAGCAGTTCCGGTAGCACATCGCTCCAATGGAGAGATAGACTCAGAGATTCACTGAGGCTATCAATGGCATCGATATACTTCTCTAGGACTAGATTCCGTTGATAACAGGCGGTTTGCCAAGTTACACGAGGGGTTACGGACGGATTTCCATCGCGATCGGACCCGACCCAGGAGCCAAATTTACAGAAGTTGTAACTTGGCGGTTCAATATGGGGGAAGGAGACTTTGAGGGTGCGTTTGAGCCGCTGGTAGAGTTGGGGCAGGGTATCAAACAGCACTTCGGTGAAGTAATGCAGAGTATATTCGACTTCATCGAGGACCGTCGGTTTGAATTGGTGTAATTCATCAGTCCGCCACCAGAGGCGAATTTCCTCCATCAGTTGTTCCTGAAGCGCTTCAGCTTCGAGGGAGGAGGTGCGTCCCATCGAATGGAGGCCATCTTCAACCCGATCAAGTTGGCGTAAGACGCGAGCGATACGACGTTGTTTGCCGCGAATGGTGCGCCGTACAATTTCAGTTGGGTGAGCGGTGAAGACGAGACGAATATCGAGTTGATCGAGTAATTTCTGAATTAGGTTCGGGGGAACATTGAGTTGTCGCAATTGGGGAAATAGGGAGCCAAAGGTTCCCCGTTCCGGGGTTTGACTGGTCTCAGCAGCCGGGAGACTTGCATCAGGAAAGCCCTCATCGGGGGACTCAACTCGCGAGATGGACTCCTCGGTAAAGGTTAAATTGTTGCTGACGTTGGCTTTTTGCTGATCTCGTTGTTCATAGTGTTGTTCAACGATGTTGATCAGTTGGAAGTATAGAGCGAAGCCTCGGGCCGCGCGAATCGCATCGTTGAGGTCAAGTTGTTCAATTTTGCGAACGACGGGAGAATCGTTGAGATTCGGTGCTTGTCCGCCTTCGGCTTGCATGGGGTTAAGTTCATGTAGGAGGTCAACCATTTGTTGACCGCACTCCTGACGCAGTACGGACTCCCACAAGTCCTCAACGACTTTGAGACGGTGACGCAGCCGAACGTCTGAAGTGGAGGAGACGTTGAATGGGCGATCGGTTCTCTCAAGGGTTGGACTCATTATGATACTCGGATTAGGCGGCTTGCCAATGTTGGGGCAGGTTTCCTGGGGTTTGCCCGTTGCTGTCAGGGTACGAGCCGGTCACAGCGGCAAAACTGTAATGACCCAAGGCCTTAGAGACTGGTGAACTGAGCAGAACGGGCAGACTCGGGAGGTTGTCGTCAGAAAACACTTTATTCTGTCAACAAATCCTCGTTTGGTGTTGTAGTCTGCGTGACAGACATTAACCCGATTCAGCGTTGCTGGGGTGGGACTCGTCGCTGGGGACGTTGAGAACGGGGAGGCGATCGCCCCGAAATAACTCCTCGCTGGCTTGTCCGAGCGCAATGCTGGACTCAAGCAGCGCCTGAGCGCCCCAGAGTCCAGCTAAAACGGGAGCCGTGGCCGCTCCGACGAGGAGGCTGGCCAGGGTGGGTCCGGAGGTGCTGACCTCGGGGTGATGACCTGAGTTATTATAGGATTCCATGAGACTAGCCCTCTTGAAAATTGGATCGGTCGATATGCCAGAACGATATGCCAGAATGAGATCAATCGATGATCGTTAATTCTTTCCTACTGCAAATAGAGGCAAAACTCAATCTCTGGCCGAGGTCAATGGGTTGGCCGAGACTCGCTTGGGTCTAGGATACGTGAATCCTTGCGAACCTGCTAATTGGTGGCCCGGGATCTCACGGTGGTGGCCTCGTTGATGAGTCGCCAATGAATCGCACAGCAGTCAAGTCAGGACGTGATTGGTGGTACTGAATACAGACAATGCTCCGCAAGCGGGGACGACCGTTGACTTAACCCCCTGGGCCGACCAGGCGCTGAATCTGCCGGGGGTCTCGATTGCTGTGTCGGTCCGCGATCGCGATTTGCACCTATGGTGTTGGGGGGAGGACTGTCCCGATGCGCCTCGGGTGATGGCCCGGTTGTCTCAGGCGATTCATCAGGATCGTCCTCTCCCGGCGAATGCGCCGCCGATTGATCGGGTATGTCTCTATGGGCGATCGCTATCGGCTCCCCCGAGTGAAACGCCGCCGTTTGAGCAGCCGGATTGGACGGTTCGGTTTACGGTGGCCGCGCCGCCTCCCTCGTCCCCCCAGGAGGCGGAGACGACGCTGGCTGAGTCCCCGCCCGATCGTCCTCAGGTGCGCCGCAAGGCCAGTAAGAAAACGTTAATTGAAACCGTCGAGCGAGCGTTGCAGGAAATCTCGACGGATGTTTGGATTTCGGTGAAACGGATTGAGCGTCACCGGGGTGGCCGTCGTCTCTGGATTTCCTGTGAGTCGGCCTATGCGCCCGATGCAGCTCTGCTGGCGCAACCGATCGCCCGCTGTTTACGAGATCTCAATTTACGGGGGTTTCGGGATGCGGTTCTCTTAGGACAGGTCAGCGGGGAGTCGCGGCCTGAATGGCTGTTACGGGTCGATCTGACGCCGAGCGATCGCACGATTGAGGCCTGGGCTCGCTGGGGAGATGTGGCGGCGATCGCCGTACGGCTGAATCGGGCCATCGCGCCGTTTGATCTACAAGTGTCGGCGGTTCTCAAGGATTCGACGCTACATCTGGTCTGTAGTCCTCTGCACTATGGACAACTGACTCTGGAGACGTTCCCAAGCCGTGAGGCGGTGATGGACAAACTCTCGGCGGTGCTTCAGTCTTTGGCGCCGCGCGGGATTCTCGGGGCGACGGTCTATGCGGTCGATATCCCCTATGAAGCTAGTTTCCCTCAACCGAAAACGCCGGTTTGGGTCGCCTGGGAGGATTTACCGGCTCGTCAACGACCGGATTGGGTTCCCTCGGCTCTAGAACTGGCTCGGGGTGGGAGTCTCTCGGCGTTGACGTTTATTTTGGAGCGGCTACTGAACCCGTCGTTAACGGAAAAATTAGCCACGGGCGGGATTCGCATTCAAATTCGTCGCAAGGGGGCGCTCTTGCATATTATGAGCGAGGGACTCACCTGTCCGGTACAGTCGGAAATTGCGCCGGCTATTGTGAAGTTTTTGGGACAGTTGGAGTTAACCCATTTGGCGGGGGTACGGGTTTATGGCCGCCGCAGTGGCCAACGAAAGCCACGCTGGAACTATGGGGTCGATTTTGTGACGACGGCGGACCAGCCGAGCCAAGAGACTCGCGATCGCCAGCCTGATGTCCCGGATTTTCAATCCCTCGATGGGGTTCCCCTGGATCTGACGACGGCAACGGAACCCGAAGCCCCCGAAGATCTCCAAGACCCATCGACAACCGAGAAAACCTCGGGTCAGACTCTCTCAGATTGGCTCTGTCGTAGCAGTCTCTTCCGGCCACGGGAGTCTCTACCGGAATCGGCGACGACGGAGCCGCCGCAGCGACCTCAGGTGACGGTACCGATCTTACTGATTTGGGGATTGTTGGGATCTGTGCTGACGATTCAGGCCGATTGGCTGGCCAGTGAGGCTCTAGACCGCCGTCAGCAGGCTCTGGCTCCGCCGCCGACGTTGGCGGTGGAACCGCTGGATGAGGAGACGGAGTTTGAGTATGATATCCAGCTTCCTGAGTTGTCTCAGGCTGAAGGGGTAGAGCAGGATGTGTTCGATGGCGCTGGTTTTACCGCCACGCCGAGCCGACCTCAGGTGGTGGCGGCCCAAATGGGGGAGATTCGTTTACTTCGAGAGCCGGAGGTGGAGTTCCCGACGTTCAATAGTGAGCAGATGGATCGCCAGTTGGCCCTCTATCGGGAGTATGTGGACCAGCATGGGGTTCCTGATGTGCTGGTGGTGGGAAGTTCTCGGGCGTTGCGCGGGATTCATCCGACGGTGTTACGAGAACAGTTGAAACAGGAGGGATATCCGGCTCTGCGGGTGTTTAATTTGGGGATTAATGGGGCGACGGCTCAGGTGGTGAATCTGCTGCTACGGGAGATGATTCCCCCCGATCGCCTCCCGAAGACGATTGTTTGGGCTGATGGGGCGCGGGCCTTTAATAGTGGTCGTGAGGATGTCACCTATGAGGCGATTGTGCGATCGCCGGGTTATCAACAGATTCAACGGGGGTTCCGGCCCATTGAGTCGTCTTTGGAGGCGGAACCGGTGATCCCGGAGCGATCGCTGTTTGAACGGGTGAGCGATCGCTATCAGGCTCTCGATGAGCGGTTGCAAGATCTCGTGGCTCACTATTCGGCGGCCTATCCTCAACGGGATGCGCTCAAGGATTGGCTGGCCGAAACCCTGAGCGATCGCCCAACGCCCGAGATTGCGCCAAGGCCGGAGACGGCTCAACTCCCGGCTGATGAACCGCTACTCCATGACAATGGCTTTTTGGCGATTCCCAACCGCTTTGAGCCGCAGCAGTATTATCAGAATCATGCTCGGGTCTCTGGGACCTATGATGGAGACTATGCGAATTTTCAGTTGCAGGGGTTACAGGCGATCGCCCTGCGATCGGTTTTGGAGTTTAGCCGCGTCCAGGATCTGAATTTGATTGTGGTTAATTTACCGTTGACGGATGAGTATTTAGATCCGGTCCGGCTTGAGTATGAAGATATCTTTGTCCAGTTTTTGGTGCAGAAATCTCAAGATTATGGCTTTGTTTTCCGCAATTTTGGTCAGTTGTGGAGTCAGGAATATGACTACTTTTCTGATCCGAGTCACCTGAATCGCTATGGTGCGGTGGCTGTGTCGCAACGACTGGCTAAAAGTCCCACGATTGATTGGACGCCTGAGTCGAATCCCTGATCCGGTTGTCAGTCTGTCTAATTCAGCCGTTCGAGTTAACTCTGTTTCTGTTTTAAAGCATCGCCCTCATGTCCAAGTTCCTGACTTTGCTGTTCCGCTTCTGTGAGTTTGCTGGTTTTTCGTTCC
Organism: Phormidium willei BDU 130791; assembly: GCA_001637315.1. GTDB lineage: Bacteria > Cyanobacteriota > Cyanobacteriia > Cyanobacteriales > Geitlerinemataceae > Sodalinema > Sodalinema willei. The sequence goes on along the minus strand of LSZA01000042.1, from coordinate 24,189 downwards.
TTTGGCTGATGGCGATCGCGCCTATGGCCCTGGCTACGGCGAGTTCTGAGCGCTCTAAAGCGACGAAAACGCCTCTGACCCTGATCAAACAAGAGACTGAGAAAAAAACCGAGGAAACGACGGATAACGCGAGTGAGGGGAACAGTGAGGAGGAGAGTGACGAACCCTCGTTCGCGGATCTCGTCGCCGATACCACTCGGGTTGAGGGATTGTTTCCCCTCTATCACAACTCCGAAACTGGCGATTTGTTCTTAGAACTTCGTCCTGATGATCTCGATCGCCTCCATTTGTTAATTATGACCTTATCTCAGGGAACTGGTTTGATTTTCCTGGAAGGTTTACCGCTACAAGATATTCCGATTTTATTTCAAAAACAAAATGATAGAATCTTAATGACTGTTCCCAATACATACTTTAGAGCTGAAGATAATGACCCCCAACAATTAAGTTTAAATCGCTCATTTAGTGATTCAATTTTAGCGTCATTAGAAATTAAAGCCACCCACCCTGAACGAGGGAGTTATTTAGTTGACTTCGGAGAGTTGTTGTTAACCGAAGACCTACAAAACTTGAACTCGTTAATGACGAGCTTTTCATTTACATTGCAAGGCGATCGCTCCTATATTTCAGATATCAAGAACTTTCCCGAAAACACCGAAATCGAAGCTCAATTGGGCTTTTCCGGGGGAGAATCGTTCTTCCTCAGCGCTACACTTCCCGACGCTCGCGCCTTATCCCTAGGGGTTCGCTATAGCTTATCGCGACTCCCGGAAACTTCCAACTACCGACCCCGACGGGCGGATAACCGCATTGGCTATTTCATCACCGCTTATCAGAATTTATCGGAGTTGAGTCAACGAGACCCCTTTGTACGTTATATTCAACGCTGGAACTTAGAAAAACAAGACCCCAACGCCGCCTTATCTCCCCCGGTTGAACCGATTGTTTTTTGGATCGAAAATACCGTTCCTCACGCCTATCGCCAAACCATTCGCGAAGGGGTGTTAATGTGGAATCAAGCCTTTGAACAAGCGGGATATCTCAATGCGATCGAAGTGCGACAAATGCCTGAAAACGCCGATTGGGACCCAGCCGATGTTCGCTACAATACCATCCGTTGGTCGCAGTCATTTAACTCGGGGTTTGCGGGAATTGGTCCCTCGCGGGTGAATCCCTTAACGGGAGAGATTCTCGATGCCGATATTTTAATTAATGCCAATATTGTGCGTACTTTGATGCGGGAGGGAGAGAGTTTACTGGGTTCTGCTTCCTCGGGAATGGAAATGGAACGGCTGTTGGTGGATTTACCCGGCGGCTGTGTTGAGGAGAGTTGTGCGACGGCGGAGATCGAGGGGGAGAATGAGGGGATGCGGCTGGTGCAGGAGTTGCGATCGCGATCGAACTTCCCCTTGAACGCTGGGCGACGCTTAAGTTGTAATTGTGCCGCTTGTACGCAAGCCTTTCAAGAAGGCGCGTTAGCCCTATCCTTGTTGCGGGATTTGCCCCCAGGGGATGCGATGATGGAGGCCTATATTCAGGATTATCTGCGCTTTTTGGTGGCTCATGAGGTGGGCCATACCCTGGGATTACGCCATAATTTTCAAGGAAGTACCCTCCGTAGTACCGATGAACTCCATGACGTGAGTGTAACTCGTCGTCAGGGATTAACGGGGTCGGTGATGGATTATTTACCCGCGAATATCGCTGCTCCCGGAGAGCCACAAGGGGAGTTTTTCCCAACAAGGGTTGGCCCCTATGATGAATGGGCCATTACCTATGGCTATGAGAGTTTTCAACATCTCCCTCCTCAGGAAGAACAGCGGCGATTGGCGGCGATCGCCCAGCGTTCAATTGAACCGGAACTCCGTTATGGTACGGATGAGGATCTGTGGTCAGAAATCGACCCGGCTATCAATTGGTTTGATCTCGGGGATGATATGCTCGTTCATGCGGAGTCGCAGTTGCAACTGGGGCGGCAGATGTTGGACCGCCTGGAGCAGCGTTTTCCCCGTCAGGGAGAGCCGCCGGATACACTTCGCAGTCAGTTTAATTTCATTCTCTTTTACTATTTCCGTCAGAGTCGGGTGTTCTTAAAACATATTGGCGGGCAATCGTTTAATCGTCATCAGTCCGCTGATATTTTGCCCTTTGAGCCTCTACCGTTGGCGCAGCAAGAGCGCAGTTTAGCGTTAATCAGTGAGTATATTTTTGCTGAGGATGCCTTTGATTTTTCCCCGACGTTATTAAATCGCCTGGTTCCTTCCCGGTGGTTTCATTGGGGCAGTTCTCCGAGTTTTAGCCGGGTGGATTATCCGATTCATGATCAGATTTTAGCGTTGCAAGGGATGGTGTTGCGATCGCTGTTGGCTCCAGAACGGTTGCGTCGCTTGCGGGATTTGGAGCTGAAAACGCCCCCTGGGGAGGCGTTGGAAGTCCCGGATTTACTCGATCGCGTCTATCGTGAGATTTGGTCAGAAGTGTTGCAGGGCCGACGTATGGCGACGAATGTATCGAGTCTGCGTCGTGGCTTACAACGGCAACATTTACAGCTATCGTTGGATATGGCCATGGGGCGCACTCGGGCGACGGAAGACGCACGCACCTTAGCCCGCTATTATTTAGTGGAGTTGGAAGAAGCGTTGACGGCAGCCCTGCGACGGCAAGATGATTTAGATACCTACACTCGCGCTCATCTGCAAGATAGCCAGATGCGGATTCGCGAGGCGATGGGGGATGATTAAGGGTCAGGTTGTATTGGGAGGTTAGATGATGGTTAAGAATCGGATGCTGATTTGGGGTGCAAGTCTGGTGCTGTGGGGGCTGGTGAGTGGCGTTGGGATGTCGGTTCAGGCCCAAAGTCCCCGTCGCAGTTGCTCGACGGCGGAGGAGGGGCCGGGACAATGTACTCGCCGCGATCGCCCCTCAACCTCTTTTTCGGAGGAGGAAAGCCGAGGAATTGAGGTGCGGGGGTTCTCGGATAGCTTCCTCAATGATGCTCTTAGTGGTGTGGCGGACCCGTTGGCTGGGGGAGGTGCGGGTGCGGCGACGGTGGATGCCGATGAGATGCAGCAACTCAGTCCAGTGGATCGAGGTCTCACGGACCCGACCAACGTATTTATCCCCATACCCTCGTTGCCCTAGTTGGGCGTTGGAGTCGGGGGATATCAAAAAAATGGGTCGCCTGGGATTCGAACCCAGAACTAGTCGGTTAAAAGCCGAATACTCTGCCGTTGAGTTAGCGACCCAAGGGAAGCGCTGTTTGTTTTGCGCCTTAACTACTATAGCACAGCCATTTAAAAGTGCAAGGGGTTTGAGGATTTTTTTTGCGTCGGGGTTGATGAGTCAGGGTCAGTCGAGTTGAACGTCGAGGCGGACAAGCATTTCTAGGCTGGAACGGGGATGGACATGGATGAGGCGATCGCCGGTGTTGAGGGCGTTTCGCGGCGCACTCCAGGGTTCGAGACAGTAGTAGTCTTTGCCTTGGACGGCCCAAAAAACTAGGGTTGAGAAGGGGGTACTATATTCGAGGTTGAGGGTTAGACCCCGTTTGCGGTCATAGACGCTGGCGGTATGGCTGTTGAGTTGGGTAAAGGCGACGTCGATTTCCTCGCGGTCAAAGTTGAACTGGTTATCGAAGTCATGGAGGGTTCCGTCGAGTTGGTCCCAGTATTGTTTGGAGGGGAGGTTAACCCGTAGTTGAGATTTGTCGGGGACGTTGAAGTAGGGATGGAGGCCGCAGGAGAAGGGGAGAATCTGATCGTCGCTGGGGTTGGTGTAGCGTTGGATGATTTCGAGGCTATTTCCCTGGAGGCGATAGGTAAAGGCGAGATGGAAGTCAAAGGGATAGACGGCGCGGGTTTGGGGGCTACTGGCGAGTTCGAGGGTGAGGCTGGCGTGGCGATCGGTTTTGGACTCGCCGACGGTCCAGGGGAAGTCCCGCGCGAAACCATGTTGTTTGAGGGTATAGCTTTTCCCGTTGTAGGTATAGGTGTTGTCGGGGAGGTTTCCGCAGATGGGGAAGAGGATGGGAATCCCGCCGCGTACACTCTGTTCGGGGTTGGCGAAGCGTTCGGCGTCGAAATAGAGGATTTCGCGATCGCCAACTCGCCAGTGGGTGACGAGTCCGCCGCGTTCAGGGACGATTTCGAGTTGGGCCTGGGCCGACTCGTCGGACAGGATATAGGTGGGATAGAGTTTTGTCGTGCTGTCGATCGCGTACATGGGTAGTTATGTGGCCCCTCTCAACGTTCCTGACGGGCAGGAATATAATCATCTTAGTGAATCCTGGCTCTATCCTACGACAGTCGCGGCAATTGGGGAACAGGAGCTTGGGGGCGTGATGAGGTTGCGGAGTGGGTTGGGTTGGGGTGGCGATCGGCAAACTTCCCGAATTAGATTTATCCGTTATAATGCCTGAGACGGATGGCAAAACTCTGTAGATACGTTGCAATATGACGAAGGCACAGGACATCAGCGGCATTATCGCGCAACGGCAGCCTCTAGCGCATAAGTTAGGAGAGATTGAGACGCGCCTCAACCGCTTATGTCAATTGCTGAACGACTTGGAACAGGAACGTCAGCGACAACTTAAACAGTGGTCTGGAGACTCAGAGACAACGTCCAAATTACAGAATTTAAAGTTAACAGAATTTGAGCAGCGAGTTAGGGACGAGTTAACGACTCTACATCGACTTCAGGGGAGATTTTCCCGTAATACCCTGAATATCGGCGTAATTGGCTCGATGGGCCAGGGCAAAAGTACCCTATTACAGAGTTTAACAGGACTGACGAACCAGGTCATCCCAGCTTTTCCGGGTAAAGCCTGCACCGCTGCACGGAGTAAAATTTCTCATCAAGACGGACTAAATCACCGAGGCCAGAATTGAGTTTCATAGCCGTGACTCGTTCTTAAATGAGGTCATTCTTCCCTATTATGATAAGTTGAAGTTAGAGCCAAAGCCGAGTTCATTTGAAGCGTTTGCATCGACTCCCCTCCCAGATTTACCCTCGCAGGATGATCACACCCAAGCAAACATTTATAATCGCTTGAAGAATGATTACCGTCGCCATACCGACCAATATCGCGAGTATTTAGGACGTGACGGGTTACGGTTGCAGGATGAGTCGCAAATTTCGAGCTATGTGGCTCAGACTTATGAAGATAATCAGCTTGTCAACTATCAATGTTTGGCGGTGAAATCTGTTGAGATTTTCTGTTCGTTTCCGGTTCAAGAAATTGGTGCGATCGCCCTCATTGATGTTCCCGGTTTAGGGGACTTTCGGTTAGGGGATGAAAGTCTGGTGATTGAGGCGTTAGGTCAAGAAGTTGATTTTATCCTCTTTATTTATAAACCCTCGAAAGACCGGGCTAATTTCGAGCAACGAGATACACAACTTTATAATCTAGCCAGCCAAGCCCTGAATAACCTATCCCGCCGTTCTATTTTTGTCTTGAATGCGGATAGCAATGGTCAGAATCAAGACAGTTGTCGTTCTCTGAAGCAAGATTTAGATAGTAACGCGGTCAGGATGCCGGTATTAGAGTCCGTCATTGCCGATTGTTCCTCGCCAGAAGAAGCTAATACTCAGGTTCTTGAGACGGTTCTCAATCATTTAAGAACCAATGTGACGGAACTCGATCAAGCGTACGCCCAGGAAAAGATTACAAGTTTAGAAAGCAGTCTCCAGGCTCTTCAAGGTGATTTAGAGGCAGCTCAATCGATTCTCCCAAAAATCAGTCAAAATACTATCATTAAAAAGTATTTTAGAAAGTTTGATGAATTTTGGAACGTGATTACTAATGAGCTTGAAAAACTGATGGGAGAGTTGATCGAAAATCGTAATACTCCTGACGAAAATCTGAGAAACCAAATCGAGCAAGTGCTCAATGAGTGTCGTAACGACGAGAATTTTCCAAGTTTGGACGAGATTGAAGAACTCCGACGCAATAAAGGAGCTTATCGAGATACTTATACCGCATACATCCAAGATTTCAGAACCCGCCTATCCTTAAAGTTCTTGAAAATGGATGAGGGTTTAAAAAAGACAATTGAAGCTGCTAAGGAGAGGGTCGCTAACGTTTTGATTCATCAATGTGAACTCGGCGGTTTAACCGATAAACGGGGTGCTGAGTTCATTGAGGACATAGCCCAGAAGATGCCAGAAGAGTATTTCGAACTCAAAACTAGCTTCAAAATTCTCGGAGAATTCACACTCTCTTATCGAGGCTTGATTCAGCATCGGATTCGCTGCCAACTCGATGACCTAAACCCTGACAAAGCCTATGATTTAGATTTAACAAAAGGGAATGAAGCTCAACAAATTGCAGAGAGATTGGAGTGTCTCTATGGGGAAGCTGTTTATAAGTGTGAACAGTCGTTGAAAGATTTTTTTGTAGAGCCAAGTCAAGCTTCTTTTGCAATTGTAGAAGAGTTTTGTGATAGAATTCTACGAGCCAAAAATGCCGAAGATCAATGGAGAGAATTTTTGCTAGATAATAAGGAGAAAATATGGAGTTCAGAGTTCGGCAAGCTTCAAGAGCAAGTCGAGTCTGTACAAATTTGGGGTAACAAACTCAATAATATAAGCACTAAAATAAAAGATTTGAAAAAAACTTGTAAAGATTTATAAGATTTTGGCGACTTGCAATTTTTTGTGGTAGGAAAATCACATGTCATCTTTTTGTAATTTTGGTAAAAAACAACCCTTAAAAGTTACGATGCTAGGTCCTTCTGGGGTTGGAAAAACCAGCATGTTGGCAGCAATGTATGACCAATTTGATGCAATTAGTCAGGAATTACAACTCCAGGCTGATAAAGAAACGGAATCCATTTTATACGAGCGTCTTCAAAATCTTAAAAGTATGGTGGGGGATAGCATTAAACCTGAAGAAGGTATCGCAGGAACTGCTGATGATAACCCGATTGTTCATGAATTTCACTTAGGTGAAATTGGGGCAAAGCCAGTGCTCGAAATCCATTTTCAAGACTACCCAGGTGGATGGATTGATACCAACAATTCAGATAAAGTTGACAAGCTAGAAAAAGTTAAAAATTTAATTCGTGAATCAGCGGTTATTGTTGTCCCTATAAACGCTGCACGTTTAATGGAGAAGGATGGAAAGTATCATTATGAATATAATAAGCCTGATAGAATTAATGAACTACTTAAGACGGTCTATGAAAACTTAGACTTTCCGCGTCTTGTTATTTTAGCTCCAGTTAGATGTGAGAAGTATATGCAGGATAACCCTAGTAAACTCTTCAAGAGAGTTAAAGAGGGTTACACTGAAGTATTACGTCGGTTAAATAGTGAAAAGTTGTTGCCTAAGGTTGCTGTCGTCATTACACCCGTTCAAACCGTTGGCAGCATCATTTTTTCCAGAATTGAAGAAGATGAAGATGGTCGGCCAACGTTTTACTATAGAAAGTGTAATCCCCATGAATCATATCAACCTAAAGATACAGAAATCCCCTTAAAAGTGTTGCTATCTTTTTTGGTGAAGTTACATTTAGATAAGAAGCGAAATTCTTGGCTACATCGCATTTCTAAGAAGGATATTTCTCTGCAGGATGCAGTTAGCCGTTTTTTCTATGAAATTGGGGATAAAATGGAGATTGTGCAGGGTAATCATCTATTAAAATAAAGGAGATGCAATGATTAAAACTTATGTCAAAAGCCGTGGAGTTTCCAAGGATTACTGTTGGCTAGATGGCCAGCAAGAAATTGATAAACCCCCAGAACTCCCCAAGTTTAAAGTAGATGTCGATGATTTTGCTCTTATCTTGCAACGTCAGGGAGATAAACTGGCTTTGTTGGTGAACAGTTTAACATCTTCTAAACGACTTGATTCCCAAAACCGTAAGATTCGAAATTTTGTCTTGTGGGTTGGAGATAAGGCTGATGAATCTTGTATGAGAGGTCTCGTGATTGAGGCTTTGGGGGAAGATGAGGAGCCATTGGGGGGTAGGTTGGCGGCTCAACTCGATGAAATGATTTCTTCTGCAACGACAGAACCAGGCTTTCAGGTAGATTTCACCAGAATAGAAACTCTGACGAAACAGACTTCTAGACTAGAAGGTTCCGAGCCATCATCATCAGAAGGCAAAATTGGTAATTTATCTACATTAAAGGCAGATTTACGAGATGAATTGATGCGGTTTTCTTTTCCAGAAGGAGATGGCTTATTGTTAGTGATTGTTGCTCCCAATGTGTCTGAGACGAATCTTGAAAATCACAACGTCTGGAGAGGTTTGTCGAACCAGGTTGATTCTGATGAAGGATGGATACCTTTAAAAAAAAATCAATCCTTTTTGGGAATTGGAAATATTGGAAATATTTTAGAAGCACAGTCAGGAAGATTTCGAGGAGAAGAATGGACTTCTAGAAAGTTAGTAATGTTATCGGGTTGGCTTGTCGCTTCGATCTTAGTGGTAGTTGTAATAATTCTAATAACATTAAACATACAGCATCAAAAAGAGTTAGATGAACTCAAAGAGAATCGAAATCTAACGCGAGAAAATGTTCAGCTTCGGGAAGAAAATGAAAATCTGGCAGTTCAAAATAAAGACTTACAGGAGGACAATGAAAAACTCAATAATAAACATAGTAAACTTCAGAAGATGATCACAAAAGAAGAAGAATTAATCAAGAAATATAACACTCAAAATGCTCAGATTCTTGAAGATATAGAACAGATTAGGGAAGAGTCTAAACAGCTTGGTCTTGAATAAGGAAGCATAGAACACCCTATTGTAGGGGCATAACCCACCCCTGCCCCTCCCAGTAGGGGATTTTTCGCCCCTACCGCAAAGGTTTGTAATTTGCTATGAATTTCACTTTAGACATTCCCAATCGTCTTCATCAACAATGGGACTCACTAAATCTCCTACTGTCTCCCCTTTTCCAGCAATTGAAGCCGGAGGAAAGCGTCGCTTCGGACGAGTTTCCGGTTGAGTGGCCTCAATATCTTCAACGATGGTGACGATGACTCGGGAATGGGTCACGTCAGGCTGGTCATTGAGCCACTTCAGTTGACCATTTTCGTAGATGGCTTCGTAGCTGTGTAACATAACTTTGCCAAATGAGGAATTGGATTAAGTTCAAGGACTGGGGTGGGTTTCACGTTGCTCTACCCAAGCTACTCTTAATCATCATAGCCTGACTCTCTTTAGATTGACAGGATTACTCAGAAATCGCTTCAACTGAGGTGTCTTTAAAAGGAACCAAACAGCCTTGAGATTTGCCAGTTAAAGTAGAAAACGGAACGAATAACCAAGGCGAACCTTGATCATCATAGAAAAAGGTCTCTCCCTCATGGGGTTGACTGCGGAATCGTTGTCCCCAGGTGAGACGACGTTCGATCGCCCACTCCTCAAAAGGCAACGAATCTTCCACCTCTGGCAAGGAAAACTCCGAGTTCCAGCGACAGGGAAGGCCCGATGGCTGGGGTTCCACGACTCGCCATTGCTGAAACGAAGAATCGGCGGTTATCAAAGGAAGTCTATCACTGGACAAACCCAATAACAGAACTAGAGAAAGAACCGCCGCGAACCCATGTTTTATCGCTAGGCTAACTCCAATCCTTACAATCGTCAAAAATTCAAAAAACATTAATCGGTTGAGGACAGACGTTGTTGAAGTCCCTCCCGTGCTTGTTCTCGGTCATCGAAATGGACTTTTTCAGTCCCTAAAATCTGATAATCTTCATGGCCTTTTCCGGCAATTAACACCCCATCCCCCGGTTTTGCTTCTAAAATGGCTCGGCGGATGGCTTCGGCGCGATCGGGAATTACCCAGGGCTTCGTGACTCCAGGAATCCCCTCTAAGATATCTCCAATAATGCGATCGGGGTTCTCGGTTCGGGGATTATCTGAGGTGACGATCGCCACATCGGCCAATCGGGCCGCAATCCCTCCCATCAAGGGCCGTTTCGTGCGATCGCGATCGCCCCCACAGCCAAACACACAAAGCATTCGCCCCGGAATAAACGGCCGGGCCGCCTCCAACAAATTCTCCAAACTATCCGGCGTATGGGCGTAATCCACAATCACACTCACATCCTGTTGCGGCGACACTTGTACCCGTTCCATTCGCCCCGGAACCCCCGTAAAGCGGGGTAACGCCGCCACCACATCCTCCAAAGCCACCCCCAGATGAAGCACAACCCCCACAGCGGCCAACATATTCTCTAAATTATACTGACCCACCAAGGGCAGAGAAAACGCCGCCGACCCTTGAGGCGACTGAATCGTTCCCGAGACGCCGGTTGGCGTGTACGTAAGATTCTCCGTATACAAATCTGCCGACGTATCCTCACAAGCATAGGTCCAAACGCGATCGCCCGGAATCTGATCGGCTAACAATTGTCCATAAGCATCACTAACATTCACCACCGCACGACCCTTCAAATACTGAGGCGAAAACAACAAGGCCTTAGCCGCAAAATAATCATCCATCGTCGCGTGATAATCGAGATGATCTTGGGTCAAATTGGTAAACGCCGCCACCTCAAACTCACAACCCAATACCCGCGACTGGGCCAAGGCATGAGAACTCACCTCCATCACCCCCACCTCAGCCCCCGCATTTCGGGCTTGAGCGAGTTTGTCTTGCAAATGGACTGAAAACGGAGTTGTATGGCTTGCCACCTCTTCAAAGCCCTGCCAGCGGGCGTAAAGCGTACCAAACAAGGCCGTCGATTGGCCCGTTTCTCGTAACAAAAACTCGATTAAATGAGTCGTGGTGGTTTTACCATTGGTTCCCGTCACCCCCACCAGGGACAAGTGGTGTCCCGGATAGCCGTAAAAGCAACTGGAGACATAGCCGCAAGCCGTCGTGACATCGGGAACCGCAATCACACATTCCCCCGACTGGGCCGGATATCGCTGCAACGCCGCCTGGGAGACAATCGCCGCCACGGCCCCCGATTCAATAGCCCCGGGCCAAAACTCACCCCCATCCACTCGCGTTCCCGGCATTCCAATAAATAAATCACCCTCCTGACAGGCATGGGAATTGGTACTCAATCCCTTGATTTCCATCTCTAAGGCGGGATGTTCGGGTAGGTTATTTAGATTGGGAATTGCAGCGAGAAGTTCACGGAGTTTCATGATTTAGGCAACAGGGAACAGGGAACAGGCAACAGGGAACAGGCAACAGGGAATAGGGAACAGGGAACAGGGAACAGGGAACAGCCTTGGGTAGGGTGTTCGGGCTTCGTGGCATCTTGGCCCGGAAGCGACAACCTCGAACTTGCCCGAACGCACCGGTTCGATAACGAACACAACCCATCGCTTGGCGATTGTTTTAGCCGGAGGCAGACTCGTACTTCTGTAGCATCTGTTGCAATTGTGCCACATTCGACCGGGGAGAGGGACGGGGGATGGGGTGTTCTCCCCCAGACGCATCCACCGCGAACAAGACGGGAACCTCATATTGATAGCGTTGGAACCACTCCTCGTTTTCGGTGATATCCCGGATTTCCAAGGAGACAGACTCGATTTGTTCGAGTTTTTCCTGTAACCCTTCGCAGAGATGACAGTCGGGTTTGCTGAAGAGAATCAGTTGCATAGTTCAGTGGCGGCTGGCTGGCCGGGAGTTTACGATAGAGGCTAAATGGTTTCAAGGAGGGCGATTTGCCCCGCGATGAACAGCTTAACTCTAAATACGGACGCACTCGAACTCGACGATGAGCAGTTCTTCCAACTCTGTCAGGATAACCGCGACTTACAGTTTGAACGCAACGCTAACGGAACTCTGATTATTATGCCTCCCACTGGCGGTGAAACGGGATATCGTCATGCCCGGATTGTTCAACAATTGCTAAATTGGTGTGATTCGACGGATGCGGGAGTGGTGTTCGACTCGTCGACTGGGTTCAAACTCCCCAATGGGGCCAACCGTTCGCCGGATGCGGCCTGGATTCCTCGGGAACGCTGGGAGGGGTTGACGGCTGAGGAGAAACAGGGATTTTTGCCCCTTTGTCCCGATTTTGTCGTGGAATTGCGATCGCAGACCGATTCTTTAACCCGGTTACAGGATAAAATGCAGGAATATCTCGAAAATGGGACGCGGTTGGCATGGCTGATTGACCCGAGTTCTCAAACCATCCAGATTTATCGCCCTCAGCTACCGGTGGAAGTGGTCAACTCTCCCTCAAAACTCTCTGGGGAAGGGGTTTTGCCGGGGTTTGTCTTGACCTGCGATCGCCTATGGTAAGCCTGATTTGCGATTTGGGATAGAATCTGGGTCCATGGGAGAGTCGGAAGCGTCTGACTCGGGCAACGGATGAGACTCATCGACAAATTGCTGCCAACGGTCTTGACGGCGTTCGGGGACGATAAACTCCAGTTGCGAGTCGAAGCGATAGCGGCGTGAGATGCGTTGGGCCTGGCGACAGGAAATCGCAAATTCTCCCAAGGGCAAGTTTCCACCATCAGCGGCGTAGGTCCAGGTTAGCTGTTCGCGAAACGCCTCTTGCTCACACCAACGCTGGGTGCGATCGTACATAATGGCAACATGGACATCGTACAACCGCAGGGTTTCTCCCTCGGCCACCGGTTCCGTCACGTCCGTCTCGAACACGACAAAGTCCGCCCTATTGTTCGGTTGCAAGGCATCAGGGGCGGCTTGCAAACTCAGCCACAACAGTCCCAGAACGCTGAATCCCATCATCGTCTCCTCACTCTCGCCAATCCAGCAAAATTAGGCACAAAACCGGCAACCATAGCCTATGTGACACCACTCTAAACTTTTCCTACTTTTTTGTCAAGGCAATTCTGGGATTTCTCGTAATAATTTCTATCGCGATTTCTATCGCAATAAAAGATTGTCTTAGACCCATCTAAACTTAGCTAATTTCGCGAGAATCTCCGCCCTATAAAACAAGACAGATCCAAGCGCCGATGGTTTGACAAAAATTCTCATTATGGAAATTTTGCCCCAGCCTATTGAGACGAGTTTCAATAAGAATCTCAATCAGAATTCTCGAAAGCCGCATTCTTTCGTTCAAGAATGGGCATCCTGGACAGGATGCAGGTCAAAATGAGAATTGCCTCTTCCCCTATTGCCTCCCCCCTATGCTATCCTAGTCAGGTTGTCAAAATTTCGCACATTTGGCGTTTCGGGTGTTTCTGACAGAACGAGAGTTCCTCAGAGATCAAACGCTGGATGGAGGAAAAACCCGAAAATACGGAGATTTCAAGTTTTATGGCAGTTATCACACTGGCTCAACTCCTCGAATGTGGAGTTCACTTTGGACACCAGACCCGTCGCTGGAACCCTCGGATGTCGCAGTACATCTTTACCGATCGCAACGGGGTTCACATCATCGACTTGGTGCAGACAGCACAACTGCTCGAAGATGCCTACGATTACCTGCGTTCAGCGGCCGAAGCGGGCAAAAAATTCCTGTTTGTGGGAACCAAACGCCAAGCCGCCGCGATTATCGCCCAAGAAGCCGATCGCTGCGGGGCGTACTACGTCAACCAACGGTGGTTGGGGGGAATGCTCACCAACTGGACAACGATTAAAACTCGTGTCGAACGCCTCAAAGAACTCGAGAACCTCGAAGAATCGGGGAACTTGGATCTGCGTCCCAAGAAAGAAGGGGCCATGTTGCGCCGGGAACTGTTTAAACTGCGCAAATACCTCGGTGGGATTAAGGGAATGCGTAAAGTTCCCGATATCGTCATCTTGGTGGACCAACGCCGGGAATACACCGCCGTTCAGGAATGCCACAAACTCGATCTGCCCATCGTGTCTCTGTTGGATACCAACTGTGACCCGGATGCCGTCGATGTTCCCATTCCCGCTAACGACGATGCCATCCGATCGATTAAGCTAATATTGGGCAAACTGGCCGACGCAATTTACGAAGGTCGTCATGGTGAACTCGATTCTCTGTCTGAGGATGATTATGACGATTACAGCGTCGATGACTTCGAGGATGACGAGGTAGAATCCGACGAGACCTCGGATGAGGTTTCCGACGAGACCTCGGATGACACCGAAGAAAAATCCAAAGCCAGCCAATCCACTGACAGCCAAGAGGCTGAACCCGTGGCTCAAGCCGCTCAAACAGCCCAGTCTGAGGAAGAATAAGAGCTTCCCTTGTACGTGTAGCACAAACGACAGAAACAGAAGCAATCATGGCGCAAATTTCAGCAAAAGACGTTAAGGAACTGCGCGATAAGACGGGCGCAGGGATGATGGACTGCAAAAAGGCTCTCAGCGAGAGTGGCGGCGATTCCGAGAAAGCCATTGAGTGGCTTCGTCAAAAAGGGATGGCTTCTGCGAATAAAAAAGAGGGCCGTGTTGCAGCCGAAGGGCTAGTCGGAAGCTACATCCACACCGGTGGACGAGTGGGCGTTCTGATTGAAATCAACTGTGAAACGGACTTTGTGGCTCGTCGCGAGGAATTCCAAGACCTCGTGCGCAACATTGCCATGCAAGTCGCCGCTTGCCCCAATGTGGAATATGTCCGGGTTGAGGACATCCCCGCAGACATCGCCGAGAAGGAGAAATCCATCGAAATGGGGCGCGATGACTTAGCTGGGAAGCCCGAAAACATCCGCGAGAAAATCGTCGAAGGTCGGATTGGCAAACGGCTCAAGGAATTGGCCTTGTTGGAACAACCCTATATCCGGGATACCAACATCACCGTCGATGAACTGGTGAAACAAATGGTGGCTCAGTTGGGTGAAAACATCCGCGTGCGTCGTTTTGTGCGCTTTGTTCTCGGTGAAGGGATCGAGAAAGAAGAGAGCGATTTCGCCGCTGAAGTGGCCGCTCAAGCCAATGTGGGCAAAAACTAACCCATTCCGCTAATGTATGAGGGTTCAGGAGACATGTGTGGCTTCTGAACCCTCTTGTTTCGGGGGGATGGCTAGATCACGGGGGAGATGATGAGATGACTGGATCAACGGAACGACTCTATCAGACGTTGGAGCGTTTAAAGAGTGAGTTGTCACAACTGTCCGAGACGTTTGAAGACACCTACCGCGAATACATTACGGCCTTAGCCAATGCGGTGCAGCATCAACTGATCTTGGCAACCTATCACCTGTGTACTCAAGGTTATCCTGAAGCGTTTTTAGCTTTGTCATTTTCTCAGCGACAGGCGTTGCAACTGAAAATTCGTCAGTTGGCGAAACAGGTCGAACCCTCGATGTTGCAATCATTCTATCGCTGTACCGCTGAGGTGATGCAGGAAGCTCGTGCGGCGACCACCTCTTCGCCATCGCCATCAGCCGCTTCGATGACGTCAACAACCGACGATGAGGATGAGGATGAGGATGAGTCGCAGGAGTTCGGGAGCATCAGTGAGAGTGATCAGGCGGCGTTAGAGGCTTTTGCAGAGGAGTTTGAGTTACCTGATGATTTATTTAGCCGGGTTGGCTTGCAACGTTTGTCGATGGAGGACGAGGATGAGGTTCCCTTTCTAGAAACGGACAGTCCCGAGATGTCGGGTCCAGATTTGTTTGAGTTGGAGGATACGGACAATTTACCCTCCTTGTCTGACTATGATCCGATGACGCCTGAACTGATCGCCAGTTGGCAACGTACGGTTGAACAGGGCGTTTCGCGGGTGTTATCGCAGTTGTCGCAGCGGGTGAATCGTCTGTTGCAAAGTCGGGGGATTTTGCCGGCAACGGTTCCGCCGAAGTTGGTGCAGGCGGCGACTCAGGTCGATGCTACGGCGGATACGGCCAGCAATGTCCCCAATTTGTTGAAGTTATTGGTCGAAACCGAGTCGGGGGATGAGTCACGATCGCAGGTGGCCGAGTTGTTAGCGATTCGTTTACGGCTGTCAGACATTGAGTTTGCAGACCCGACTTTGAAGACGTGGCGCGATCGCCTACGGGAGTTATCCTCGCAATTGGTGAAGGTGGGACGCAGTTATCATGAAAAACAACGACAACGAGCCGTCATTGAGGCCGAATCGGCCTGGCGATCGAGTTGGTTTGAAGAGTAAGATTAGCGGCGATTTAGTGACGATTTAGGAGTTCTGGGGACCTGGGCGCGTGATATCAATGGTAATGCGACCGCCAAAGTCGGGAATCGGGGCGGCGGGTTTGCTCAGGCGGACTCGGACTTGCTGCACTTTCTCTAAGGTTAAAAGGGAGTCGGCGATCGCCCCGGCCAGTCGTTCAACGAGGGCAAATTTCTCGGTTTTGATAATGTCTTTGACTTGGGCGATCGCCTGGCGGTAGTCTAATGTATCCTCAATGGCATCACTTTGATTCGCCGCTTCTAACTCTAGCCAGAGGGTTAAATCGACCTCAAACCACTGGCCTAAAACCTGTTCCTCGGCTAAAAATCCGGTGTAACCGTAACAGCGAATTTGTGAGAGTTCAATACAATCCATAACCCTATTTTTTTAATGGTTTTTCTTGACAATTTAGCACCTTTATGGTTAAGCTAAGACTCTGATGTCGTAGCTTGTGCCGCCATGGTCTCTTCCACCGCTGGACTCGCTTTACTAATGGCTTGCAGCAATAGATAATTTAACACAGTCCGCACGGAAATAATGGCCGCCAAACGAGCAATATCATCCCAACGACTCGAAATCATCGTCTTGAGAATCGTTGCCCCAATCAAGAAACTCAGCGCCAGAGAAAACGAATATCCCATCACCAAACGACCCCGTTGAAACGCCTCAGTGGTTTGGGGTCTAAAGAGAGCGTCTTTGAGATAAATTGCCAAGGCGCGGGTCACGCCAATCGCAATCACAAACAAGGCCAACAGTTGACAAAACCCCGTCAAAATTCCATTCAGGGAAATCACAAATCCAGACAGTTCTGCCTCAATTCCATCTAAGAGCATTTTTTACGTTCCATGAGTCATGATTCACGATAATTTTAGTCAAAATTGGCTAGCTGAAGAACCATAGTTGGCGGGGTTTTACGATTCCTCAGCTCACTCGGGATAGGCATTATCGTCCTTTATCATAACCAGAAAATAACAGAGAAATCAACTGGCTAATAAAACCAATAGCTCAACCCCAAATTCATCCTCAAACAGCTCTTTCTTGTAATTAATGCTCCAACGTTCCAAATCACAAGGATCTCCCACTTTTTTAGGATATAATAACAACTTCATCTGCTTCGAATCGGGGCGATGTTCACAACGGACCTTGTGAATCGCTCCGAGTTGGCGGCGATCGAGGGCGATCGCCAACCGCATCAACCCACTCAACTGGCGAACCAGGAGGCGATCGCCACTCGACAAATTCGCATAAGGGTCATGCTTTTTCTTCGGCGCACTCTTGCGATGATAACGAGCTAAATTCGCAATCACCTCAATCTCTAATTCCGTAAACCCGAGCAATTCCCCATGACGAATCAAATAATAGGAATGCTTATGATGCGCCGAATGACTAATATAAAGTCCACAATTGTGGAGTAACGTCGCCACCCATAATAACTCCCGTTCCGTCTCACCCCACTCATGGAGAACTCCCTGAGTTTGGTCAAACAAACTCACCGCAAACTCCGCCGTGCGTTCAGCATAAGGCAAATCCACATGATACTTTTTAGCAATCTTGCGGGTACTGCGTTCACGAACCGAACTTTGATAACAGAGTTTATCCTCAATCAAGCCTCGATTGAGCATCCAATCAACAATCATGCCCTCCCGTAAAGCCCGCTCACAAATAATCAGTTCATCGACGCCCAACAGAGACATGGCCTCATGGAGAATCACCGCCCCCGCCACAATAATCTCGGCGCGACGTTCCACCATCCCCGGAATATCGAGTCGTTCCTCATAACTACTCTTGCGGAGTTTTTTGAGTAGTTTATGGAGATGCTTAAAACTGAGAACATAGCCATTGAGGGGACTAGGAACCCCACCTAAATGATCGATCGCATCCATCGTCGCCAACGCCTCAATCGTTCCCGAGGTTCCCACCATGCGTAACGTTTCCCCCGGCTGAACCTTAGCCAACACCTCCTCAACCGGACGTTCGAGCATTCCCTGCACATAGGCTTCGAGAGCGGTGTAATCTTGATCCTCAATGGGGTCACTATGGACATACTGGCCCGACAGACGCACCGCCCCCACCTTCGTACTACTGAGGCTGCGAGGTTCCTGGCCATCACCGAGAATCAACTCCGTCGAACCGCCGCCGATATCAATCACCACATGAGGCTGACGGGCCAATTCCATCCCCGACAACACCCCGAGATAAATCCGTCGCGCCTCTTCCGGCCCCGAAATGAGATTAATCGACAAATTCAACTCATCCCGCACCCGTTGAATAAACTCCTGGCCATTGGGGGCTTCCCGCGTCGCACTGGTGGCTACAGCGACAATCTCATCCGCCGCGAGACTGTGAGCAATTTTTTGGTAGCGTCGTAGCGTCTCGACTGAACACTCAATAATCTCGGGTTTAAGATTCCCGGTGTCGAGATCGCAGTCCCCCAAACGGACAGTTTCCTTTTCTCGCGTAATAATGGTGAAAGCCGGGAGTTCCGGCTGAATCTGAACCACAACCATGTGAATGGAGTTTGTTCCGATATCGATCGCAGCCAAAACGTAGTTAGAACGGACCGAAACCCCCGCAGGGCGAGCTTGCATCCGAATCGCATTGCTCGGCGGTGTGGTGTCTGTCATGACCAAATCCTCAAAACTAGGACGTTGTCCTCAGTATCCGCGAGAACACGTCCGACAACAAATAGGTTGATTCTATCGTGGCTGGGGGGAGTCCCCCGTCTTGACGGCTCGAAAACTTAGGAGTACAAACAGTGCAACTTGTTTTGATGATATCTCGTCTGGTGCCATCAGTCTTTGGACGAGTCTTTTGGCAAGTCTTTGGGCGAGTCTACGATTATGTCCCTTGCCTGTGCGACCGGTGCATCTTAAGAGCGTAAACGTGTTTGACAGCGACGAACTGACGGTTACTCGAATCCAAGGCCTCGACGATCTCTTTGACGTGCGGGGACAGTTGTTGCGTAAAACCAATCCCCTACGTAGCAAAATTCTGATTTTTTCCACGATTTATCGCCAGTTCGATTTTAGCGATCGCGACTGGATGGCCCTGAAGGCCCAGGAACTCGATGAACTGCTACGCCATCTCTTCGAGGCTTGTCCGACGTTAGACGAACTCGATAGCCGTCTCCATCGCACGGCCCGCAACCTCGATGGGGTGGATGAGAATCTCAACGCCGCCGATTTGCTGGTTCGGTGTTTGACGCGCTTTTATGTGCAAGCCGTGGGCGATCGCTCTCAGGAAAGTTCTCAGGAGACTTCTCAGGAGAGTTCTCAGGATCTCGTAGCGGAGTTTGAGTCTCCCCCAGAAGACATCGGCTTTGGCAAGCCTATTACCGATAGTCCCGCCTTGCAGATAGACCCTCAAAGAGCCTCAGAGCCAGACCTAGAGGACGATGAGAGCGACAATAGCCTCTTTTTTGGCATGACCTTCAATACAGGGGCTAACCCGCCTGTATCGCCCGCGCAGGAGCCAGCACCCATCTTACCGGCCGCCCCCAATCCAGCCCACTCACCAGCCACCAGTTCACCCCGTTTATCAGATCGCCTGCTGCAACATCTAGCCACCACCGATGAAGTTCAGGATCTGATTCGGCGATCGAGTAAAGATCTCACCGAGGCGATCGCCCAAAGCATCACGGACCTAGAAATGAACCTAGAAGCCACTTGCGCTCACATCGACCCCCAAGAGCAACTGCGCATCAAACATGAAGCCGTCAGCAGCCTCCTCAACGACGTACGCTTAAACCTCAATCGCATTGGCGGCGTTCTCGAACATCCCGTTCCCTCCACCCCCCCCAGCCAGTCAGCCGCGCCAGCCAACGGTGAGTTACAGCAACAGGCCAGCTTGGGAACTCCCCGCGCGATCGCCCGTTGGTTAATTCAGCGTCATCGCGCCTCCGGGATTAACCTACTCGCCACACAAAAAGGCCGCTGTCTCCATGTCGTACTCGACTTAGCCTCCCTCAATCCCAACACCGAGCACGATCCACATCGCCTCGGCACTCAGATGTACGAGAGTATCCTAGAATTGAAGCTAAGCAGTGCCGATCGCCTGAAAGTCCATGGCCGTGAGCCAGGACAGAAACGTCCGAGTTGGACGCGATCGTTTCTACTGTAAGCTCATGATGGAATGACACTGGCCCAAACTTCTATGGACGCTCGGGAAGTTTTAGAACGTTACATTTCCGGAGATGTAGATTTTAAGAGCGTCACCCTTTGTAACGCCAAACTATCCGGTGCAGAACTGATCGGGATCCGACTCAGTGGGGCCAATCTTCAAGGAGCGGATTTACTCTTCGCCTATCTCACCCGTAGTCAACTCGATGGGGCGGATCTGCGCAAAAGCAAACTCGGCGGCGCCAATCTCAAACAAGCCAATTTACAAAATACCCATCTGCGAGATGCAGATTTACATGGAGCCATTTTACAACGAGCCGATTTACGCGGCGCGGATTTAAGCCTAGCGACCCTCATTGACGCCAACTTAATGGGGGCCGATTTACGCAGTTGCAACCTCAGTGGCGCCGACTTACGGGGCGCCTCCTTACGTGGGGCCAATTTACGCTATGAACGCCGGATTTATAACCCCGTCAACTTACGAGGCGCCAATTTATCCTATTGTGATTTACGGGATATTGATTTAAGTTATGCGGACTTAACTCGTGCGAATTTAACCGGAGCAAACTTAACTCAAACCCATCTTCGGGGAACCATTTTCACCCAAGCTAAACTCAAATGGGCCAGTCTCCGACGCGCTACGATGATTGACGCGGATTTAACCGAAGCTGACGTTCGCGGTGCCGATTTGTCTGATGCGATTATTGCCAGTGCTAGGATGCGAGACGTTCGCCTACAAAAAGCGACCCTTCATATGACCAATTTGGCGCGATCGAACATGACGCGCGCCGATTTACGAGGCGCTGATTTACGAGAAGCCAATCTTTTAGAAACCAACTTAACCAAAGCCGATTTAACCGATGCTAACTTAACCAATGCCAATTTATTTGATGCCGATTTAACCCTAGCTCGCACCAAAGGCGCAAACTTTACAGGCGTCAAAATTAACGACGATTAAAGAACAATCCCCCCGAATGTCGGAAGAGAGCGACCACAAGGGTACTACCCTGTGTCCTCTGTGCCTGAAGTGGTTCACCTCTTGCCTCTTGCCTCTTGCCTCTTGCCTTCTCCCCCTACTGCCTACTGCCTTATTATGCTAACTCAACCCTCCGAACCGACCTAGAAAACCGTTATTCTTTAGAGTTTGCCCATTGACTTAGTCAGTCTTTGCATGAATAATAGGTGTGAGACTCATTCTCCTAATGCAGTCAAAGATTGACAAAGCATCGTAACGCAATTTTCGAAATTCTGTACTGTACCCTGCTTTTATCGAAAAATGTTATAGTAGAGCGTTTGCAAGTAATTAGTCTAGGGCTTTCTAGACTTCCATTCAACATCAAAAAGAGACTACGCCATGAATAATGAGTCACAGTTTGGATATACAACTTACCTGGACATTAGACATTTTGATGATCAAGACGAAAAGTGGGATATTTTTTTGATTTGGGGGTATCGTATTTCAGCTGAGACACCAATCTTTAGATCTGAAATCATTGAAGCGGATCGAGTCTATCCAGATAATGCAGAGTTTTGGGAGCAATTCTATTGTGATAAGTTAGCTGAAGTTGCTCGTGTTTGCCTTGAAAAGGCTAATGATTCTGGGAATCAACTTGGAGACATAACGTTTTATATGTCGGATGGATTTTACACAGATAGTCCCGACAAAGCTTTTTGTTCAATCTTGTCGAAAAAACTACATATAGCACGAAATAGAGGGTTGTTTGATAATCCGAATGGAAATCAAGGATTAGCTGATGTATTATCTCAAGTTAATACTTTTCAGTTCCGTCACAGTTACAGTCCTGCAAAAAGTCTGCGTTACCATATGTTATCCAAGGAAAGGGAATTTGTTAGATTTATGTCTCGTAATAATCTCTCATCTTTGAAGGATTATTATGATTTAAAAAAAGAGTTGCAACGTCAGTATGAAGAAATTGAAAACATCAATTTTTGATTTCTTGGCTTATATAGGTTTCGGCGAAAGCAAGTGAATGGTATGGGGTGTTCTACCTCAAATTTATCATAATCGGAACGCGCCACCTTAGAAACAGTCAGAGATCTCAATCATGCTAACTCAACCCTCAGAACCCACCTGGAAAACCGTCATTCGCCTCTTGCGTTGGCATAAACCCGCCGGCCGCCTCATTCTCATGATTCCCGCCCTCTGGGCCGTCGTCTTAGCCGCCCAAGGAACCCCACCCCTGCCCCTAATTGGCGTGATTATCCTGGGAACCCTCGCCACCAGCGCCGCCGGTTGTGTCGCCAATGACCTTTGGGATCGCAACATCGATAATCAAGTTGAACGCACCCAATCCCGCCCTCTGGCCTCCCGGGCCTTGTCCATTAAAACGGGGATTGTGGTAGGAGTTGTGGCCCTGTTCTGTGCAGCCGGTTTGGCTTCCTATCTCAATCGCTTCTCCTTCGCCCTCTGTGTGGCGGCGGTTCCCGTGATTTTGCTTTATCCCGCCGCGAAACGGGTGTTTCCGGTCCCCCAATTGGTTCTATCCCTGGCTTGGGGGTTTGCGGTGTTGATTAGTTGGAGTGCTGTCGAGGGAGGGTTAACCGCCTCGACTGGGTGGTTATGGGGGGCCACGGTCTTCTGGACCTTGGGGTTTGATACCATCTACGCCCTATCCGATCGCGAGGATGACCTAAAAATCGGCATTAACTCCAGTGCGATTTTCTTTGGAGAGGCGGTTGTGGCGGCGATCGCCCTCTGTTTTATCGCCACGGTGGTCTGTTTGGGGGTTGTGGGCATTCAACTGGGCTTAGGGAGCGAATTTTGGCTGGCGTTAGTCCTGGCCACGGGGGGCTGGACTTGGCAAGTGGCCCGACTTCAAGAAGAAGCCTTACCCCGTCCCGCCTTTGGCGATTTGTTTGCCCAAAATGTCTGGCTAGGGTTTGCGGTGTTACTGGGGATGCTTTTGGGACTTTAGGGGATGAATTGCCGTGAAGTTCCTCCTACACTGAAGTAACAGCAGTTTGTGATTGATCTCGATTTTTATGAAAACTCACCAACTCGGTCATAGTGATTTACAGGTCTCAGAAATCTGTCTGGGAACCATGACCTACGGGCAACAAAACAGCATCGAGGAGGCCCATGCACAACTCGATTATGCGATCGCCCAAGGGGTCAACTTCATCGACACCGCCGAAATGTACCCCGTTCCCGGCCAAGGGGAAACCCAAGGCCGAACCAGCGAGTATATTGGTCAATGGCTCGCCAAACAGCAACGAGACCAACTCATCATCGCCACCAAAGTCACCGGCGGCGGTTCACGGATGGAGTGGATTCGCGGCAAAGATCGCAAAGTCGATCGCCCCAACATCGAACAAGCGGTCAATGACAGTCTCAAACGACTCAAAACCGACTACATCGACCTCTATCAAATCCATTGGCCCGATCGCTATGTTCCCCTCTTTGGCGGCGGAACCTTCAACCCAGACCAAGATCGACCCACCGTTCCCATCACCGAACAGTTAGACGTCTTTAAAGACCTGGTGGATGCCGGTAAAATCCGCTATGTGGGATTGAGTAATGAAACCCCCTGGGGCGTAAATCAGTTTTGTCATCTGGCCCAGACGTTGAACCTTCCCCGAGTGGTGTCGATTCAGAACGCCTATAGTCTCCTCAATCGCGAGTTTGACCTAACCCTCGCTGAAACCAGTTATCGGGAGAATGTCCCCTTATTAGCCTACAGTCCCCTGGCCTTTGGCTTCTTGACCGGGAAACACCAAGGCGGCGTCGATCCCAACTCCCGCGTCGGACAATTTCCGGGCTTTGGGGCACGCTATGGTAAACCCAATGTGCAAGCGGCGTTAGGGGCCTATCTGGAGTTAGCCAAACAATGGGGATTGTCACCGGCCCAGATGGCCTTGGCCTTTGTGCGATCGCGCTGGTTTGTAGCCAGTACCATTATCGGGGCCACGACGTTAGATCAGTTAAAAGAAGATATCGGCAGTGTAGCGGTGGAGTTAACCCCAGAAATGTTAGCCGCCATTGACGCAATTCAGGCAAAATATCCCAATCCAGCCCCTTAATTGGGCACAGGGAGAACCCACCCCGCCCTCCGGGCA
>LSZA01000041.1 GCA_001637315.1 Phormidium willei BDU 130791 | reverse complement strand
TTATAGTACATTGTATAGATGTGTTCGTTACGAGCTTCAGGCTAAGCTAAAGGTTCCTCGACCACAAGTAGCAAGGCAGGACAAAGGAGCTATCAAAAAATTCTGGATAGAATTGCCCAAACGTTTGTCAGACATGAAATCCAGCATTGAAAATTGTTTTAAAAAGGTTCCTGAAATTCATAATTGGGTCGGTAATGAAACACGCCTAGGTTTACAGACTATTGGTGGCAAAAAACTAACTCTTAACGGTATTAAGCCAGAAGGATTGCACCCATGGAAATTTGAATACATTTACCTCTATGGCTTGGTTGAACCGAGGACTGGAAATAGCTTTTTTTATGGATATTCTCACGTTGATTTTAGAATGGTTAATTTTTGAATCTCTGGATCAGTTGCGAGAGAAACTTCGGTCTGTTTTGGAAGAACTTAATCAAGATATTATTGCATCTTTAACCGGATGGAATCAGATTTTGATGTCACTATCTTTGGCGGGCTTATAGAAAAATGGCATCATTTTTTCCACTAAACATTAGCAATTTCACCCACATTAGGTTGAATCAAGGCAGGTTGAATCAAGTCAGGTTGAATCAAGTCAGTACTCTCCTAATTTTACCTGCGGAATGTGGGGTCAGGCATCTTGCCCATCCGTATGATCTCGATCAAAAAACTGTGCTGCGCCATACACGAGAAACCCTGTAGCCATTCCTGGTAGTACTTCATAGATCGACTCCGACAGTTGGAAAATTACGTTCCAGCTTATTGCTGCTACCAGACCTGCTAACATCATCGCTACAGCGACTCCACGACTAACAGGCCAGCGCCACGCCCTTACCACTAGCAGCGGCCCTAGCCCCGAAGCTAAAGCCGACCAGGCAAATACACCCAGCGCGAAAACTTCTTGATTACTCGCTAGGGCGATCGCCAAGACGATTGCCGTCACCACAACGGTTCCCACCTTCGCGAATTGGTAGGAGTGTGAGAGTTTGGGGAATAAATCCTGAGTGAGTGCTGCTGAGCAGGACAAAATTTGAGAGTCTGCTGTCGAGACGACCGCCGCAAACACTCCGGCCAGAATAGCTCCCACCGCCAAAGCAGGCAGTAGGGCGATCGCCAACTCCGGGAGTGCTAGCTCTGGGTCGCCCCCCTGCATCAGCCCTGGCAGCAACACCCGAGCGCTTAGGCCAACCAGTACCGTAAACGAAGAGAAAAGAACGTAAGAGGCTGCATAAAGATTGCGGGTCACGCTCATGTTTTCTGCGCGATCGATGGTCATTGCCCGCACCATGATGTGTGGTTGACCGACTGCGCCGATGCCCGCTGCCAGCCAGCTGAGCAAAAAGAGGCCAAACCCGAACTGCAAGCCTTGTGGTACCGGATCGACCAGTGACGGATCGATCGCGGCTAACTGCTGCCACATTTGGCTAAAACCACCGCAAGCGCTCAGTGCCACCACGACCATTACCAGCATGGCCAGCATCATCACGACACCCTGGATTACATCAGTCCAAATTGAAGCACGAATTCCGCCCGAGAAGCAGTAGGTAATAACGATCGCCGCACCGAGCACGATAGAGAAGCTATAGTCCCAACCGAAAATTCCGTGGAGTGCCTTGCTACCTGCCAGCAGTTGGGATGCAGCATATGCCCCCAGAAAAGCAATTGTTGTTAGCGCCGAAACTACAGCGATTGGGCGGTTCTGTCGATCTCCTCCCGCCAAAAATGCCCCGACTGTTTCGGCATTGCTCTCCTCGGAGACCACGCGCAGCCGCTGGTGTACGAAAAACCAAGCTAAGTAGTCCCCTAAAAACCAGCCTACGAGTAGCCACACTGACGAAATTCCCACTTGGTAAGTCCAGCCCAACATGCTGATAAACATACCGCCACTGTGGGCGGTCGCAAAGGCCGACAGCCCAGTCATCCAAGGATTGATGCTGCGACTAGCCAGTAAGTAATCCGCCGTTGTATTCTTTGTGTACGTAGCCGCAACCAGGCCAACACCGGTAAACAGCAACAAAAAGATAATAAAGCTGAGTGCGATCGGTAAAGTTGTAGGCATAGAATTTGGATTACGCTGAATCTTGGTAACAGTCCTGAGAAGGTTCGTTAGTCTAGCTGAAAGGTTTGGTTTTGACACCAAGCTGAGGACACCCATTCCAGAATTTTGTCAGTCTGCTTTAGCAAGATTCAACGATCACGTTGATTGTTTTTCTAGTCCTGAAGCTTGCGCCAAAAGAATATATAACTGTCGTTCCGTATCCCACTTTGATATTAAAGTTTCCCATCCCGAACGTGACAGTAAGGACTTCATTTCTTCATAACTCGGTTTCATTGAATTCGCTAAAGTATAGCTTTCACCATTCAAGACTTGGATCGTCTCTTCTCGCCCCGTAAAGCAGTCGGTTATTAAAAATTCTTGAGTTTCTAAAGCCGTAAATTGATGCTCGACAACACTACTATAATCGTTCCAACGAGGACTATATGAGAATGCTTCTGGATTGAAGTCATGCGCCTGTAAGTCTCTTTTGAGCTTGTGTAAAATACTGATAAAGCACCCTTTCGCCTCTGCTGAACTGTACAGATTCACCATAGAATCTACCCTATCCTTTCGACTGTCCATGAGCAAAACTAGATAGCGCTGCTCATTTTGGCTTGATTGAGAAGATGAATATTCAGAAGATGAATCGATTTTTTTAAGCTGCTTGAGATGCTTGAGAACAAACTTATTTTCGCTAAATCTCTCCCCGGGTTTAGCCGGAAGATTTCCAAGAGTTGACCCAGGATACCAAATAATAGAAGTATCAGAATTGTGACGTGGTAGACACTGAGAGTGAAAATCAACAGCGGCACCCTGCGCTGAAATATCTAGAAATTCTCGGGCAACAACTTTACAAGCTTCTGTCGTGAATTCGAGTTCTATATCAACCGCAAAATATTCTGAAGGCTCTAAGATTCTCAAAGGCGGAATCGTATTTTTCATCACCGACCATTCCGGCCCTGGACCCAGGTCAAAAAATGACGCTCCGACACCGACATACTCCCGAACTATTGAAGCAAATTGCTTGAGCAAGGAAGGCTGTTTTTGTGGAATCAGAGAAGTTGGTAGCTTCACGTAGCGCGAGTAGTAAACACCACCGTTTACTCGATCGCCCGGATACTGCGGCATATCGTAGATGTAGCTACTCAGTGCTCCGAGGACTCTCTCCTCTGGATTCCGAGCGAATGAGCTAACAACAGCATCAAAATTCATGCAAAGAGAACGACCCATAACCTCAGGGTTGAAATCTTCTTCTTTTTCAAACTTGAAACCTGTTACCATTTTTCAGTGATAGATGAAGATCTAATGACTCTGACTCAGTTACACGCGGATCCTAGAAATCGCAGATTTTATCGATAATCTAGTCATTCTAGCTTGTCCACAAATTAATTGAACGTTATTGATGAGTCTCATGAAGAGAGGCTTAAATTTAACATTTACCCAAAGCCTCTCTGCAGGATTGGTTGATTAAGCCAGATTGTGTTACTCCCTGCCTGGCTCAACAATAGACTCTGCGTGGCCACTTCCACCATGCATCACCTCGTGGTGGTCTCCATTCTGGGCGGCAGTAATGCGATCGCTGAGTTCGGAACTGTCACGAATGTAAGCATAGTTTTCATGCTTGATAACCCCAACAGTGATGCCAGCTTTGCGCAGTTCTGCCATGTAATTGTTGTAGAGGTCAGTATAGACATCCCAGAAGCCTGTCTTCGGTGCAAAAGCACCGCACCAAAACCAAACTGTACCGTCTGCAGGACTCACAAACGGGCAACTCATGTACCATTTTTCTTTCACCGTATCCGGGTGTGCTTCAACAACTCGCGTCCAGCTTTCTTCCATTGCCACCGCGTCGTCGTTGGAGTTGATGACAAACATAAATTCCACTAGTCGCTCGTCATTCGGCAGCAAGTTCTGAATTGTCGAACCCCAAACCGTCGAGTTCGGAACAGTTATGATCTTGCCGTCATAGTGATTGAAGGTCGTGTTCGCCAGAGTAATGTCGCGCACGTAACCTTTCTGCCCCAGTCCCGGGATAATAACGAAATCGCCGACATCAAAGGGTTTGTAGAAGAGCAGCATCAGACCGCTAGCAAAGTTCCCGAGATTGCTCTGGAGTGCGAAGGCTAAGACAAAGCTGACCCCTCCAAAGACAGCTAGGAGAGGCCCGAGGCTGACGCCAAGTGACGTGAGCGCAACGAGGAAGCCAACTACGACTATACCGCGCTCGACGACAATGACGAGGAACTCGCGAAATAGGTTCGAGACGGCACTGATTTGTCTCAGGGTCTTGCGGGTTAGCGATGCGATGACACGGGATAGGAGAAGTGAAACTAGGACGATACCAGAAAATTTTCCGATGCCAATCCCCCAGCGTAAGCCGCCCTCTTCTGACTTCAACCAGCTCCAGATACGTATGCCCAACCCCTCAGTATCGGTTACGTCAATTTCAATGACGGTGACCGCATTGATGTAACGCTGATAAGAGGTCGGGTCGCCGCCTTTGCGTTCGAGTTCTTCGAGGACGACGTTGAGACGATCAATAATGACAGTGCGATCGCCTTGCAGAGCGGTAACATTTTCCAGGAGCTGAGTCTTGAGCGCTTCGTCCTGCTCTGCCGAAATATCGAGCTGCTCAGCGGTTTCACCCAAGCTCTCGGTATCGACTTGACCTTCATCTTGGACATCACCAGCCTCGGCCGCTGGCAATTGATCTTCGGCCACGTCTTCTAGCTGTTCCTCGGACTGACCGGGTTCAACAACTTCTGCGGTGTTGTCCTCAACCTCGACGAGACCCGATGCCAGAATTGTGTCCACAATTTCCTGAACAGAGGTTTCAACTTGTTCGAGATTTTGCCGGGCTTCTTCAGCCTCTTGAGACTCCGGCACGGCAGAGTCGAGATCTTCGGCGGCGGCCTCTGCGTCTACCAGCGCTTGATCAAGTGCATTGATATTTTCCGTCGCGGTCTCGTAAGCTTCACTGCCTGCCGTCAGCTCATCGCGAGCGTCTCTGGCTTGCTGTAAAACTTCCCGGGCTTGTCCTCGCCTCCCCTCCTCACCAGCCTCTTCGAGCGTTTCTTGCAGCGCTTCGTCCCCTTGGAGTTCCTCCTTCCTTTCGAGTACCTCTTCGAGAGACCGCTGTGCTTCTCGAAAGGATTCTCTGGCGGCTTCGACACGCTGGGCGGCTTCTTGGTATTCCGCCGTTCCTTCGCTGGTCGCTTCGAGCTCAGCTTCTGCCTCAGTTAGTTCTACTTCTGCCTCACTCAGTGCAGTGCTTGCTTCCTGTTGAAGAGCGATTACCTGATTGGCTCGTCGGATTGCAATCTCGGCATTTGAGATTTCTTCAACTTTATTTTTCAGAATTGAGAACCAGGCAGCGGCTTCATTTTCCAAATCCCCTAGGGTTAGGGGTCGGAGCCTCAGCCGAAGTTCTTCGATCGGAATCTGTATATTCTCGATCGTCGTTGCGGCAGACGGGTCAGCATCAGGCGAGATGGTCGATTCGAGGAACACTGGACTCTCCCCAGCGCCAGACTCTGCTTCTTGAGCCATCGCTGGAACACCAGCCGAAACGGTCAGGGAAAGGAAACCAGTAGCCAATACGACTCGGAGGCGAACAAAGAATTTATGTTGCATGACTAGGAAAGATGCAGGGAAGACAATGCGTTGCCATGGAGTATAGCGTTTGCCTGAAATTTCTAAGTAAAATTACTGTAACTTATCGGTGACCATCTGAAAAAGAAAATTTTTCTTAAGAAAAATCGTTCGCCAGCATCATCGGCACTATCATTGAGCGCGGCTATGCCCAGAGGAGCAACAACGCCCTCGTTCCCAGCTTCACCGCCTTCGCCGTCTGTAGCCTGCTGGAAAACGACTTCCCGGACTTGGTGGATACAATTCACCGCCAAAATGGAAGCCACCCTCGATCGCATCTCCACATCCTGAAAATATTTTCTGGGTGCTTGAATATGCGAATACCAGTTTAGAGAAAGATGCGACGGTCAAATATCATATCTATGCTAAAGCCGGAATCCCTGAATATTGGCTCGTGAATCTGCGAACCCGAGAATTAGTGGTTCACCAAGACCCCAGAGGACGGGATTATGGCTCTAAAAAAAACCTTAAAAGATGGGACGATTTCTCCCCTAGCGTTTCCCGACCTAACAATTCCTGTTGAAACGCTTATTTCTGCCTAAGTTAAACCGCCTTAAACCTTCATTCTAGGCACTTTAAGCTCAGTTTAGCACTAGCCAAGACCGGGAGCCTGAGCTAGACGTACCGGAGATGCCCTCTCCTGAGCGAACCTCCCCCATGACTCGGATTTTGCTATAATCGGGACTTGTTTTTCAATCATCTGCATTACCTGTGAAACTTCCTCAAAAATTGATGTTGCTCGGTTCCGGTGAACTGGGGAAAGAAGTTGTCATCGCCGCGCAACGGTTAGGAAATACGGTGATTGCGGTCGATCGCTACGAGAATGCACCGGCCATGCAAGTGGCGGATATCGCTGAAGTGGTGTCGATGCAGGATGGGGATGCGTTGGAGCGATTGGTGAAACACCATCAGCCGGATTATGTGGTTCCTGAGATTGAAGCCATCCGCACCAGTAAGTTACTCGACTTAGAACGCCAGGGGTTTCGCATCATCCCCACGGCGGCGGCTACCAACTACACCATGAACCGCGATCGCATCCGGGAATTGGCCCACCGCGAGTTAGGCCTGCGTACCCCTCGCTACGGCTACGCCAATGATTTAGCCAGTTTAGAGGCCATTTCTCGGGAGTTAGGATTTCCCAATGTCGTCAAACCGGTCATGTCTTCCTCCGGGAAAGGCCAATCGGTGGTTCGCTCTCCTGAGGAGGTCGTCCAGGCCTGGGAGTACGCCATGACGGGATCTCGCGGCGAGAGTGAGCGGGTGATTGTGGAAGAGTTTATTAACTTTGAGGTCGAAATTACCCTCTTAACCCTGCGTCAGTGGAATGGAAGTACTCTGTTTTGTCCCCCCATTGGCCATCGTCAAGAACGAGGTGATTATCAGGAATCTTGGCAGCCGGTGGGATTGTCCCAGGCGAAAATTACCCAGGCCCAGGAGATGGCGAAAACCGTCACCTCGGCGTTAGGGGGGGCCGGAATTTTCGGGGTTGAGTTTTTTGTGACTCAAGATGAGGTGATTTTCTCCGAGTTGTCCCCCCGTCCCCATGATACGGGGATGGTAACGATGGTTTCGCAAAATCTCAATGAGTTTGAGTTACATTTGCGGGCGATTTTAGGTCTCCCAATTCCCAAGATTGAGGTGTTGTCGCCAGGGGCCAGTGCGGTGATTTTGAGCGATCGCCATTCGGATACAGTGTTTTATGAAGGGGTTGATGAGGCTCTGGCTGAGGCGGATGTGGAGATTCGCCTTTTTGGTAAGGAAACGGCTCGTCCCTATCGTCGCATGGGGGTGGCCCTGGCCAAAGGGAACACCATTGAGCAGGCCCGTCGCAAGGCCACCCAGGCGGCGGCTAAGGTGCGGTTAGGGGATGAGGATCCAGAAAAATAGACACTTAATTAGGGACAATTTAGATTAGAAAATAACCACAAAAACCTTGCTCTAAAAGGAAAAAGCCGCAATGGTTCACATCTAAAGATGTCTTCTTTGATTTGTCTTATTGGCATGGGTGGCGGCTTTGAGATTGGATCGGTTAGAATGTTGATGTAAAGTTCAACATTTGCGGGAGAAGGGATTATGACTCGGACTTGTACCGCCACTACGCCTCAGCGTCGCCGTCTCCGCCAAGCCGCTGCATCGAGTAATCGCTATCTAAACGCCGTGATTCACCAGTTCGGGGGATCAGATGCGGTGACGATTCAGGGAAAAGAACGTAATACCTATCGGGTTGTCGCGGAGTTGAACAACGTCGCCATTCGGGGAACCCTGGCTCATGTGACTCAAACCTTAGAAGATGTGCGTCAAACCCGTGCGGCGTACAGTGATGAGGAATTACGACGGATGACGGAGTTGGAGTTACGGGAGGCTCGACGGCTGCGAGAGATGCAACCTCAGGGTCATCTTGAGATCATCCGTATGGTCTCCGAGATCATCGAGAGTGACAACGAGATAAACTAGGAGCCGCACGCGGGAAGGTTAACCCAAATCTCTAGTCAGCCACCTCCCGCGAGAGCCAAGAAATAGCTTCCTTAATCCAGGCTTCGGCATTCTCACGATCGCCAAACTGCATATCACTCGACACCGCATTCAACGCCGAAACCACTTCCTGAGGAGTATATCCCAACGCCAACAAGGTCATCTCCACATCTTCGAGGATGTCACCGCCCAACCCAGCCGTGGCGACCCCCTCTAAATTGGCCGGGTCTCGCCATTGGCTGAGGGTTTCTCGTAACTCCAGGGAAATGCGTTCGGCGGTCTTCTTGCCAACGCCGGGGGTTTGCGAGAGGATCTTATGATTCCCCGACACGATCGCCTGCACTAAATCCTCTAACGTTAAGGTACTCAACAAGGCCATCGCTAACTGAGCCCCCACACCACTGGCCCGAATTAACTGACGAAATAGATCCCGTTCCGGGGCCGTTGCAAAGCCAAACAGTAACAGACGGTCATCACGCAGTTGCAAATCCACAAACACCTGGACCTCCGGCTGAGTTCCGGGGAGTTCCCGCGCCAATCGTGGCGTAACCTGGACTTCATAGCCAAGGCCATTGACCTCTAGCGTCAACACAGGACGCTGAGGAACCGCCATCTGAACACCGACCAACAAACCCTTAAGATAACTAAACATCCTCAACTCTTAACCGCTCACCTGTCTTGTTACTGGCCCCGTGATACCGCGCCTATGAACGCCCAACAGCCCTGGTTTTGGCGATCGCATCCCTTGGCATCCCATACAGCATCTCATGTCTTTGCCGCCTTATTCCTCAACGATCCCATCGCCGTCCTTCTCGAAAGTCCCTCAAGCTCAGACACCCCGACGCTAACGGGCTATTCCATCTGTGCCGGTCGTCCTCGGCAACGAGCGGGCATTTCCCAGCATTGGACGCCGGGACTCGGTGAAATTCTAC
The DNA here is from genome assembly GCA_001637315.1 of Phormidium willei BDU 130791. Classification (GTDB taxonomy): domain Bacteria; phylum Cyanobacteriota; class Cyanobacteriia; order Cyanobacteriales; family Geitlerinemataceae; genus Sodalinema; species Sodalinema willei. The sequence goes on along the minus strand of LSZA01000041.1, from coordinate 25,874 downwards.
CGTTTTTGCGGCGTCGGTTAGCCGCTCATTTAGCAACTCCAAGCCCAACCCTGCCCCCAGACATTGCCCAACTTCCCTTTAGCGGCGGCTGGCTCGGTTGGCTCGGCTATGATCTCGGCTGGGAAATTGAACAACTTCCCCACCACAATCGCGATCGCCTCCCCTTCCCCATCGCCTTCTGGTACGAACCTGAACAGTTCGCCGTCCTGGATCATCACCAGAAGACCCTCTGGTTCGCCGCCAGCACCCCCCAACAGCTCGATCGCCTTGAACAGACCTGGAGCCAATGGCAGCCCTCTCCTGAGCCACCTAGCCCCCTCAATGCTCCCCCAGAGATTGAGTTTCTCTCCTCACAAGCCGACTACGAAGCCATGGTGCGTCGGGCTAAAGCCTATATCCGGGCCGGCGATATCTTTCAAACCAACCTCTCCCTACGCTTTAGCACCCACCTCAACCGCCATCCCTGGCAGATTTATCGCCGCCTGCAAGAGATTAATCCTTCCCCCTTCGCCAGCTATTGGCAAACTCCCTGGGGACAGGTGGTGAGTTGCTCCCCGGAACGACTGTTGCAACTGCGAGAGGGAATCGTCCAAACTCGTCCCATCGCCGGAACCCGGCCCCGAGGCCAAACCCGCGATCGCGATCGCCAACTCGAAGCCGAACTGCTCGATAACCGCAAAGAAAACGCCGAACATATCATGTTGGTTGACCTAGAACGCAACGACCTAGGGCGAGTCTGTGACTGGGGTTCGGTGCAAGTCAACGAACTACTCGTCGTCGAACGCTACAGTCATGTTATGCACCTGGTGAGTAACGTCATTGGTCAGCTTGCGGCTAACGTTGACGCCATTGACGCGATCGCCGCTGTCTTTCCTGGTGGAACCATTACCGGCTGTCCGAAAGTGCGTTGTATGGAGATTATCGAAGAACTCGAACCGGTGCGGCGCAGTCTGTTCTATGGCTCTTGTGGCTATTTGGATCAACGAGGCTATTTTGACCTTAATATCTTAATTCGCACCCTTTTGTGTCATCAAGGAGGCATTTGGGGTCAAGTCGGTGCCGGTATTGTCGCCGATAGTGATCCTGAGCAAGAATGGAGAGAATCGTTATCCAAAGCCCAAGCGCAACTGAAGGCATTACTGTAGAATCACGACTAGAGGATCACGACTAGGATCACCATGAGCGATCGCAGCAACCCGAGGCTCACTCAAGACGCCGATTCTCCTCAACTGACCCATCGGCATCTCTCCTCGGTTTGGCTCAAATTTGCCCGTCCTCATAGCATCAGTTCACTGTTAGATACCGTTGTGAGCGAGGTTCAATCTCTCTTAGAGTGCGATCGCGTCATGGTCTATCAATTTACTGGCAACGGGACAGGAACCGTGGTGGCGGAGCGGGTCTTACCCCCTTGGAGAGTGAGCCTGCATCATCAGATTGACGATCGCTGTTTTGACCCCCCCAACGGCCAGGGCACTCATGTCGTCAACGATGTCAGCCAACAGGGGTTTAGTCCCTGTTATCTGAATCTATTGGCCCAGTTCCAAGTGCAAAGTTATCTCTTCCATCGTCTCAAGCCGGAGGTCACGCCTTCCTGGGGATTTCTCATGGCCCATCAGTGCGATCGCCTCCGCACCTGGACTGACGCTGAAATCGAGCGGTTCGACCAACTCAGCGAGCATATCACCTTGGCCCTAGAACGCGTCATCACACAGCAAAGCCTCGTTGAAGAAAACCAGCAGTTACAAACTCGCCTCGAACAGCAAGGCCAACTCCTCAGCCAGCAAAGTCAGTCGATTGAACGTCTCGAACAAACCCGACAATGGCAACAGCAGATCCTCGGTCAAATCAACGAAGCCGCGATGGTGGTTGATGATCGCGGCCGTCTTCTCTACTGGAGTCCCCAAGCTGAAACCCTCTATCAAATTGGAGCTGAGCAAGCCATTGGACAGCCTTTAGCGGCCTGTTGTCAGTTTTTGGGAGCGTCCCCCTTTAACAGCGATCGCTTTCAGCAGCAACTGGTCCATCAGGGACAATGGCAAGGAACCATCGTGACCGGGTCTCATGACGGTCCGAAACGACTGGTTGAGGTGTTGGCTCTTGGGCTGGGGTCTAGGAGTCCTCACGGGGGCGGGAAGGGGGCTTGGCTGGCGATTCTGCGCCCCGTCAGCGAGATGCATCTGCTCGATATGACCGTTCACCCTCAAGAGTATCAATTTAGTCGTCTCGTTGAATTGGCGCCTGTGGGCTTGTTTTTAGCCGATCCCATGGGAGCGTGTCGTTATGTGAATCCCCATTGGTGTCAGACCACCGGACTGTCCAGGGAGGACTGTCTCGACTATGGTTGGTTGACGGCGATTCATCCGGGCGATCGCGATCGGGTCTTTCAAGCCTGGGATCAAGCGGTTAACCAACATCAACATCTGACGCTGCAATATCGCATTCTGCGCGACGATCATAGTTTATCTTGGATTTCTGGCCAGCTTGTTGCTCTCTATGACCACCACGATAACCTCATGGGGTATCTGGGAACCCTGAACGATATCACCAGCGAAAAACTAGCCCAAGAGGCTCTACAAGAGAGTGAAGAAAAATTCCGCCAATTGGCAGAAAACATCCGGCAAATCTTTTTTGTTCTCTCTCGCGAGGGGGCGATGCTCTATATTTCTCCGACCTACCAAGAGATTTTTGAGCGTCCTCACCAAGACTTATATGAGAACCCGCGTCTTTGGCTGGCGGCGGTTCATCCCGATGATCGCCGTCGCATTAGTGAAGCCCTCGATCGCCAAATTCGCCAGGGACAGGTGTTTGAAGAAACCTATCGTATCCTACGACCGAGTGGCGAAGTTCGTTGGCTTTGCGCCAAAGCCTTTCCGGTTCAGGATCATCAGGGACAATCCTATCGCTTTGTGGGCTTGGCTGAAGATATTAGCGATCGCAAACTGGCCGAAGATGCTCTCAAACGTCAATATCGTAATGTTCTACTCCTGAAAAAACTCACCCAGGAAATTCGTCAGAGTCTCGATTCAGAACAAATCTTTCAAACCGCCGCCTACCAAATTGGACGCAGCTTTTCCGTCAGTCGTTGTCTGATCTTTTCTTATGAAAGCGATCCCCAACCCCAACTCAGGGCCGTCGCTGAATCGCGTCATCCTACCCTCACCTCTCTTTTAGGGCTAATCCTACCCATCGATGAACATTCCTATAGTGCCGTGGTGGTGCAACAAGACATCGCCCAAGTTTGCGACGATGTCTCAGAAAATCCACTCCTCCAGACTCATCAAGACTTCCTCGAAGCCCATCAAATTCGCTCCATGTTAGGAATCCGCACCTCTTATCAAGGCCAAGCTAATGGAGAAATTTGCCTCCATCAATGTTCCCTACGTCGCTGGAGTAGTGATGAAGTCAACCTTCTCGAAGCCGTCGCGGCTCAAGTGGGAATTGCCCTGGCTCAAGCGGCGATGCTTCAGCGAGAAACGGCGCAACGGGAAGAACTCAGCGCCAACAATCTGGCTTTAGCGGCGGCTAAACAGGAGGCTGAAGCCGCGAATCTGGCCAAAAGCCGCTTTTTAGCGATGATGAGCCATGAGATCCGTACCCCTCTCAATGCGGTGATTGGCAATACTGAGTTGCTGTTAGAGGGTCGGCTTGATGCACAACAACAAGAATTTGTCAACACCATTCGTCAAAGTAGTGAAACCCTGCTGTCGTTAATTAACGATATCCTCGATGTCTCTAAAATCGAGTCAGAACACCTTGAACTCGAATCTCGACCCTTTGAGTTGGATCAGGCCGTGTTACACGCCTTAGATCTCGTGGCGGTGACGGCTCAACAGAAAGGACTCAACCTCTGCTATTCCCTCATGAGTCCCTTACCGCAAATTTGGCGGGGTGATGTGGTTCGCCTCAAACAGATTTTGATTAACCTGCTCGGGAATGCGGTTAAATTCACTGAACATGGGCAGATACGACTGTCGGCGGAGATGGTCGCATCTGAGCCGGGTAGCGATCCGGCTGATGGGGAGGGGCAACAAACCCTGCATCTGACCGTTGAGGATACCGGGATTGGTATTCCCAGCGATCGCTTCGAGCGCCTGTTTCAGCCCTTTTCTCAAAGTGATAGCTCCATGACACGTCGCTATGGGGGGACGGGGTTAGGACTAACGATTAGCCAACGATTGTGTCACCTGATGCAAGGACAGATCCGGGTCGAGAGTGAACTCGGTCAGGGGTCAGCCTTCCATGTCACCCTAAAAATGGTCCCTGAGTGGGACTCACCCCGTCTTACCCCAGTCACGCGTCTGATTACACCCCGCCATCGTTACCAATCTGCTCCATCGGTTCAGGAGTCTCCCTTTGACCCAGCCTTGGCTCAGCGGCTACCCTTACGTATTTTAGTCGCCGAAGATCTGGCTATGAATCAGGTCTTAGTTAAACAGTTACTCGAACGATTTGGCTATGGGGCCAGTGTCGTCAACACTGGACTTGAAGCCGTACAACGGCTAGGCCAGGAGAGCTTTGATCTCGTCTTGATGGATGTTCAAATGCCTGAGTTAGACGGTTGGGCCGCCACTCGGCAAATTCGGCAGCAGTACCATCAGCAAGGACGACCTCAACCTTATATTATTGCCCTGACCGCTCATGCCTTAGCCGGCGATCGCCAACTCTGTTTGGAGGCGGGAATGGATGACTACCTCAGTAAACCCCTACGAGCTGCCCAACTCCGTCAAGCCCTAGAACGCTATCGCAGCGGACGTTTACACCCGGCGTTCTCTACTTCAGATGCGGCCCCACAATCTCCCTCGTTGCCGGTGACGGGCCAATATCCCATTCTCGACATGCAAGTTCTCGACGAGTTACAACAGATGGCCGGAGAGGTCGACTTTGTCATCGAGATGATTGAAAGCTATCTCGATGATGTTCCTGAGCGTTTACACCGGTTGCACCTGGCATTAGAAGCGGGAGAGCTTGATATGATCGGGCAGGCTGCCCATGCTCTGGGTTCCCTCAGTGCCAGTCTCGGGGCAGCCGCCTTGACCTACCGCTGTCGGACTCTCGAAGATTCGGTTCGACAAGGGGATTTCATCCATGTACCGGCCTCGGACCGACCCGCTATAATCGAGGATTTTCAGAGGGACTTTGATCAGGTTCATAAGGCTTTAACGACGCTCCTACACCAACTTCACTATGACTAATGTGGAAAGTTCTGCACCGAAAGGAACAGTTCTAATTGCAGACGACGAACGGACGTTAAGGATGTTGATGAAACGAGCTGTCGAGCGAGACGGTTACGACAGCATTGATGTCAGTAATGGCCAAGATTGTCTCGATCGCTGTCAGCTTCAACTGCCGGATCTGATTTTGCTCGATGCGATGATGCCTAAAATGGGTGGATTTGAATGTTGTCAACGGCTTAAACAGCAGTTTGGTGGTAACTGTCCCCCCATTTTAATTATTACGACCCTACAGGATTCAGACTCCATTGAACGAGCGTTTGAGATGGGGGCGGAGGACTTCATTACGAAGCCGATTCATTGGGGAGTTTTACGACAGCGTATCCGTCGTTTGATTGAGGCTCACCGTGCCACTCAGGCGTTGCAGCGATCGCTGGCTCGGGAACATCAGTTAAGTCAAAAGCTCAGTTTACAGGTGTTAGAAGAACGCCGGCTGGCGAGTCAGTTGGAGTTAACGAACCGTCAATTGGAGTCTGCTAATTCCAGGTTGGAGGCGTTAGCCAATCTCGATGGATTGACACAAATTGCGAATCGACGCGCGTTTGATGAACGGTTACGGGAGCAATGGCAACGGAGTTTACGAGATAAAACCTATTTGTCGTTACTGATTGCAGATATTGATTGTTTTAAGCCGTTTAATGATACCTATGGCCATCAAGCGGGGGATGATTGTCTGCGACGGGTGGCTCAGGTGCTGTCTGAAACGATTTGTCGTCCTGAGGATTTGGTGGCTCGCTATGGTGGGGAGGAGTTTGTGGCGGTGTTACCTGACACCGCTTCCCCAGGAGCGATGGCGGTGGCTCAACGCAGTTTAGAGGCGGTGCGACGGTTACGGATTCCCCATGAAACCTCTCAATGTAGCGATCGCGTGACTCTGAGTATTGGTGTGGCTAGTGTGGTTCCTGATCCCCAATTGACGGGAGATGGGTTGTTAAAATGTGCTGATCGCGCCCTCTATTTGGCTAAAACTCAAGGCCGCGATCGTCTTCATGTTGCCAGCGAAACTTGTTATAGGGAGGGTTAGCGCTGACGGGGTTCGACTCTACCCCTAATGGTTAAAGTTGGCGACGTTGAAAAATGGCGATCGCTAGGGCCAATAACACCACTGCATAGACCACACCATACAGTCCATCGAGCAGTAACGACCCCACATCCGGTAAGGTTGTCAGGCCATAAACGGCTTCATTTTTAAGATTCAAGCGAGACAAATCCGGTAACAGGAGATAGAGAACTGTTGCCACGGTCTGAAAGAGGGAACTATCTAGGGTATCCCCAAGTTGCAACAAGTCTTGACTAAAATTCCCCATGACGTAAAGCCCCAGAGTGAAAAAGGCCGCCAAAAGAGAACTGGTAAAGGCTGCAAACAGTAACGCCGCTGCGGTCAAAATTGCCAGTTTCAGCGCTAGAAATAGCCATGACAATAGTAAGCTACCCACAGCCATCGAAATGCCCCCTAAGGCAGCAATACCGACGGCTAAGAGGGTCATAATGACCAGGGCGGCCAGCAGGACGCCCCACAGTCCCAGAAATTTACCGAAAAGCAGTTCAGCGCGACTAATCGGTTTCGAGATCAGAACTAATAAAGTTCGTTGTTGAATCTCTTTTTCGAGTGAACGGGTACTGACAAAAGCCGCCACAAATAGGGTTAGAATTTCCATACTCGCCAGGGCTAGATCCAGGAAGATTTTAGGGTGCGCTCCAGCCGAAAGAGGTGGCAAAATGCGTAGGCTAACGATGAGAATTAAGGCATAAAAACCAATAAGATACAGAATGCGCTCTCGTAAAACTTCCCGAAAGGCATTACTCGCCGTAACGAAAACTCGTTTCCACGGCGCATTTTTAGGGTGATGTTGTGTGAGAGAATCGAGCATAATTCAAGCCAATTCAGCAGATTTTCACGATGGATAACTATTTTAAGATGATGCTGGCGTCGAGGGAGTCGAGAGAGGTGTGAAAAGTTGTGGCTTGTCTGTATCACAGGCGATCGCGCTTCGGTCAGAGGGAGCGCCTGTTCCGTGACCCCCCTCTGGGGAGACAGGATAGAGATGACAGCGCAGACTCAGGTGTTCTCGTTGCTCCTCAAACCAGGGATGAGACCAAGAGAGGCGAATGGTTAGATAATACCCCTGTTGCTCATCACGAGTCAGACTAGCCTGGGGATAGCGCACTAAACCGTCTGTGGCCTCGGTTACCCCGATATTCAGGGTACGCCAAAAGTTCTCGGGATTTTGACGCAGGTCGAGTAATTTCCGTTCAGTCTCGGGCCAGGAGGGATGGTCGAAATGATCTTTTAATTGCTTTTGCAGCGCCTGCAACCGACGATAGCCTCGCAACTGAAAGGGGGTTCCGGTCCGCAAGATGAATTGACTTTGAGAGAGGTCGGTTCGCGCCAGTTTCGGATAGGTATCAATCCAGTGTTGCAGGACAAAGGTCAGTTGTAACCAGCAGCTACAGAGGAGTGCAATGAGCAATTGCAGCATGATCACGGGCCGGCGTTGGGGTGACGGCAGGCTAAGACGATTTTTCGCGTTGCGACAAGCGGGTAATGCGGCGATGAGGGTGGTTAAAATCGGGTAAAACAAGAAAACCCATTGGGAGAGTTCTCCGTCAGGGTTGGTGAGAAAGAGGCAACAAAAGACAGCGGCAATTAAACCCGGCGTGAGGGAGAGTGAGCCAAGTTTCCAAGGATGGAGACTTTGCCACCAAATCAAGCCGACGAGAAAAAAGACCCATCCTAACCGGGTTAAAGGAAAACTCTGAAATTCTACGTCTGGCTCGGATAACATCACCAGTAAGGAGAAAAACCAGGTGATAAAACTGGCCAGGATTAAGGTTTGCCAGGAGCGGATTTGCGGTGGTGTCAGTTGCGATCGCAGCCAGTTCCAGTTTTCCATGGGTTTCCTGTGACCTCTTGCCTTTTCCCCCCTATTCTCCTCTCAGACAAAGTCGATTCAGGTCACGGGCGAATTGGTCAATCTGCCGGGCGGCTTCCTGAGCGGCGGCTCCGGCTTCTTTAACCTGAGACTGGGCCTGTTGTACCTGCTGTAAGCCGGTTTCGGTTTTGGGGGCCTGATCGGCGGCATCTAAGGCGCGGACAATGCCCTGGTAGCCTTGACTGAGATCGCGATAGCCCTGAACAAATTGTTGCTGAGCGCGACGTAGGGGGGGACGATCAATGTCGAGCTGTTGCAGGGAGTTGGCAATGGCGTTGAGTTGTTCGGCCAAGCGATTGAGGGCGATCGCGTCGGTTCCCTGAAAGGCGAGGGTTTGGGCGTACCCCTGGTTGACGCGATCGACGAGCTGTTGACATTGAGATCGGGTTCGCTGGTTGTCTTGAACGGCGGCGATGGCCCAACTGCCTCCTAAACCGACTATCAATGCTAGAGTCATCGCCAGAATCTGAGAACGGTTCACGGATCTGCCTCGCTTATGGGCTGGACTAGGTTAATCGAATGAGTCTTTCAGGACTTTTCATAAATTTCCGTAACATTTTATACCAGATTTGCCATTCCCTCAGCGTTCTCCATATAATTGAAGTAGAGACCTGTACACCAAACCATTACAACGCACTGTTTATCATGAACAAAATTACTCGTCAAGCCATCAACGAAGCTAACCGTAACCGCCTCGCCAGTCTCAGAGAGTCCTTGGAACGCCGGATGAGTGTGGCTCGGGCCAAGGGAGATGATCAGCTTTTACGGCAACTCGAAGCCGAAGCCAGTTATCTGCGCTAGATTGGGCGCGATTGGTAAAGTCCTGATCGAGAGAGTCTAGAAATTCTCATCTAACTCTTCACATAAGTCTTGTAAGGTTTGATGCTGTCGCCGCCGGGATTGGCGGCGATATTTTTTTGAGGCCAATTTCGGTTCACAGCGACGTTCTCCACCGGCTTGAGCTTTGGTCTTAAAGCTCGATTCTTCCTCACTACTGTGATGTTGTGCTGTATCTTGGGCGATCGCCTCGTCGAGAAAGGTCTGATAATGTTCATAACGCTCCCAATCGCCGCGGATTTGACAGCCGGGTTCGTCTCGATGGCGACAATCACTAAACTGACAGTCTTCCCCCTGGCGGCGTTGACGAATCTCGGGGAAGCAGTCGGCGAGTTGCTGAGCACTTGTGGTGAGTTGCGGCTGATTAAAGCCGGGGGTATCGGCTAGCCATCCCCCCTGTTCTAACTCAAATAACTCCACATGGCGTGTGGTATGTCGGCCTCGCCCCAATTTCCCCGAAACCTTGGCGACTCGGAGATTCGCTTGGGGGATCAGACGATTAATGGTGCTGGATTTGCCTACCCCCGATGGCCCTGCCAGAATGGTGATTCCTTGGCCAATTCGGTGTTTGAGAGCGTCTATCCCTTGGCCGGTTTTGACACTCATCAAGAGGGGATCATAGCCCCAGGTTTGCAGCCGCGATCGCCAAGCTTCTTGAGCCGCCTCGCTCACTAAATCTCGTTTGTTCAAACAGAGTTCTACCGCTAGTTCGGTCGATTCGGCTTTCACGAGGAAGCGACTTAACTGCCATGGATCGAGGCTGGGTTCGTCGAGGGTAAATAGTAATAGAATTCGGTCGGCATTGGCCACGGGGGGACGATCTAGCTCGGTTTTACGGGGGAGGACGTCGGCGATCGCGCCCCGGTTTCCCGTCCAGTCCGGCTCTTCAACGACCACGCGATCGCCGACCATCACCCGTTGGCCCACTTTTTTCAAGCGTGTGCGACGGGTACAGAGCAAACTCGGGGTGGGTGGGGTAGGTTCAGGATCTAATTGCACCTGATAGAAGTTAGCCTGCACCGCTAATACGGTTCCTCGGGGATAGTGTAATTGGGAGTTCCCGGAGGGGCGATCGTCGATGAGGTCACTCATGATTGCGGACAACGAACCTGCAAGGCAAAATAACCCTGACAGTCTTGAATCGTCTCAATTTCATATCCAGCCATGGTCAAGCTATCGGGGACTTGCTCAATCGGCTCTCCTGCATCGAGTAACACCTCCAACACTTGGCCGGGCTGCATCCGCTGCAACTGCAATTTTGTCCGCACAAAATTTAACGGACAGGGGGTTCCTCGCAAATCTAACTGCACATCAATGGACTGAGGTTCAGATGAGGCCTCAGATGGGGCTGTGTTGGGAGTCGGTTCAGATGAATATCTCGATTGACTCACTTAAACAGTCCTCCTAAAAAACCTTCTACACCGCCTTTTCCGGCACGTTCGCCGCGAATTTTAGCCAGTTTTTCCAGTAACTCTCGTTCTTCAGCATTGACTTTGGTGGGAATGTCTATGTGAACGGTTAAGAGATGGTCGCCCCGGCTAACGGGATTGCCCAAACGAGGCACTCCGCGTTCTTCTAGGGTAATGACCCGCCCCGGTTGGGTTCCGGCCGGAATGGTGACTTCGACTTCTCCATCGACGGTATTCACCGGAATTTTGCAGCCGAGGATGGCTTGTAAATAACTGACTTTGATTTCTGAGAGAATGTTAATTCCATCGCGTTGGAACTCACTGTCATCGTTGACAAAGAGATAGACATATAAGTCTCCGGGGGGGCCATTACGTTTGCCGGCATCTCCTTCTGACTGCACCCGTAGGCGAGTCCCGTTATCGACTCCGGCGGGGATGGTAATTTTGAGCTTTTTCGCGACTTGTAATTGTCCTTTGCCCGAACAGGTGGCACATTGGTCTTCAATGACCTGTCCGGTGCCGTTACAGGTGGGACAGACGGAGACCTGGGTAAAGCTACCAAAGGGGGTTCGGGTGGCGCGACGCACTTGGCCTGAGCCGCTACAGGTGCCACAGGTTTTAGGACGAGTTCCCGGTTTGGCTCCGGTTCCGCCACAGGTGCCACAGGTTTCGAGATGGCTGATGCGAATTTCTTTCTCGCCACCAAATACCGCTTCGCGGAAATCGAGTTTTAGGTCTAAGCGTAAGTCATCGCCACGGGTGGGACCGCTACGGCGGCGGGTTTGGCTGGTGTTGCTGAAGCCGCCAAAAAAGGTTTCAAAGATATCGGCGAAGCCACCGGGGATATCGGAGAAGTCCGAGAAGCCGGCTCCTGGAACTCCTGAACCGACGCCGGCTTCACCGAAGCGATCGTAGCGGGCTCGTTTTTCGGGATCCGATAGCACCTCGTAGGCGCGGTTAATTTCTTTGAATTTCTCTTCGGCCCCTTCTTCTTTGTTGACGTCGGGGTGATATTTACGGGCCAATCGTCGAAAGGCTCGTTTGATTTCGTCTTTGTCTGCGGTGCGAGAAACACTCAAAAGTTCGTAGTAGTCGGCAGCCATAACGCGCTTGTTGCTAAGGGTTGAACAGGAAGGAACCAGTAGGTCTCTTGTCTTTTAAAGTGATGTTGGACTGATGTCTATCATCTTTGCTGGACGAGAGAGGAGAAAGATGGGTTAGAAAAAGGGATTATCGGGGTCTCCATCGTCGACAGGCTCAGCCGGGGAGGAGGTGATATCAAAGGGATTATCACCGTTTCGGGGAGCCGGTTGGGGGGCGGGGGAGTCGGTCGGCTCTGCTGCTGGGCTGGCAGCTTTATCCCGAGAGGCGGCTTGGCTGGGGGGCCGCTTCTGGGGACTCGCTGTTGGGCGAGGGCGGGCTGGGGGGGATGAGGCTGGGGGTGACTCTTGTGAGAGTAGGGCTTCGAGATCTTCGAGTTCTCGGGCTAAATCGGTATCGAGATCGTCGTCGCCGAGGTCTTCGAGGTCATCGGATTCATCGAGGCCTAGTCCGCTGGGGCTAGGTTGGGCGGTGGGGGAGTCGCCGCTTGGCTGCTGGTGATGGTTGGCTTGGGAGGGGTCATTGGGGTCTGGGGCGATCGCCTTGTGGGGATGGTTGTCCAATTCGGGGCTTTCTCCCTGATAAACGGCTGAGCCGATGGCGAATAGGGTTTGTTGGAATTGGTGTAGGTGTTGGCGGATGTCTTCGACGTTGGGGTTACTTTCGTCGAGGGCTTCTTGCAGGCGATGTGCTTTTTCGGTGACTTCGAGTTTTAGGCGATCGCTGACCAGGTCGGCGTTATGTTTGAGGGTATCTTCGTAGTTATAGAACAGGGCATCGGCTTGGTTGCGTAGTTCGGCGAGGTTCCGTTGCCATTCGTCTTGATCGGCGAACTGCTCGGCTTCAAGGCGCATTTGTTCAATTTCTTCGGCACTTAGGCCGCCGGTGTTGGTAATCTGGATGCTCTGAGCGCGCCCGGTGCCTTTGTCGCGAGCGGAAATGTTGAGAATGCCGTTGGCATCGATTTCAAAGCTGACTTCAATTTGAGGAATCCCTCGCGGTGCGGGGGGAATCCCCATGAGAATGAATTTACCCAAGCTTTTGTTGTCTCGGGCCATGGCTCGTTCTCCTTGTAGGGCATGGACTTCGACGGAGGTCTGGCCGTCGGTGGCTGTGGAGAACATTTGGGATTTGCTGGTGGGGAGGGTGGTGTTGCGTTCGATGATTTTGGTGAACACTTCTCCGAGGGTTTCAATGCCGAGTGACAGGGGAGTCACGTCTAGCAATAGGACATCTTGAACTTCGCCGCCAAGGACGCCGGCTTGGATGGCGGCTCCGGTGGCGACGGCTTCGTCGGGGTTGACGGAGTAGTCGGGTTGTTTGCCGGCGAAGAAGTCACTGATGGCTCGCTGTACGGCCGGAGTCCGAGTTGAGCCACCGATGAGAATCAGGCGGTCAATTTCCTCGGTGTTCATATTGGCGTCTTCGAGGGCTTGACTAACTGGCTCAATTGTGCTATCAATGAGCGGTTTAACAAGCTCTTCAAATTGACGGCGGCTTAGGCGAACGTCAATATGTTTGGGGCCGGTTTCATCGGCGGTGATGAATGGCAGGTTGATATGAGTTTCTGTGGTTGAGGACAGTTCGATTTTGGCTTTTTCGGCGGCTTCTCGCAGCCGTTGCATGGCCATTTTGTCGGTGGATAGGTCGAGGCCTTCGGCTTCTCGGAAGTTGTTGACGAGCCAAGAGACAATTTCACTGTCGAAGTCATCGCCGCCGAGGTGGTTGTTGCCGGCGGTGGCTTTGACTTCAAAAATGCCATCGCCGAGTTGCAGGATTGAGACATCGAAGGTTCCGCCACCGAGGTCGAAGACTAAGATGGTCAGTTCTTCGTCATGGCGATCGAGACCGTAGGCCAAGGCGGCGGCCGTTGGCTCGTTAATAATTCGTAATACTTCGAGGCCGGCGATGGTTCCGGCGTCTTTGGTGGCTTGCCGTTGTCCGTCGGTGAAGTAGGCGGGAACGGTAATGACGGCTTGGTAGATGGGTTCTCCGAGATAAGACTCGGCATCTTGTTTAAGTTTTTGCAGAATGGTGGCCGAGATTTCTTGGGGGGTGTGGTTGCGATCGCGGATTTTGACATCCACGGTGTTATCCCGCCCAGGGATACAGTTATAGGGAACCCGAGAGCGTTCCATCTCCGTATCTTCCCAACGCCGGCCAATGAAGCGTTTAATACTGTAAATCGTATTTTCGGCATTGGTCACCGCCTGGCGTTTTGCCAGTTGGCCAATGAGGCGATCGCCTGATTTTGTGAACCCAACCATACTCGGGGTTGTGCGTCCGCCTTCCGAATTCGGAATGACGACGGGCTTACCGCCTTCTAAGACAGCCACACAACTGTTTGTAGTCCCGAGGTCAATACCAATAACTTTTCCCATAACCCATATTCGGGATGTGACGTGAACACCCTAGCGCTTTCCAGAACGGTCAACGCCAGGGGTAGACTGCTGTTGCGGTGCACTCCGTTAGGAGTCAGAGGTCTCGGTGTCCGATTCCCCTGAGCTTACCACGGGTTCCGGGGCCGTTGCCACCTTGACCATGGCATGACGCAAGACCCGTTCTCCGATGGTGTAGCCGCGCATCAATTCTTCGGTCACGGTTCCATCGGGATAGGCATCGGTGGCCTCGCGCATGACGGCATCATGGAGATTGGGGTCAAATTCTTCTCCTTCGGGACGCATGGGGGCGACACCGAGGCGTTTTAAGCAGTCCACCATCTGCTTGTAAACGCTTTGGTAGCTTTTATGGATATTGGTTTCGCCTTCGGTTTGCGGTTTGATCTGTGTCCGCGCCCGTTCAAAGTTATCGACCACCGGTAGAAGTTCTTTGAGGGTGTTACATTTGGCTTGTTCTTCGAGTTCTGCTTTTTCTTTCTGGGTTCGTTTGCGGAAGTTATCGAAGTCGGCGGCTAGGCGAGCATATTGTAGGTTGAGATCTTCGAGTTGAGATTGAGCTGCCTCGGCGGTGGCCTTCAACATGGCCATGGCGGCTTCGGGGGATTCGGTGGCTTGGGCGGCGGCGGCGGCGGCCTCGGCTTCAATCACTGTGGGATCGACTTCCTTGTCCTGGTCTGATTGGGCATCATCCCCCGAGTCTTCGGCCGACTCGTCAACAGGAACCTCCTCGACGGTCACTGCTTCAGGAACGGTATCAGCAGTGCTATCCACAGGGGTTTTTTCGGTCTCTAAGTTGGGTTGGCTGGTCTCCTGTTGGAACTGCTTGTCTTCGTCCATGTCTGGCTTTCCCCTTACAAGTTTCTAGTACAGGCGCTCCGGGTCAAGGGCGCTCGCAAATCACACGATACACCACAATGCCGGGGTCTTAGCAGTCTAATTTTGTGAAATTAGGCTATTCCCCTCGAAGCACTTAGCCCCTCGAAGCATTTAGATTGAGATTGAACGTCTATTTAAAATCCTAGGCCATTTTAACGTTCTGTGTGGTCGATGGAGCGAGGTTGCCTCAGGCGAGGCGATCGCCAGCTTGGGCTTGGGGTGATTGAGGGCAATGGCTTGGCCACGGCCAGCCGTTGGGTGAGCTACACTGATCGAAGTAGTTGCCCTCGTGCCCTGTTGCCTTCGCCACTGTCTCGACGATGCAACTGTCGATTTTCCTCACCTGCTCGTGTAATACGCCATGACTAATTTTTCTTCTAGTGCCCCCAAAGCTCGGCGTGCCTTGGTGGTTCAGACGAACTTCTCACCTTTCGGAAATAAACTCATCCAAGCGGGTCACGTCAGCCCGGATCAGATGAGTCAGGCGCAAGAAGACAGCCGCCTGTCGGGTCGTACATTGATCGAGGCGATCGAGAGCATCACCGGCAAACAACTTCCGCCTGAGTTAATCCGCCAGTACAAGAAGCAGCAACTGTTTGAGTTGAAGATTCTCTACGGGGTTGAGGCCTTTGATCCCGAAGTCACGGAGTTACCGCCGGGACAGATCAATAAACTCCTAGAATTTGTCTCGGTTGATAGTTGTCGTCGCTATCGCTTTGTGCCGCTACAGATCCAAGAGGGGTCTGTGATTGTGGCGATGGTTGATCCGGATAACTTGGAGGCTCAAGATGACCTCAAGCGAATGCTGCGATCGAAAAACTATAGTTTGCAACGGCAAGCGATTACGCCTGACGACTATCAATCCTTGATCTCGCTGTATTTGGATGAGCAGGTTAAGAAAGAAGCGGAAAGCCAAAAACGGGAACAGGCTGAGAAAAATGCCATCAGCGTTGAGGACTTCGCCCAATTGGCGGGAGAGGATGATGACCTCGAAGAAGCTCCCCCGGAAGCGGCTGATTTAGAGGAAGAGGCTGATGCTGAGGATAAAAGTGTCATCGCTTTGGTGAATAAGATTCTCCGGAAGGCCCTGACGGATGATGTCTCGGATATTCATGTTGAGCCACAAGAGGAGTTTCTGCGGATTCGGATGCGCAAGGATGGGGTGCTACATGAGCCGTTTCCGCGCTTGCCGAAACTGATTATCCCGGCACTGACGTCTCGTTTCAAGATTATCTCGGACATGGACATTGCTGAACGCCGTCAAGCTCAGGATGGGCGGATTAGGCGGATGTTCCAGGGACGGGCGGTGGATTTCCGGGTTAATGCGCTGCCGACTCGCTATGGGGAGAAGATTGTCTTACGGATTCTGGATAACTCTTCGACTCAGTTAGGGTTGGATAAACTCATTTCTGATCCTGAAACTTTGGAAAAAGTGCGGGAGGTGGCGAGTCGTCCTTTCGGTTTGATTTTGGTGACGGGGCCGACGGGGTCGGGTAAATCGACGACACTCTATTCGATTCTGGCTGAGCGCAATGATCCAGGGGTCAATATTAGTACGGCGGAAGACCCGATTGAGTATGCCCTCGATGGGATTAGTCAATGTCAGGTGATTCGGGAGAAAAATCTAACGTTCGCTAATATTCTGCGGGCGTTTCTACGACAGGATCCCGATATTATTCTGGTGGGCGAGACCCGAGATAAGGAAACGGCAAAAACGGCGATTGAGGCGGCGTTGACGGGTCACTTGGTTTTGACGACGCTACATACGAATGATGCGGCTGGGGCGATCGCCCGTCTTGATGAGATGGGGGTTGAACCGTTTATGATTTCTGGGTCTTTGTTGGGGGTGTTGGCTCAACGTCTGATGCGGCGGGTTTGTGGGGAATGTCGGGTTCCTTACACGCCGGATCGTGAGGAGTTGGCCCGCTATGGGATGACGGCTTCGACGGATGTTGAGGCGACGTTCTATAAGGCGAATACGATTCCGCCGGGCGATCGCCAAGAGTTACAAGAGCGTGGTGAGCTGTGTCCGAAATGCAGCGGTGTTGGTTATAAAGGACGTGTGGGGGTCTATGAATTTCTGCAAACGACGGAAGAACTGGCGCTGTTGATCAACGAAAATGCGCCCACGGAACGGATTAAGGAGAAGGCCGTCGAACAAGGGATGACGACCCTGTTGGCGTATAGTCTTGATCTGGTGAAGCAGGGCCATACGACTTTTGAGGAAGTTGATCGCGTCACCTTCACTGACTCAGGCTTGGAAGCGGAACTTAAGGCGAAACGCAAGAGTTCTCTCACCTGTAGTAACTGTGGGGCGGGGTTAGATCCTGAATGGATGGATTGTCCCTATTGTATGACCCCCCGTTTCCAGGACTAAACTGGCAACTGTACGCCGTTAAAGGAGCAAAGGAACTGTTATGGATTACATGATTGAAGATGTGATGGAGTCCTTGATCGAACAAGGTGGCTCTGATATGCACATCCAGGCCGGGGCGCCGATCTTTTTTCGCATTAGTGGTAAACTCACCGCTCAGCCTCAATTTGGGGAGTCGTTGGCTCCGGATCAGTGCCAACGGCTGATTTTCAGTATGCTCAACAACAACCAACGTAAGGATCTTGAGCAAAACTGGGAGTTGGATTGCGCCTATGGGGTGAAAGGGTTGTCTCGTTTTCGGGTCAATGTGTATCGGGAACGGGGCTGTTTTGCGGCTTGTTTGCGGGCGTTGGCTTCAGAAATTCCGAATTTTGAGAAGTTGGGGGTTCCTGAAATTCTCCGGGAACTGTCGATGCGTCCTCGGGGGATGGTTTTGGTCACTGGACAAACGGGGTCGGGTAAAACGACGACGTTGGCGGCCATTATTGATTTGATTAATCGGACGCGATCGGAGCATATTCTGACTGTTGAAGACCCGATTGAGTATGTATTTCCGAATATTAAAAGCCTGTTTCATCAACGCCAAAAGGGGGAAGACACCAAGAGTTTTGCTAATGCTCTGAAAGCGGCATTGCGTGAAGATCCAGATATTATTTTGGTGGGGGAAATGCGGGACTTGGAAACCATTTCACTGGCGATTTCCGCCGCAGAAACGGGTCACTTGGTGTTTGGGACGTTGCACACGAACTCAGCCGCTTCTACGGTTGACCGGATGTTGGATGTTTTCCCGCCGATTCAACAGCCACAAATTCGCGCTCAGTTGGGAACAGCGTTGGTTGGGGTTTGTTCTCAAAACTTGCTCAAAAAGGTTGGGGGTGGTCGTTGTGCTGCTCATGAAATCATGGTCAATAGTCCCGCTATTTCTAACCTGATTCGGGAGGGTAAGACGAGCCAAATCTACTCGTCTATCCAGATGGGAAGCAAGATGGGGATGCAAACGATGGAAATGGCTTTAGCCCGCCTGGTGAATGAGGGAAAGGTGACCTATGAAGATGCGATCAGTAAAACTTCGAAAATTGATGAACTCGATCGCTTGATTGATCCTCGTGTCAAAGCCGGGGGCGCACCTACCCAGGGCAAAGTGAGAGCTAAAGCTCGTTAGGGGGTGATGAGCCAAGGAGTATATCTCGGGGGTTAGGGACTGACTATTAAGTCCTAATAGGTCCTAAAATATGCTCCTTCACCACTCAGCAATTCCTGTTTAGGGTGGTTTTACAGCAGTGCTAGTATTGGAATTAAAACCATGACAAATGTAGCAAAGGCTGAGTCAAAAGGGTTTGATCTCAGCAATTTGGAAGAAACAATCTCGGCGGCGATCGCCAGTGTAACTGTTAAAGATAAAGCGGTCTTTTCTCGACAGTTTGCTGCCATGTTTAATGCTGGGGTGGGGATGTTGCGCTGTTTGTCGGTGCTGACGGAACAGTGCGGCAATATCAAGTTGAAACGAGCGTTACGGGCGATTAGCATTGAGGTTGAGGAGGGGGGATCTCTGGCTGAGGCGATGCGGAAACACCCTGGCTGTTTTGATAAACTCTATGTCAGTATGGTCGCCGCCGGAGAGGTGGGTGGGGTTCTCGATGAGGTTCTCAATCGTTTGGCGATGCTTCTGGAAAAAAGCGCCAAGATCGAGAATGAGTTGAAATCTGCCATGTCTTACCCGAAAACCGTCGGCGGTATTGCGATTGTCATCTTCCTCGGGATGACGATTTTTCTGCTACCAACGTTTACGGGTATTTTTGACCAGTTGGACGCAGAACTGCCGATGTTCACACAGGTCATGATGAACATTAGTTTCTTTTTGCGGGGGCCATTCCTCCCAGCGGAAAATCCAGAAGCTGAGAGTTGGCTCGAACTGCGTAACTATACGATTGTTATTTTTGTTGCCATTCTCATTGGTATTGTCTTTGCGATTAAAGCCTACTACAAAACTCCTGTCGGACGCTTTCAGATTGATGGTTTGATTCTGAAAGCGCCGATGTTTGGGGAGATTGTTGAGAAGTCGGCTGTGGCAAGTTTCTGTAATGTGTTCGGGACGTTAACTCGCTCTGGGGTGCCGATTCTCAATGCGATGGAGATTGTCCGAGATACGGCGGGGAATGAGGTCATTGCTGAGGCGATTGATTATGCTAAGACCCAAATTTCGGAAGGGGGAAGTATTAGTGAAGCCTTCCGAGAACGGGGGGTGATGCCAGCTTTGGCGGTTCAGATGATGTCGATTGGGGAAGAAACGGGGGAACTCGATAAGATGCTGATGAAGGTGGGTGAGTTTTATGAGGATGAGGTGGAACAGGCGATTAAGGGTCTGACGTCGATGATGGAACCGCTGATGATTGTGGTCATTGGGGGAATGGTTGGCTCGATTCTCTTGTCGATGTATCTGCCGATGTTCGCGGTGATGGAAAATATCGGTTAGGTGACTGGGAAAATTGAGGCGTGAGCTGATGAGTCAGCCCCCGGTTTCTTGAGGGAACCGGGGGCTTTTTTGGGGTATGGGAGGTGGGTGAGGTTTTTCGGTCAAATCTAGGCTTGGACGGGGTTTTATGGTGATTTAAACGGCTCGGTTAACTCCTCTCGCGACAGTTGCAGCAGTCGGGGCATGATTTCGCTGGAGGGACGCTGGATGAGGATGTCTAGGAGTTGGCTGAGTTCGTTGTCTGGGGGGCCGAATCGGGTTTCGAGGAGGCTGGCGATCGCCTCTCGTCGTTCTCGTTCTCGACCCTGTTCAAGTCCCTGTTGTCGACCTGAGAGTTGGGCGGCTTCGAGTTGTTGGTCAAATAGAGGAGATCAACGCATAATTAACTCTCTATCCTCTGGATTAGGGCTGTTGTTGGTTTCTAGGTCGGCTTTGAGGCGATTGAGCAGTATTAGGGCGTTGCGACGAAAGGGATTGTCTGGGGAGAGTTGTCCGAGTTCGTCAATGGCCTGTTGCTGGACTCGACTGGGCGTGGTGGCTAGAGTCTAGTTTATCGCTGTTGGGGACGGTTGGACTGTATTTCTGTACGTTAATCTATAATGTACAACTTGGAAAAAATTGCGCAGGTTAAATGTTTGGCTTTGCGCCGCCCGCACTGGGGCGGCGAAGCCTTGACCGACCTAGGCAAAAAATTTGGTGCTTTTACCTAAATGGAATGACTTGTTTTTATACTTTTATTGTAGGCTAACGGTTCATGAATGTCAAGGGATTGGGGCCGGAAATTTGGGAGGAAATCGGGGCGGGGTCTGGGGTACAGTGGAGGTGTGGGGGAGGTGGGAAGATAGGTTGAAGTTTGGGCGGATTTGGAACAGACTCCTCTGACTCCGAGGGCTTGATTCTTTGTTTAGGGTTGATGGGGTGGCGATGTTAGCTCGATTTTGGCGTTGGTTAAAATCTCTGGTGGCTCGTTGGTTGGGTGGCCGACGTCGGCCGGAACCGCCACCGCCGCCGGAGATAAACCCGATGAGTGATGCGAAATATGAGCAATTTTTTCTGGAATTGCTGGATGGGGTGGCTCAGGGATGGGATTTGGGACGGGTGTTGGAGTATTTGGGGGAGCGAGTGGATGACCGCTTTTTTCACAGTTGGTTGATGCGCTTTGGCCGCGACCGGGTGTTGCCCTCTCCTCGTCGTCAGCGGGAATTGGCGTCGCGGATGGTGCGGTTGGGAGACCTCGGCTGTGGGCGGGTGAGTGAGTTGGCGGGGGAGTATGGGGGGCAGAAGTTGGCTCAACCGCTGTCCCCTCTGACGGCGGCGCAGTTTAAGTCGTTGTTTCCTGAGTTGTTGCGGCAGCGACATGAGGGATTGGAGGCGGTGCAGGGGTGGTTGCGGGGGTGGGAGGCTCAGGCCCAGGAGCAGGATTGGTTGGATTGGTTGGAGACGGCGGGGGAGGCTTGGTTGGCGAACCCCCCGGAGGCTTGGTTGGTTCGGGGGATGCTGGAGTTAGGATAGGTTTTGAACGGCGTCTAGGGTCATATCTAAACATTGGGTAATTTGCTCATCACTTAAGCCAATCTCTCGTAATCTGGTGATGGCTTCAACTTTAGCCTGCTGTTTTCCTCTTAAAAATTCTTCAGATTCTTCTTGAGGTTTACAAAAATTAAACGAGCTAATAACAGTACCCTTATCAAAGTCGCCAAATACATTTAAATTGAAGCTGTCAACAGCACTGTGACGTAAAAGGGTAAATTTTAAGTTCGATTTATTCACATCTTCTCCAAAAAAATCTGAAAATAGTTGCCATAGTTCATAGCCTATGTCCTTGACGTACCTTTCTGTACACTTTAAGTCTTTGGCGATCTCACTGTACTTTTGACGCTGTAACACTCCCTCCACCACTCCAAGCTGCATATCATCTAAATGCTGTCCTGTCTTGCGGTAGACAACGTCATCGGCGAATA
This sequence comes from Phormidium willei BDU 130791, assembly GCA_001637315.1. Taxonomy (GTDB): domain Bacteria; phylum Cyanobacteriota; class Cyanobacteriia; order Cyanobacteriales; family Geitlerinemataceae; genus Sodalinema; species Sodalinema willei. Next base: position 4,280 of record LSZA01000041.1, on the reverse strand, counting down.
GTAGTGCTTCCTGAATATTCATTCAGATCACCTCATGATTTAATGGGTTAACCGCTCAAGCCGCTGATATCCGACTTTGTTCGTCTTTGTTCGTCTTTGAATATAACAGATTTTTACAAATTTTGTATTTTTTGAAATAAATGACTTTATCCGACTTTATTCGACTGTACACCATAAAATCCTTGGAATATACTACCCATCAGTACAAGTTAAAACAATCTCGCAAGTCACTTTAGTTTATGATGAAAACTGACCTGACCTTGGATAAAAAAGCTCATCCCTTGATGATGCACCTAAGTATTGTGCCCAAAATTGAGATTACTGAAAAAGACTTCAAGTATGATCCAAAGAGTCAAACCTCAAACATTACGGGTATGAGTGGTTCCTGGTGTACTCGTAATGCTTCAACTGGAAAAGGTTTTTTCGATAGTCCGGATTCCGACCAACAAGAGGATGATTAGAACTCAGTTTACCAAGCCAGGTTTCTGAATTTTAGTGATATCCCTTCAAGACCTGATTTTTGAAAATCAGGTCTTGAAGTCATTGTTTAGTTTTTGGTATTTGAATGATGACCAACTTGTTAATTGTCACATCAGAGTCGGATACTCATGCCGATGTTGTCATTAAGGATTTACAAGAAACACAGATCAATCCAATTCGATTAAATTCAGATAGCTTCATAAAAACTGGCAAATACGTTTATGAATGGGAGGCTGCTGGTACTAATTACAATACTTTTCTTCGTCTTGAAGAATCCTTGAAAGAAGCTGAAGAAATTGGTGTTATCTGGTGGCGCAAACCTGATGAGTATGCTGTATTTCCGGACGTTCAAGATGAGTGGGCTATTAAATACTGCCGACAAGAAACAGAATCTTTAATGTATTCGCTTTCTGGTATTTATCCAAAAGCAAAATGGGTGAATCACTACTACAAAATTAGATTTTCTTCTCATCGCATCAATCAAATCCCTATCGCTAAAAAATTGGGAATTACGATTCCACCTACTTTGGTCACAAATTCCCATGAAGCAATTTATGATTTTTTAAATCGCCAGGGAACTTGTATTATTAAACCGATGCGTTATTCTGGTTTTTTGCATGATGGTACACAGTATGGTTGCTATACTCGCCCCATAGACCTAGACACGGTCGAAGAGTTTAAAGATAGTATTCGATTAGCACCGGTTTTCTTGCAAAAGCGTATTGCTAAAAAAGCAGAGTATCGTGTGACTTTGATTGGTAAAAAACATTTTGTCTGTCGAATTGACGCTAAGCATATAAATGATGCGGATGTCAACTTAGATTGGCGTACCACTGAACCTGAAAAACTTGTTCATGTTCCTGATGAGTTGCCTGCTACTTATATTGACAAGTTATTTAAAATGTTAGATGAACTGGGGTTGAATTTTGGGGCATTTGATGTGATTCAAGATGAGGATGATACACTCTACTTTATTGAGTTAAATCCCAATGGTCAATGGTATTGGATTGAAATTCTCACTGGAATGCCAATGGTAAGAGCTATGCGAGAACTCATTGAGGAACTGGCGGCTGAATATCATAATAATTAAAGGGATTTAGAGTTTTTTTAAGCCACTATAAACGCAAGTTTGTTTATAAAATTACGGTTATTTTATGCCATTCTCAAAATGTTTGCTATACATCCGATACCGAGGAGGGCGAACAGCCGTTCGCCCCTACAGACATCTATTGCACGACTTCTAAAAATTGGTATGAGATTTGGTGTAGAATTTGTTGCAGGGGATAAAAATTGTAGGGGCATAACCCACCCCTGCCCCTCCCAGGAGGGGATTTTTCGCCCCTACCCCTAGTAAACCCAGAAGACCCTAAAAACGCCAAACCCAGGAGTCAGGAAAGATGGGCCAATAGGGTATCTCGCATGATGTTGACGGGAACCGGTTTCGAGGTGAACGGTTGCGTCCATAGGCTTAAGGCCGCTGCACCCTGTTGGACAAGCATTTCTGTGCCATCAATGGCTCTTAACCCTCTTTCCTGAGCCAGTTGTAAGAGCTTCGTGGGACGGGGGGTATAGATGAGGTCATAGACGATGCTATCACGACCGAGCTGAGCGACATCGGCGGCGGAGAGGGGACTGCGATCGCCATCGACTCCCATCCCGACTGGGGTGGTATTGACCAACAGATGGGTTTGAGGCAGTAATTCTGGTAAACTGTGCCAAAGATGGGGGGTTAGCTGAACTCCAAGGCTCGACCCCTGCCAACTCTTGGCAAAGTGAGTCAGTTTTTGCTCATCCCGTCCGACGACATGAATTGTCCCACAGCCGAGTTGCGTCAGTCCTGCGACCACGGCTCGGGCTGCGCCACCATTACCTAGGATAACAGCGGTGCGATCGCCCCAGTGGGAAATCTCGCGCAACGGGGCGATAAACCCCGCCACATCGGTATTGGTTCCCCACCAGCCGCCATCGCGATAGAGGACCGTATTCACCGCACCCACTGCCTGGGCCACCTCCGTTTGTTGCGCGAGATAGGGGACAATGGCCTGTTTATGGGGAATGGTTACATTAAAGCCTACCACCCCAATGGCTTCAAAGCCCGATAGCGCCGCCTCAATGCCCTGTGAAGCTACGGGAAAGGGCAAATAGATAAAATCTAACCCCATCTCCGTTAACGCGGCGTTCTGCATGGCTGGGGAGAGGGAATGCTCGACGGGATTGCCGATAATCCCAAGTAGTTTTGTTTGACCGGTTACCATAACAAGATCTCAACCTTCTGCTTTAAGATTGTGCCGTACTCTCGCAATGGAGACCAGCAAAACGCCCATGGCCCAAGAAATTGAACGTAAGTTTTTAGTCAAGGATGACTCCTGGCGATCGCCGAATTCGGGAGTTCTCTACCGTCAAGGCTATCTCACCCGCCAACCGGATTTGGCGATTCGGGTTCGTCTTGGGGGCGATCGCGCCTGGCTTACCCTGAAAGGGGCAACGGTTGGAGTCTCTCGGCTAGAGTATGAGTATTCGATTCCCTTCGAGGAGGCCCAGGAGATGCTAGATCATCTTTGTGAGACGCCCATTATTGAGAAGCGGCGTTATCAGGTGATGTATGAGGGACTGACTTGGGAAATTGATGAGTTTTTTGGGGAGAATCAGGGGTTAATTGTGGCGGAAGTGGAACTTGAGACGGAGGAACAGGGGTTTACTCCTCCCCCCTGGTTGGGGATGGAAGTGTCCGACGATCCTCGGTATTATAATGCGAATTTGGTGAGGTTTCCCTATTCTCAATGGGAGGAGTCGGCGGGTTGATCGAGAAGGGATTCCTGGGGAGATTTCTGGGCCTGGCGATAGCGACGATAATTGCGACGGCGGAAGCGGCCAATGGACATATTTAACTGGGCACCGACTAGGATCGCTAAAGCACTGAGTTTGAGCCAGAGTAACAGAACGATCGCCGCCCCGACTGCCCCATAATAGAGGTTATAGCTGCCGAAGGAGGAGACGTAAAGGCGAAAGAGGCTCGACACGGCGGCCCAGAGAATCGTGGCGGCGATCGCCCCTGGAACGACGGGAGTTCCTCGTTTCCAGGCACTGGTTCCATAGCGATAGATGAAGGCGAAGGCGATCGCCACGAGGGTTAAGGCCAGGGGAAAGGTGAGTTGATACCAGGCTGACATTAATTCTGATTCATATTCGCCAACCCGACCGACGATAAATTTAACAATAAAATCACTGATAATAATCAGAATTGAGGCCACTGCTAACATTAACATTGAGCCAAGGGTCAGGGCGATGGAAATGAGTTTAGCTTTCCAAAAGGGACGGGCTTTATTTTTAGGAACCCGGTAAATGCGATCGAGGGCGTTCATAATTGAACTCAGGGCCGCTGAAGCAATCCATAAGGCGGCGGCAAAACTCACGGAAAATAATCCATCACCTTTGGGAAGTTCAAGTTGGCCAATAAAGCCATCGAGAATATTCTGAACTTCCTCGGGGGGAAGCATTTTCAGATTTTCGGTGATTAAATCCAGAACCGCTCGTTCGGGTAAGACTTGTCCCAAAATAGCCAGGGCGGCCATGATGGCTGGGAACATGGCTAACATGGCATTAAACGCCACTTCCGAGGATAGGTTAACGAGTCGTTGACGACTTACACCGGCTAAGGTATCGCGGAGGATGTTGAACCAATGAGTTTTCAGGAAGCGAAGGGAACGCCGGAAAGACATAGAGAAAAGAAGGGAACAGGCAAGAGGAAGGGAACAGGGAACAGGGAATAGGGAACAGGGAATAGGGAATAGGGAATAGGG
>LSZA01000040.1 GCA_001637315.1 Phormidium willei BDU 130791 | reverse complement strand
AGACGTGACTTGATCGAGAGACGCATTGTTCTCTTCGAGAGAAAAGTCATTGATACTCAAAACTTGAGACAGTTGGGGCGTTTCAGGAGCGATCGCCTCATTCTCAAGTCCTTTCGTCGTCGTGGGGGCTGCCGCTTGCGATTTTTCGATCGAGGCCGTGACCTCTTTCGCGGCCACATCTGTGGCCCAGGGCAGAACTAACATCCCCAACAGCACCGGAGAGAACCGAAGCAGTAAGGATGGAAAAATTGTGGAACGGGTTACGTCTTTCACTCTCACACCTCTTAGATTGAAGTCTATCTGTAAGTATTCCAAAAAAATCGTCCCGCTACCATACAAAAAACTGTATTCCGCGATAACAGGGACTTCTGGGTACTATTAGACCATACTTCATAAATTTTATCAGAGGTAGGTTAACAGAATATTATCTGGGGTTGTTTTAACGAGAAAGGTCAGCTCTGACCGCCACTAGACTAGGCATGACAGCCTGTTCCTGGCCGCGACTGCGAAAAAACGTCACTCCCTTGAGGTTGGCGCCCTCGAACTGAGCGTCGGTTAAATCCGCATAAGAGAGATCCGCGTTTTCCAAATTCGCGTCCTGGAGATTAGCCCGGCGCAGATTCGCACCCCGTAAATTAGCACCGACTAAACTGGCCCGGTTCAGCTGCGATCGGCTCAAATTGGCATAATCCAACTGACTCTCATCTAAGATGGCCCCCGTCAAGGTGGCTTCACCGAGATTAACGCCCACCAAGTTCGCACGTCGGAGATTGGCCTGGCTCAAATCCACACCATTGAGATACTCTCGCTGTTGACTCAAATTGGCTTGGGCCAGATCTGCTTGAGCGAACCGGCGGACTCCCCGATGATAGTGCTGCCAAAACGCTTCCGGGGACGAAACTCCCACAGCGGCTGACTCAGAGCTTGAATCAGAACTTGACTCAGAGCTTAAATCAGAGCTTGACTCAGACGTTGACCCTGTGTTTTGGGACGGATCGACAATCCCTTGCAGCATTCCCTGAGCGACCCCAGTCCCAACCTGCTCTAAATTCCCTAAGGCGGCGGCCACCTGAGTCGACAATAGACTAATCTGTTGCTGAAGTTCAGCCACCGCCACCATCGGCTGTTGCGTCTGAACTTGCAAGCGTTCGAGTTGTTCCTGAACCCCCGATAAATCCATCTGAGGGGGCGCCAGCGATTCCTCGTCGGTGCGAGTAGCTTCCTCTCGGACTCGTGAGAGTTCTTCTTCAAATTGGCGTTCAACATCGAGGCGAGTTTCCACCACGCGATCGCCTAAATGGCGTTCGAGTTCCTCCTCATGGCGTTGTCGATTGACAAAATTCATCACCAGAGCCAAGGCGAGGGGAGCCGACACATAGACCAACTGCTGAAACACTAAGGTCGCGGCGGTTCCCAACACCACCCCAACGAGAGACAATCCCTCTACAGAATCGAGCCAAGTTGAATCGGATGATTTCCGTGCCATCAGTCTGATGCTCCTGGTGAAATGTCTAGTGATCGTGGACAAGTTTAGGGAGTGGGTGATTGCACCCGTTATTGCACCCGTTATTGCGCCTGCTGCTGGGCATATTGCAGATTAGTTTGATAAGACTGGGCGCGATCTTGAGCGACATCATATTGGGGATGATCCTCCGGGACCGCCTCCATTTGGGCGATCGCCGTCTCCCAAAGATCCGCAATCTCCTGCCATTCTTCAGACGATTGAGCCGTCTGGGTTTTTTCTGACGCCTCAATCGCCGCACTGACCGCCAAGGAAAAGGGATCGACTGGAGCTTGATTTTGGGCCTCAGGGGGGACACTCTCTCCCGCCTCAGAGGGAGGCATCTCCTCGGATGACCCGCCATCCGTGCCGGTTTCCCCCGTCAACGGAGTCAACTCAACATTGCCCTCATCATCAACCTCGAAAAAGGGTAACGCCCTGAGCAGTTCCGGGCGAGAGCTGTAAACGTAGTAGCCTCCCCCAAGAATCAGCAATAGCAGAACCGCCAGCACCGCCGCGACCGTCACGCCCGGTTTTTTCTGTTCGGAGTCCGCCTCAGCCCCAGCCGAGTCCTCATCACCGACATCCTGAGCCTCATACTCCTCCTCGAAGCCGTCATCATCATTCTCCTCCATCGCCTCATCAAACCCTGGCTCATCCTCATCGAGAAAGGAGTCAGCCCCCATTGGCGGCTCAGGAAAATCCGTATCCGAGATGGCTGAGGGATCGTCATAATCCTCCTCATCGTCCTCCATTCCCAAACCGAGATCATCGGTCTCCTCGTCAAAGGGATTCGAACTGGCCAAAATCATCTCATCCTGCCAAACCGGGGTTTCTTGTCCGACTTGGCGGCCATAAACTTTCACCCGGTCAACGGCTTCGACTTGCAGTTTCGCCATCCCCTCCCGGACAAACTCCATCGTTTTGTCCTGATGCGGCACGACATTGCCCTCGAAAAGAACTTGTAAACAGCGCTCTTTGAGGGACGCTTTGACCGAAATGCCTTTCGATTGAGTCGAGCGATTCATCAGGGCGGCGATCGCCTTAGGATCGCCCTGTTTTGCTTGAGCAAGTAACTTACCAGGGGTTGCGCTCATAAGAGATTCCGACCAAACGGGGAGTAAACAGTAGTGACAATGCCAAGAGGCTACCCGAAATCAGGTCAAGATATGGAACTCTGATGCTGGGGCCATTTTGATTTAATCATATCCTCTCTTTCTGTGCATCGACGATGGCCGCCTCTAGCCGGGCGACTCTTGAGCACCCTCGGCGGCATCCCCCATCGGGGCGTTTCATCGGGGCGTTTACAAGGGCGACTCGTCAACTATGATGATAGGAATTAGATTTCAGGAGCGATCGCCCTCCTGACCTATGTCTGTTATCGCTCCAGACTGTTTGACTGTTCACCACGAATCTCCCACGATAAATCCTATGGTTACTGGCTACGTTTCTCTCGTTCTCCATGCCCATCTTCCCTTCGTCAGACATCCCGAAAGTGACTATGTCCTAGAGGAAGAATGGCTTTATGAAGCCATCACCGAGACCTATATCCCCCTACTGCGGGTCTTTGAAGGTCTCAAACAAGATGGCATCGATTTTAAGATGACCATGAGCATGACACCGCCGTTGGTGTCGATGCTACGAGACCCTCTTCTCCAAGAGCGCTATGACGCTCACCTGGCACAACTGCAAGATCTCATTGAAAAAGAGATCATCCACAACGAACATAACGGTCATCTGCGCTATCTGGCCGAACATTACGCCAGCGAATTTGCCGAAACGCGCAAAACTTGGGAAAAATACCAGGGTGACCTGGTGTTAGCCTTCAAGCAATTCCTCGATAGCAACAACCTCGAAATCATCACCTGTGGCGCCACTCACGGCTATCTGCCCTTGATGAAGATGTATCCCCAGGCGGTTTGGGCGCAGTTAAAGGTCGCCGCCGAGCATTACGAGGAAAACTTCGGCCGCCCCCCCAGTGGAATTTGGTTGCCTGAATGCGCCTATTTTGAAGGCTTAGAGCGCATGATTGCCGATGCGGGCCTGCGCTATTTCCTCACCGATGGTCACGGCATTCTCTATGCCCGCCCCCGGCCCCGATTTGGCACCTATGCCCCCATCTTCACTGAAAGCGGGGTGGCGGTGTTTGCCCGTGATCATGAATCCTCGCAACAGGTGTGGTCCTCGGAAGTGGGCTATCCCGGTGCGCCCGAATATCGGGAGTTCTATAAGGACTTAGGCTGGGAGGCTGAGTATGAGTACATCAAGCCCTACATCATGCCCAACGGTCAACGTAAGAACACGGGGATTAAATATCACAAAATCACCGGACGAGGGCTAGATTTAAGCCAGAAAGCCCTCTATGACCCCTATTGGGCGCGAGAGAAAGCCGCTGAACACGCCTCGAACTTCATGTTCAACCGGGAACGGCAGGTGGGACATCTTCATGGCATTATGGGCCGGCCACCGATTGTGGTTTCTCCCTATGATGCGGAGTTATTCGGTCACTGGTGGTATGAAGGCCCTTGGTTCATTGACTACCTCTTCCGCAAGTCTTGGTATGACCAAAACACCTATGATATGACCCACTTGGCTGATTACTTGCGCCTCGAACCGAACCAGCAAGTCTGTAAACCGTCTCAGTCGAGTTGGGGCTTCCGGGGGTTCCATGAGTATTGGCTGAATGACACCAATGCTTGGGTGTATCCCCATCTCCACAAAGCTACGGAACGGATGATTGAGTTGAGTCGGCGCGAACCGGCTGATGAGTTGGAATGGCGCGCACTCAATCAGGCGGCCCGAGAACTGCTTTTGGCACAATCGTCGGACTGGGCGTTTATTATGCGCACTGGAACGATGGTTCCTTATGCCGTTCGCCGCACTCGTTCTCATTTAATGCGCTTCCACAAAATCTATGACGATGTTCATGTCGGCAAGATTGACTCGGGCTGGATTGAGAAGGTTGAAGCCATTGACAACATCTTCCCGAATATCAATTATCGGGTCTATCGTCCCTTGTAGGGATTAGGCAGGAAAAGGCAAAAGGCTAGAAGGGAAACCTTGGATTTGCGCCTTTTGCCCTTTTTTGTGGCTCTAAATGTAAAGTTTTGTTAATAGGGTTGCGGGGTCAGACCCCTCACCGCTATAGTGTGTTTAGTAGATGCACCCTGATGGCAACGCCCAGATTTCGGTCTTGGGCGTTTTTTTTTGCAAATTTCACCGGTCTTGGGGAGATGAAGGGCGACTGGACGTTTGACTTGACAAGGGTTTTGGAGATTTAGCTAAGAGGAGATAGGTGGGGGTGTTGCCTTTACCCTTAATCTCGATTTCGCCGCGATAGGTGAAGTGATACTGGTCTTGTAGAACGTCATAGGTTTCCTGGGTGACTTGGATGGCGTCCGGTAAGCCGTGGGATTCCATACGACTGGCCAGGTTGACGGTGTCCCCCCAGAGGTCATAGATAAACTTTTTCAGGCCAATCACCCCGGCGACAACCGGCCCGATCGCAATCCCGACGCGCATTGAGAAGTTAGGATAGTCTTCAAGATGATGTTGCTGATTGAAGTTGGCCAGGGCATCTCGCATATCCAGGGCCATATCGGCGATCGCCTCGGCAAAGTCATCCCGCGTTTCGGGTAAGCCAGACACCACCATATAGGCATCACCGATGGTTTTGATTTTTTCTAGCCCATGAAATTCTGCCAGGCGATCAAACTCAGAGAAGATCTCATTGAGTAGTTGGACCAACTCCGGCGGAGAAATGCGGGTTGATAGGGCCGTAAAGCCAACAATATCGGCGAATAAGACCCCAGCGTGACTAAAACTATCGGCGATCGCCACATATTCAGTCTGTTCCTTAAGGCGTTGGGCGATCGTATGGGGCAAAATATTGAGTAACAGCTTCTCTGATCGCTCCTGTTCCTCAGCAATACGGTGATACGCCACCTCTAACTCGCGGCGGGCCGTAAACTCCGATCGCCGTAACTGTTCATACAGATAGACCGAAAGATTACAAATAATACAAGTCCAACCCAAATAAAACCATAATCGTAGCGGCGTTAAATTGGGCAGGGGAATCGAGGAGGGGATGTTGAGTCCAAAATCTAAAATTAAATAGGTTCCCAGGGCCATCAGTTGGGCCAGAACATGCAGTCGCCAACGAACCGGAATCAACGTAGCCTGTCCCAAAAAAATTGCCGGCCAGACCAGCAACGATGGTTGCAAGAGTCCTGCCCAGGCCCGGGGGACCAGAGGAATGACACTAATGGTCCCCGAGAACAATAAAAAGACCCATCCACTCTGTCTTTGTCCCCACGGCGATCGCAGCAGCAGCCCGCAGCCTATCATGGCCACCAAGGTCGTCAGTTGCGTCGTCAGCCACATCGGATCAAAGGAATCGGCATCAAAATATAAACTCCACAGTTCCAGGACTAGAAACGAGGAATAAGCCAACCCCACCAGCCAGACTCCTAAACTGAGACGATGGCGAACAAAGCGATCGCGCCAAATCTCATACTCAGGCATTCTGGGTGTCCGATGGCTAGCACATTTTTTTAAAAAAGTCAATACACCCTGGAGATCCCGTCGCAGTCTCAATAGATTCATCGAAATTTTTGGGTCTAAAATCCCGCCCTAGAAGAGCGGCTTTACTGTAAATCTTAGCCTTTCGACAGTCATACTTCAGACCGAGGACCGTAAGGCAGCTTTGGCTAAATTGAGGTCTATACCGTTGACGATCGAGAGAGCCTAACCGTCAAAGCCTCCAGAAACTGATGATGTGTTCCCCAAAATTCAACAATAGTTATCAAAGCTAAGACGCTATACAATTCTATCACCTCCATAACTTCATCTATCTTAAATGCTTATCCTAAATACTATCAAAGTCAGCTACCGTTCCAATAAACTCATATTAAAAACGCCCCCCATAGCAACCCTATTAAGAAAATAAAATCATGATATCAGCAGAAAATAGAACTCTATAATATCGCTCAAGGCATACAAAATAAAATCTTGGAGAAGTACAGTTACACCTCTGCGGGCGAATGATATGCTATATAGAAACAGACATCCTCGTCTAAGAAGCTAACGAATCAGATCAATCGATTAATATCCTCTCTAACTCCGGGCTGTCTAACGAGAGAGGATATCTTTAGCATCCTTTAATCTTTTAGTTAATTAACGGTTAACGGTTGCCAATCTTCATGAGATTGACCTCCTTCAATAGCACTCCCAAAAACCTCTGAGATGTTGCCTCATGAATCTATGACAACATTTGAGTTTTGAGTTTTGAGTCATTTAACAGAACCCGACCTCAAAACTCAAAATCAAGCAATTTGAATTTTGACAGAAATTCTAACCCTCTCAATCAAGGAACCAATATGGAAGCCAATCAAGCCTGGAACTTAATTGAAGAAGCCTTTGAAATTGTCAATATCCAAAGTGTCTTTCAAGATGCCACCGATCCTGTTTTAACCTACAAAAGTGCCGACGATCCTAATCATCCAGGTGACAATGAAATTCCTGCACAATTGTGGCCCGACTATGAAATTTCACTTCCCTACATCAAAAATACAACCCGTAACCTTCAATTCAATGAATCACAATTTCTAGCTTCCCCCGGAGAACCCTTGGGAAGCACAGCCTATATCACAACCTCCGATGGATATAGTTGGGCCTTCATGTCTGAAGCAATTAACACCATGTGGCCTTACAACCAAGCTGACTATGAAGGAATAGCAGCCCAAAGTTCTTTTCACGCCGGAAGTTTTGTTCCGACTCCCTTACCTGGTGTTGTCACTGTCACCGCCAATTTTAAAGGACAAAACCTGAAATTTTGGGCTAATGAAGATGGAGTCCCCCCTGGTCGTCCCGATGCCGTGTCTCTCGATCGCTATTTTGTAACAGACGTATGGGGAAATGAATACATTATGCACGCCTCGGGTCAATCAGAACCCAGTGCCGTCGCTCAAGCATTTAACGCCGCCATTTTGCCCGAGGGATGGACAAAAGACGTGCGGCAACTTTCTGAAGATTTAATCCTGACTCCAGCAGAAGGAGCCGATGGAACCTTTCATTATGTCGTTATCCGTGACAGTGCTGACAATAGCTACCATCAAATTAAATGGTCTGACACGGGTTCCCTAACCGCACAAACCGAAAATATGCCAATTTGGGGCGGACAAGACAATAACGTTCTAGCGGGAGATACGGGAGGGATTTGGAATGACACCATCCATGGAGCCGGTGGCGATGATCTCTTGGTTCCAGGATTAGGAAATGACATTCTTTGGGGTGATGCCGGTCTTGACACTATCGTGTTACCCGGTCGCAGTACAGATTATATCTGGATTGAATCTTCTGAGGATTCTACCTATCTTGCCATGGCGGGATTGGGATATGTCAAACAAATTCATCACGCTGAACTACTTCAGTTTGAAGATACAACCATCGCGATCGCAGATTTCATCGAAAATAGCCGGCGTTCAACAGAAGATGTATTCCTGGGTGAAGGCAAACTTCCCGTTGCCTTTCGCTTATTTGATCGAACCACCGGGAGTCATGTTTTTACAGCCTCATTCCCCGAAGTCAAGCAATTCCTAGACCAAGGCTGGACTTTGGAATCGACTCCCTTTGCCGTAAATCCTAACGATCCTTCTGCCCAGAACGTGTATCGACTTGATCACCCCACCGAAACAGATTTTTTACTCACGATGTCTGAACAAGAACGCCATCAGGCAATTCGCCTGGGATATATCGACCAAGGAGTTGTGTTTACAGCCCATGCTGAACCCTCTCCACTCGCCTCAGAGCCAGTCTATCGATTCTTCTCGCTTTCAGCTACAAATCATATGTATACGACCTCAGAGGTAGAACAGCAACACCTATTAGCTTTGGGGTATCAATTTGAAGAGATTGCATTTTATGTGTCGTCCCCCTAGTACAGGATGGCAGAAATCAAGCCAGTCTTTATGAGATCAAGGGTTTGAATCAGTCCACTTGAAAAGCTTAGCCCTTGTGCGATTGAAGTGCTCGATGAAGTCGAGGACTTGGGTTCTCAGGTTATCCTCACTCGTGACACTGTCCCGACGTAGCAACTTGCGAGCCAGGAGCCATGCTTGGGGGTCAAGTGTATCACTAGGCGGGGGTCAGGATTACCTGAATCCGCCGCTTACCTCAAAACCAACGCATGTCTTTACTAATGCCTAAGTCTCGCGAGATTTGATTGCTATAAAATGCCAGCAGATTCGTAGAGTTGGCGGAGAATGGCGAGAATGCGATCGCCATAATTGAGATCCGATGTCCAGCGTCCTGAGAGTTGCTGAACAAGGGGGGCAATTCCTCGGGAAATAAAGCGAAAACGTGGGTCAACAATCTCTAAGACCAGGGGTTCAACACTGCCATAGGCTTTTAAATGTTGAACATGAGCGCGAACCCCAACACGGGCGGAGGAGAAGGTTGCCCCACCTGGACTTCCCGCCGCATCGCCTAAACCCGCAAAATTGTTTTGACTGGCACTAATCCCCCGACCGAAGCGCAGAAAATCCGTTTCTAAACACATTTGGGCGAAGGCAATATCACTATTGACTCCCTCAATGCTGGCTTCTTCTCGATAGAGTTTGGCTAAATCAGGAAATTGAATTAACGCATCAGGATTATCATTTCTTAAAAAGACTTGCATTTGGGTTTCTGTGGTATTTCCCACTCCCATAATGCGGTCAATATGTCCGGGGCAAATGGGAATCGCCGACCGTAACACCACGGCGCGATCGTCATTGTTCCAGCCGACAGAGATATTAAATTCTCGTAAGTCGATCGCCTTAACATAGACGATATTTCGATAATAGACCCGCCGCACATATTCGGCTTGACTTAAATCCACTCCCAAGGCATCGGCTAAGTCAATCGGAATATAGGAGTTGCCATGAATAATGAGGCCCGGTTCCCCATAGCGTTGACCATTAATGCGAATATTGATGGTGGGGTAGGTGACATCCGGCGGCGGAAATTCCGGGGCGCGATTCACCCAAGCCAGGAGGCCATCGGCGAGGCCCGCAGCGATCGCGGGGCGGCGATTTTGGATTAAACTGCGATCGCTCGGGTTAGTGAGAAAGCCAATTTCGATATAAAGGGAGGGAACCGCCACGGTTCGACAGAATTGGAGACTTCCTGTTGCGGTCATCGAGTCGGGGCGGGCGCCACGATTGGCAAATTGGGGAACTTGTTGCAGTAAGCTGCGTAGGAGGCGTTCGGCTTCGAGGCGGCGTTCGTTGTTGTTGGTGATGTAATACACCGTTGTGCCTCGGGCCTCGGGGTTCAGGGCTGCATTGGCATGGAGTTGAATCGCCACGTCGTTAGCTTGGGCGCGATTGTTAATCCAGGCGATGGTTTGGTCTTGGTTGAGGTCATCAGGAATGGATAAGGCCGTGACTTTGCGGGCCTGGAGGGCGCTGAGGAGGCGATCGCGCAGTAGAATCATCTCTTGGGCTTCGGTGGTCCCCCCCGCGATGCTGCCGGGGTCAATCTGCCCGTCATCGTAGCCTCCATGGCCAGCCGATACAAATACTCGTCTCATGCGATCGCCTTCATCCGTAAACACCACAACTGTTGCTGTTTTACCATAAATCGGCGACCCTCTCTCCCCCAAAATCAAGTCTATCAGCTACATTTAAGAGATTGTTGCCCTATTTTAGCCCTGAATTACACTCTTGATGCTCAACGGGGTATCGAGTGGATTCGAGTCTGGATTTAGGTCTTATTTTTATGATGATGATACTTCCTGATCTCCGCAAGCATCTGACCAAGCAGGATGGTCTCTATTTAGCGTCAATCGCCGTAATCACGGTGTTGATTCGTCTGCCCTTTTTCTTTGAAGCCGTCATCAATTGGGATGAAAGTACCTTCATTCTTATGGGGCAATCCCTTCTCGATGGTCATCTTCCCTATACTCAACTTTGGGACTTAAAACCGCCCCTTCTGTTTGTGGCGTATGCCCTGTTTATCCTCACTTTAGGCAAAAGTATTCTCTCAATTCGCCTCGCGGGAACCCTTTGCGTCATAATTGTGGCGATTCTCGTCTATTTTTGTGCCAAAACCTTCACCCAGGCAACGGCGGCGTTTCTGAGTGCGATCGCCACCGCTTTAGGAATTAGTGTCTTATCGGCTGGCCAAGCAGTTATGAGTGAACATGTGGCGATCGTTCCCCTCACCGCAGTCTTGGCGGTACTATTTCTGCGGCCAAAACCAGAGTTAAACGCAACCTTTGCGATCGCCATTCTCCTGACCATGGCTGCCTTGATGCGTTTAAATTTAGGCTACAGTGTTCTAATTCTTGGCTTTTATCTTATCCTCCAACATCTACCGGACTGGACGCGCCTGATTCGCCAAGCGGTTAGCTATAGTTTAGGAAGTTTTCTAGTCTGCTTTTTAACCTTTTTCCCGTACTGGCTCATGGGACATTCAAAACTTTGGTGGCTATCGGTTATTATAGCTCCTTTGAATTACTCAGATAGCCAACTGGGAGCCTCACAGGTATTTAATCGACTTAAGGACGGGCTAATCAGTAGCAGTGAAAATAAAATGATTTTTGGCATCACTCTGCTTCTTTGGCTGGGAGGAGCATTCGGCATAGTTCTGTCTATTTTGCTAAAAAACAAACAGGTTTACAGCCGTTCTCATCCTGCGATCGCCCTAGGTTTACTAACCATTAGTATTTTCATATCTATCTTAGAAACCGGAGCAGCTCATCAACATTATTTAATTCAATTAGTCCCCTGTTTAGGGTTGGGATTTGCTATTTTATGGCAAACAATATCGCAAAATATTATCTTAGACCGAGTCCTATTCGGTCTAACCCTTGTTCTCTTGTTGAGTTCTTTAACTCCTATTCTTACAGAATATCGCATCGTGGGCGGTCGTCTGCGGGCCGGTGACTCCTTGCAGGTTGGCCCCGCCTATGACATCGCCGCCTACTTCCGGGAACAAGAGGCTGAAGATGAACCAATTTACATGATGATCGATCATATTGTCTATTGGTTTCTCGACTCTCAACCCTTAACGCCAGCGACCACTCATCCCTCGACACTCTCCCGAGAGTATGTCTTAGATGTGATCTACGGGGTTGAGAGTTCTCCTGAATCGGAAATTGCTAAAGTGTTTGCCGCTGAACCTAAATTTGTGGTTAAAGAACGATTTGTGAGGTATTTATTGTCAGGAAATATGCAGCCTGTCAAGACCTTTCTTGAACGAGAACTTGCCAATCACTATGAACAAGTCGCTCAAATTGAAGGTCGTTTGATTTATAGACGCATTGAACGTTAACTCTAAAATCTATCTCAAACATCAACATCGTCAAATCACTGATTCAGTAATGTCTCACCTACAGAAATTAAAACCGCTCCTGTTTCCACCCGAGGAACAACCCATGACGGTTCAAGATTGGGGTCTTGTGACTGTTCTCATAATTATTGCGTTTCTTATCCGATTTCCTTTCTTTTTTCCAGCCGTAATTGACTGGGATGAAAGTACCTTTATCTTGATGGGACAATCTATCTTAGATGGACATCTTCCTTACACTAAACTTTGGGATATTAAGCCACCCTTAGCTTTTTTTGCCTATGCCAGTTTCATCCTAGTTTTTGGCAAAACCATTGCAGCCGTCCGTTTAGCAGGCTGGCTATGTACGAGTTTAATTGCGATTATGGTGTATCGAATTGGTAAAACGTTCGCTTCCCGTACGTCTTGCTTTTTCGGGGCAATTCTGAGCCTCTTCGGTATTAGTTTTGTCGCCGGAGGTTCAGCAACCTTGACTGAACATATTGCCCTGGTTCCCTTGATGGCGGCATTCAGTATTTTGGCGATTCGTCCGAATTATAACCATAGGCATATTTTTTTAGTGGGACTTTTGATGAATATCGCAAGTTTAGTACGCCTAAATCTTGCTTATCCTACTCTCTTTTTGGGAATTTATTTAACATTACGCTATTTTCCCAGTTGGACAAAAATGATAGGTTTTGGCTGTGCCTATGCTGGCGGCGGTTTATTGGTCTTCTTTATCTCTTATTTTCCATATTTAGTAACTGGGTACAGTCAAACTTGGTGGCAGTCGGTGATTATCGCACCTCTTAACTATGCAAGTGACCAACATGGCATTTTGGACTCTTTTCGTAAATTACTAAATGGAATTGTTGAGTCGAGTGATATTCGCTTTACCTTTCCGGTCATTCTTTGCCTCTGGCTAGGTGGTTTTTGGGGCGTGATTCGGGCCCTTCGACCGATTCACGCCGATCAATTGAGAAACCCAACTTTGAAATGGTTGCTAATTTTGGGATTAGGGACGGGTTTTTCAGTCTTAGCCAGTGGTGGTGCTTATAAACACTATTTAATTCAAATGGTGCCTTTTTTTGCACTAGGATTTATTCTACGATTGAGTGAGTTTCCCGGAACCAAACTCGCAAACCTATCGAGTCAAAATTGGCAGGTTTCACGCCTTGCAATCCCCCTATTATTGGTGCTTCTTTCTCTCCAACCGATTTTAAGTGAATATGGAGTTGTGGCCGGGCAATTTGTGGCTGGACAGCCTCTTCGGCATGGTTCCCCTTATGCGATCGCCGATTATTTAAAACGTCAGGATCTCGAAAATCAACCGGTTTATCTGCTCAATCAGCATCTTGTCTATTGGCTCATTGACGCTCAACCCTTAACCAAAGCCACGACGCATCCGTCTAATATCTCAAAACAGTATTTGTTGGATGCCATTCATGACGGTGTTAGCTCACCGGAACAGGAAATGCAAAAAATTTTTGACCTCGCTCCCGAATGTATTATTAAACATCGAGAGGTTGATTATCTCTCCCGTCCTGAAAGTACAGCCGCTCGACAAATCCTAGAAACTCAACTGACCCTAAATTACGATAAAATTCAAGAAATGTCAGGGATTTTAATTTATCGGCGGCATTAAGGCTTGAGGTTTGATGTGATGCGATCTCAGCCTCATTTCAAGGCTCATTTCAAGGCTCATTTCAAGAAGTCCCTTAACGGCATAAATTTGTCGAAAACAAAAGAGAGTTCGAGGTTGGCCTGACCAGAGACACTTGGCCGTCAGCGGTCATCATCCAAGTGCTGGCTTCGACCAACGATTCCGTCTCAGATGCGGAGATCTCCTCGCGAGGGGTTCGGGGAGTCTCTTGGTTTGGGTTCTCATTCAGCGATCGCCAATCGCGGTCATCAAGCCAACCGAGGTGAACCCTGAGGCCCCGGTGAGGGTCTTCAGGAAGTCCACCCCGTCCGGTGAGACTAAAACGATTATCCTGGCCGGCACAATCGCGGACAATTTGCTCACTGGGGTCGGTGGTGTCTGTCTCCAGTTCAACCAGTCCCGCCGCACTATCGACATCAGGGGTGTTAATCTCCACCACGCCACTAAACTCCGCTCCCAATGCCGACGTGGCCGTAATATCACTGTCAGCGGTTTGCATCTGGCGAAACTCCGTGCCGAAAATCCCCTCAGCGGTGATGCTGACGCGGCCTCCCCGGCCGTCTAGGGCATTGGCGGTGATATCACTGTTGTCTAAGGCCACCAGGGTGGCGGTATCGAGGCGGATATTGCCCCCATCACTACTACCGGCGTTGGTGCTGATGCTACTACCATTGCGAAGTTGCAGGGTCTGCGATCGCAACTCAATGTTACCGCCGAGTCCGGCTACCGTGGCGGCGTTCAAGCTACCGCCTCCATCGAGGAGAATGGCATCAGCCGTAATCTGTAATAGGCCCGCAGACCCCTGGCCAAAACTGCGAACATCCAAAACGGCCCCATCTCGCACCACGAGGCGATCGCTGCTGATGCGTAAATCCCCACCCTGGCCCCTGGCGGTTAACGGCAAATCTTCCCGTCCCGAGGAGGAGACTAAAATCGTTGGTAATCCTGTGATGGGCGATCGGCCAAACACCTCGATTTCATGAGCATTAACCGTCAGCGTTCCCGCATCTCCCGCCCCCACTGTCGCTGTCGAGACAATGGCCCCATCACCCATGACTAAACGGCGGGTATTCAGCGTTAGATTTCCCGAAGAAAAGTCGCCAAAGGTGGTGGTTCCGGGGCCACTGGTGAGTCGACCATCAGACGAGACCCCGATAAATTCAATTAAGTCCGTGGCGGTGATGCTGATATTGCCCCCAGGCCCTCCTTGAGTGACCAATTCAGTCCCGAGGGTTCCGCCGGTGTTGGAGGTAATCAAGCCGCCACGACGATTGATGAGATGGCGGGTTTGAATGGTGATATCTCCAGCCGGCCCGGTTCCAAAGAGGGAGTTATTGAAAATCCCCGTAGGAACAAAGGCATCGGGCCGAGATTCACTCACCTCGACGCGATCTCGGGTTTGAATGGTGATATCTCCGGCGGGGCCATCTCCCAGGGTGAGATTCGCCAGTCCCGAACCATTGGCTAAGAGCAAGGATTCGGCGGAAACGGTGATATCACCGCCCAGGCTTTGACTCTCGACGGTGGTTGCATTGACTAAGGCTGATTCCATCACGTCTAAGGTGCCACCAATGTCAAAGCTGAGTTGTCCTCCCTGGGCGGTTCCAAAGACGGGCATAAAGACAATACTGCCATTGTCAGCCCGGAAGTCGCCGGGAGTGATGAAGGTGACATCGCCACTTTGGCCGGCGGTGGTGACGGAGAAGATGCCGCCAATAGTGTCTCCGTCGGGTTGCAAGCGGCCAGCGGCGATCGCAGCTAGGAAGAGGTTAAATGGTTCAAAGCCAATTCCACTGAGGGCGATCGCCTCTCGGGCCTGGATACGAATATCGCCTCCCCGGCCGCCGTCACTAACCTGGTTCACCAAGATGCGGGAGGTATCCTCCAGGTGAAAGTATCCGGTTTGAATCTCGATATTGGGACGATTTTGAGTGAGAATTTGCGCCCCCCCTTGCAGATGGACGCTGTCTTGCATCTCGATGGCGATCGCACCGGGGCCGATGGGAGTATCCGTGGAGAGAAGTTGCGCCCCGTCACGCATCGACAGGCGATCGCCCAGCAGCCGGATGGCCCCGCCCCCCAGTCTCGCCTGTTGCGTCAGTTCAATGGCTCCAAATCCCCCCAGAGTCTCGCCACTCAAGCGTCCCTGGCCATCGAGATAGGCTACACTTCCCGGGGCGAAACTTCCTAATTCCAGCGAGAGGGGCGATCGCGCCTGGCCGCCCTCAAAGCGCACCTCTCCCCCGAGAAAAGAGAGTCGCAACGCCTCTAATCCTCCCCCTAATCCTCCCCCTAATCTTTCAAGTGTTCCCCTCTCATCAACGGCGACTGAGCGATTGACAAGAGTCCCAGGCGTCTCGCCAAACTGTACCCCCACGGGGGCGGAGACGGTCAACAACGCAGCATTCTCAGAAGGAGAAGACCCCCAAACCGTCCCATCGGCAAATTGGATCTGTTCAGCAGTGGTCGCCAGAAACCCACCACCGAGGGAGAGTCGGGCGTTTTCTCCAAATTCGATGCCTTGGGGATTGAGGAGGATAAAATCGGCGTTTCCATTGGCGCTGAGTTCGCCATCAATCCGGGAGGGATTCACCCCTGTGACACGGGTAATAATCCGTTGAATGGTTTGGGGGTTGTTAAAGTGAACTTGACTGTCTTGGGGAATGGAAAAGTCTTGAAAACTGTGAAAGAGATTGCCCCCGGTTTCGGTTCCGCCATCAACTTGAATCCGGTTGTCTTGGTTGGACAGTTGCGATGGATTGGTTAAGGTTTGGTCTGGGACAATTTGGGCGTCGGTTGGGCGATCCTGGAACGTTAACATCAGGATTGGCAAGGCAAGTCGCGGGATTTGTCTAACTATCCATGGATGGGATTGATGGGACAGCATATTTTTTCGGCTCTGTTAACAGTTTGACAGCAATCTTATTCATCTTACGAGAACTCAGACTGAATATCCGTACAAAAACCTTCTTTGAATTCCCAGAAAACCTGAAATGAAAACCTGAAATCAACTTTTGATACCATTTTAAAAATGCTGGTTATACCTCTGACACCGAGCGAACAGCCATCCCCTTTTGGGAGGGGTTAGGGGTGGGTTCCCCTAGAGATATCTATGGCACAACTTTTGAAAATTGGGATGAAATACTCTGAAATGGCTAGTTTTATGGTTACGGTAGAGCTTGATTTCTTAGGAGGTACTTCAATTAAACCAGGTTTTCTAAGAGAAGACAAGGCTTTTAGATTGTCTCTATTCGAGATACAATCTTGTGATTGTTGTCTTCTCTTATGCTGCCAATCTCGCCGATTTTACCTGAGTCCAAATGGTGTTAGGCGAGAGTCGCAAAGCACCGACGTTTGAGTAAGGATTATGAGCGTCTGCCTCAACTAAGTCAGTGCTTTGTCTATCAAGCGATGATCGCTGCGATGCGTTAACGTCTCGCCTCTTGATCTTTTCTCGATAGATACCCTCTAGTGATTGAGTCTAGGGGTTGCCGAGAATCTAGTCATCGAGATGATCTAAACAATGGTCAACTGTCGCCAAATAGCCATCATCAGTGAGGGTTTCAGGAGACAAGCGATCATCGGCGATCGCCGCCTCAACAACATCTTCAGCACAGACCTGGCCACTATTGTAATCCGACGCCAGTTGATTGAATTGAGCGATTCCCTGATCTTGGAGATAGCCATTGCGGGCCAGTTGAACTAGATCAACGGCCGAAATCCCTTTCTCCGGTGATTCTGCCCGAGACGGCGGTGCGGAGATTAAGGAAACACAAAGCAGAGAGAGGATGGTGAGATTTAAGCGTTTTAACATGATCAATGTCCTTGTATAGCAGTCGTCATACAAATCAGGACACTTGGTTTTGAAGAATCTTACGATTTAGTGAGTATGGCTCGTGCTATATCTTTAACTACATTTATATAATAGCATAGTTATGTAGCCTGTGCAACAAATTTCAGTGAGAAGTGAGATCGGTCTGGGAGGATTAACCGTTAGCCGATCCACCTCCATAGGTACGAGGCGTGTACACCCAAAGTCGGTCTTCTCCCGATCGCACCTGGCGCGTCTGACTCGAGCCAATTAAAATGACTGTGCGCATATCCGCATCCCCAGCCGTCAACTCTGCCAACGGCTTCACCCTGACCCCTTGGCCAGTTCGCCCCAAATTGCGAGCCAACACCACCGGTGTCGCCGGCGATCGCCACTCCAGAAGTAGCTCCCGCGCCCGGTCTAACTGCCAGGTCCGTTGCTTAGACACGGGATTATAAAGAGCAATCGCAAAATCCCCCTGGGCCGCCATCCGCAAGCGCGACTCAATGGCCGACCAAGGCTTGAGAATATCCGAGAGGGAGATCACCGCAAAATCATGACCCAGGGGCGCACCCACCTGAGCTGCCGCCGCCTGCATCGCTGAAATTCCCGGACAGACCTCAATCTCGACCTGTTGCCAATCCGGGTTCTCTCGGGTTTCCAAGACCTCAAACACCGCCGCCGCCATGGCAAAAATCCCCGGATCTCCCGAAGAGACCAACACCACCCGTCGGCCCAGAGCCGCCAAATCTAACGCCTGACGGGCGCGATCGCCCTCCACACGATTCTCCGACTCATGACGACGAATCGACGATGATCTGAGCGGTTCCACCAAATTCAAATAGGTCCGATACCCCACCCAATCCGTCGCCTCTAGCAAAGTTTGCCGCACCTGAGGCGACATCCACTGCAACGATCCCGGTCCCGTCCCCACGATCGCCAAATCCCCCCGTTGAGGCAGTTGTTCATAGACCAGACAGCGATCGCTCGGACGAACATCAGGAGTGATCTCAGTGGCAACAATCAGCCGCTGTTCTCCCGACTCAGACCAAGGTAAACGACTTTGTTGGAGCCATTCGGGCAACCTTTCCTCCCAGGCGAATCGGGTCGGCGAGGGGGTAGGGTAGATTTCAAACCTCACCGTCGCCCCAGCCAAAACCTGGGCAATAAACCCTTTCGCCTGATCCGGGTCATTCAGCAAGCGATAGCCCCGAGGTGGCGCCAGAAGTGTCGTCTGAAAGCGAATCTCACCACTCGCGGTAATCGCCGGGGAAACCTGCAACAGTTGGGCAATCTGACGGGCCAAGTCATTCACACCCTGTAACCCTCCCAGTAAAGGAACCACCGCACTTCCATCTTCAGCGATGGCCAACACCGGCGGGTCCTCCGTCTTATTGCCCAACAGAGGAGCTAAGGTGCGAATGAGAATCCCCGCCGCACAAATACCAATAATGGGGGTTTTCTGTTCAAACAGCGATCGCAAGGTCACTCCAAACTCAGAAAACGAGTGATCAACCCCCGTCGTGCGGCGGTCTAAGCCATAGACCTGGCCATCGCACCCCCGGGCCACCTGACGAGCCAGGGAGACACTTCTCTGATTCAACACCACAATGGCAACCGTCATCGCAACCCCTCCGCGTTCACAGAATCACTCATTATCAAGGGGGTTGAGCGAGAATGCAAGTACAGTTTCATCAATTCCCTTGAGATGTAGAGGACGAAACTTGGTAATTTCGGATTCTTGTAAATAGTCTGCCACCGCTGCCGAAATCAGAATCCCTCCCGGCTGGGCCACTTCCTGAAGCCGGGCCGCAATGTTGACACTTGGACCGATCGCCGTATAGTCCGATCGCTCCTCACTGCCAAACATCCCCACTACGGCTGTTCCCTGGTGAATGCCACAACGGAATTGAACCGGAGTCAGTCCCTCGTCGGTCCATTGAGCATTCAGGGCCGCCAAACGCTCATACATCTGGCGAGCCGCGTGAATGGCTTGTTGCACCTGAACTTCGGGTTTCATCTCCTCAGGTGCGCCAAAAATCGCCATCACCGCATCACCGACAAACTTATCCACCGTTCCCCCGGCCTGGAAAATCACCTGACTCATCGACGAAAGATACTGATTTAAAATTTCGGCCACTCGGCGCGATCGCAGTTGGTTGGCCATCTGAGTAAACCCGACAATATCCGTAAAGACAATGGTCACCAGGCGCGGTTCCGGGGTTAAATTCAATTGCAACTCTCCCAAACGGGCTTTTTCGACCAACGCCGGCGGCAGAAAGCGAGTTAACACTGATTGCGTTAAATAGCGATTGAGGTCCTTAATCTGTCGTTCCTGTTCCTTGAGGGCCAATAAATTGCGGATTTGGGCTAGGAGTTCGCGATCGTTAAACGGCTTCGATAAATAGGCATCGGCCCCCTGTTCAACGCCTTCGAGGCGGGTTTCTTCGTTGGCTTTCGCCGTCAATAAGACAATGGGGGTTCCCTGTAAGTCCCCATCAGCACGAATCGCCGCAATCAAATCCAATCCCGAGACCTTGGGCATCATTAAATCAGTGACAATGGCATCGGGATAGTGAGATTTAGCCAGAAGTATCCCTTCCTCACCGTTACCGGCCAGGACAGCCTGATAGCCCGCGTCTTGGAGAATCCCCGCCACATAGACTCGCAAATCACTGTTATCTTCGACGAACAAAATCGTGGCAGCAACCTTGGCGGGGGTTTCCTTGACATTTGTGTCAGATTGTGGTAAACGCCTATCAGAGCCAGCCAGCAGAGTATCCGTCATCTCAGACGCGAGTGGAGTCAGCCTTTCGGGGCGCTCACCCAGAGAACCCAAATCGCAATCGAGATCCGCCAACTCAACGGTGAAGCGGCTGTCCCCGGGACGGGCCGGGTCAGGGGCCGGCAGCGGACCCGATGGCGATTCTCGCCCGCTTCGCGAACGCGCCTCTAAGGCTAAGGATTCCGGGGGGAGATGGTCGCTTCCGGTGGGTAGCCGCACCGTGAAACAACTGCCCTGGCCCACCTGGGACTCAACCTGCACCTGACCCCCATGAACTTGTACCAACTCCTTCACCAAGGCTAAACCGAGACCACTGCCTTCATAGGTGCGATCGACAGAGCCTTCGGCCTGATAAAAGCGGTCAAATAACTGCGGGAGGCGATCGCGGTCGATGCCAATTCCGGTATCTCGTACCTGCAACCGGATCCCCTCCTCATCTTGGGCCACCGAGACCTCAATCTCACCGCCCGCCGGCGTAAACTTCATGGCATTCGAGAGCAGATTATAGAGAACCTTCTCAAACAGATCTAGATCGAGAAACACCCGGACCTGACCCTGAAGCCGTTGTTGTAAGCGAATCCCCTTACGTTGGCAATAGGGACGAAACGCCTCTAGGGTTTGTCCAACCCAGGCTCCAAACTGACAAGGGGCAAACCTTGGCTGCATTCGCCGTTCATCGAGCCGTTGCAAATCCAGCAATTGATTCACCAACCGCAGCAGCCGGCGACAATTGCGCAGCGCCATCTCAGCCCGCTCATAGGAGACCCCCTGTCCCTGACTCACAGCCGCCTCCAGGGGTCCCATCATCAAGGTTAAGGGGGTGCGAAACTCATGGGAGACATTTTGAAAAAACTCCGTCTTCTGGCGGTCTAAGATCAGTAAGCGTTCCGCCTGTTGGCGCGTTTTCTGATAGAGTCGAGCCTGTTGCACGGCGATCGCCGCCTGAGCGGCCACCGCTTGCGCCAGAGACACCTCATGTAGATGCCAAGCTCGGGGCGTCTCATTTTGTCGCAAGGAAATACTGCCAATAATCTGCCCATCGCAGAGTAAAGGAACCACCAACAGAGCGCGGGCCGGATGATGAAACGGTTGATAATCCTGATTCCAGGTCGGTTGAGCCGCCATATCCTCAATCACCACCGGCTGTTGCGTTTCGAGCAGATGTTGTAGAACCCGATTTCCCTCAATGGGAACCACCGACTGAGGTAAACGGCCTTCGGCACTGTCTTCATGCTCACGCTCATATAGGCCCACACAGTCGACAAATTCATCCTCTTGCGTCCAGAGGGATAGGGCGCAACCATCGGCTTGTAAGGCACAGCCGAGTTGTTCAGTAATGGCGGCAAAAATATCCTGGGGATTGAGACTTGAGCGAATCGCCGTCGTAATGGAGTTGATCAGGGCTTCCCGCTGGGCCAGAGTTTGCATCATCTCCAGAGTTTGAGATTGGGCCAAGGTGAGGGCCGCTTGTTCAGCCACCATAACCACCAATTGCACCTCATCATCTTGCCAAATCCGTCCCTGACTGCATTGATGCAGGGCCAAGACCGCCACCAGGGAAAATTCTCCCGGTCCTTGAACCATCTCCTGGGGGGTACTCTCTGGAGTTAACAGGGTCGGATGACGGTACACCGGGGCGCTGAGGGGGACAATCAGACTTGAGCGAATGTCTGCCTGTTTGTAGGCTTGGCGCAGGGCTTCCTCGGTCTGTATTCGTTCATCGCGAGTACAATCGTTCATGACGACGATTTCGTCAGTTTCCCAGAGGGTTTGGGCTAAGCAAGGATCTAAACTGGGGCGATCGCGAAGCGTGGGAGAATCGCCATCGCGGCTCTGAGAACGTTTGAGATGATCCGGAAGCGTGGGGCCGGCGTAACCAAACCACTGCGATCGCGAAGCGTGCGAGAACTGCGATCGCGAAGCGTGCGAGAATCGCAATCGCGTTGGTGGAGCTGACTGAGACGTCCAACCGGGATCATCGCAAGTCCGCAAAATACAACAACTGGCTTCAAACATCTGCCCCATCGTTTCGACAATGGTTTGCAGAATTTGCCGATAATTGGTGCGTGAGCGAATGGTGTTGGTGACGGCATTCAGCAGCGACTCTTGACGCAACGTACGACAGAGTTGTTCAGTGCGAGTTCGTAAGACATTATGAGTATCCACCGCCTGACGAACCACGGCCCGTAACTCATCGACATGCCAAGGTTTCGTGACATACTTAAACACCTTGCCACTGTTGATGGCTTCAACCAAGTCATCCACATCCGTGTACGCCGTCACCAGGATGCGGATCATGTCAGGATATTGCATGGCCGTTAGACTCAGAAACTCCGTCCCGGTCATTTTCGGCATTCGCTGATCTGAGACAATGACCGCGACATCCTGTTCTCGGGATAGAGTTTGCAGCGCCTCTTGTCCACTAGAGGCTCTGAGGACCTGATAAGTCGGGGACAGAACGCGCTCAAGTAGGTCAAGGTTGTCGGGTTCATCGTCCACGACCAAAATCTTAGTGAGGCGACGGGGGCGATCTATCATTCAAGATCGGTCAAACAACAGTGGACAGTTAACAATTGACAGTTGATGTAGCCAGTGGGCCTTGGTTCAGGAGGGACGTTATGCTGATGAAGCCAGCTAAGTTTCGATGAACCCTAAGGGCCAAGTAGCCAGGTGTAATGGCCGCTTTCAACCGTCAGTATAGCGAAAGTTGTCGAACCTCTTGCCCGTCGCATCTTAACCGATTCAGCTACAATGGAACTTCATGTCAATGTTTGCGAGTCGTTCAGCCTCCTCAAATTCTGTTCGCCGATTCTCACGCTGGCATCCTTCATCCCCTCCGACTAGACCTGTGAACTTTTTTGGTACTGCACGCTCTCAACCGAATTCAGGTTCTCAAGGACGGCCCAATCCGGCGGCTATCTCGCGTTGGCTTGTTTCTGATGTCGCAGTCCGACGGGCGACCTCTCAGGATTTACGGACTCTGTCAGAGATTTTGGCGGCTAGTTTTCATGAAACCCAAGGGTGGCGAACCTGGCTTTTGCCTCTGATTCGTCTGGGAATTTATGAAGATTTACGCCATCGACTGCGTTCTAGCCAACATCCCTACGCCTGTTTGGTGGCCATCGAGGGCGGCGATCGCCCTCGATTTGATCACGACCTTAATGCGCCCCTCAATGCGCCCCTCAATGCACCTGTGTTGGCCCGAGGCGATCAGCTTTTGGGAACGGTTGAGCTGAGTTTGAAGTCTTCTCCAACAACGGCATGGCGCATGAATGGGTTGAGTTATCCCTACATCTCCAACCTCGCGGTTCGCCCCCAGGCCCGTCGCTGCGGTGTCGCGCGGCAGCTACTGATGGCTTGTGAGCAAACTGCCTTAGAGTGGGGCTTCCGGGATATTTATCTGCATGTTTTAGATAACAACCTACCGGCTCGTGCCTTATACACCCAGTTAGGCTACCGCCTGCGACGAGTTGAGCTAACGTGGGGAGCGACTTGGTTTGGTCAACCTCGACAATTATTTCTCTCAAAGTCCCTTATCCGTTCCTGACTGGCATTGCCGCAGATCATGCGATCGCCTCGTCAAACCCTCCTGAAATGTTCAGGCGACCAGGGGCAAAGCTGATGTTGGAGCCGCAGGAAAATTTCTGATAGAATCAGGGCATGGGTGTAGCCAGTCAAGCTAAGGTCATGACATCTAGGTCATTGCATCTAGGGTTGTTCCATTATCTAAATGACTCGTCACCCACAACCGTTTGGCATCACCCACGACCGTTTAGCTGACTGACAGAGCCAGTTTTACTGTGATGGAGTCTTAACCTATCTCTTCTGTCGCCCTTCGACTTCGGTACGAGTTTCGTGGTATCTCTTGACAGATTAAGTTACTCTAAGAGCAGATGCCTCTCCCTTGACCGCCTGACGATGACCTAAGGCATGATCCATTCCTGAAACGAGAGTTACTGATATGTCGCGAAGCCTCGTTAAGTCTTCACAACCTGCCGAGCTTATTTCCCAGCTCAATAGCGGTCAGCTGTTAGCGGTCGATAGTCGTCGTCGCAACGGCTTGATTATCTACAAACGGTACCATGCAGAGTTTGCGGGACCTGGGGCGGCTGTTGGGGGCTTTTTTGATGTCGGAACCCAACGCACGATTCCTGTTGGGGATCTCGCCCTTGTGGCGCCCGAAGCGTACGAAGATCGGCAAAAAGCCTATTCGATTCGACGACATTGGATTCGCCTGACTGAACAGTTGACGGAAAACCCTGTTCCCTTGCAACGGGCGAAAATGTTGTTGGCCCAGTTTGAACATTACTTTGACGCAGATACGGTAAACAGTTTGCCTGATGATGCCTTAGCGAGCTTGGTGGGGGTTTTGCCCAGTACCATCAAGATGGTGCGTTACCCTAAGCGAGTCCAACCTCGGGAATTGAAAGCAATGGCTAGGGTTTAGAGACTCATAAGGAGAGGAGTGCGTCAACGCCCCGGATAACAGGGTTTTGGGCGTTGTTTTTGGCTGGCAATTGCCGTGGCAGCAATTGCCGTAATAGCAATTGTCGTGGCAAGGTTTACATCTGCATGGGAAGGACGAACCCAGAGGTGCCTGACCCCCTAGGAGGCACTGACGGGTGAATCTGCTGGGTTTTGGGCGTCGTTTAAGGCTGGACGTAGGCATTCTAACCATTGAATGAGACTATCGAGTTGCTTCTCAGCCGCAAGGACTCCGAGGCCACGCACGGTGACCTTCCCAGAACTATAGACGAACCGGGAGTGTAAATGTTTCGGTAAATGTTGTTTTAAGAGTCCCCAGGCCGGTTCTTCCATCGGGGTCTCTAAGACGATATGTTGTTTTCCTTCGGGCTTGATGCGGGAAAATCCGAGGGTTTTGGCCAGTTGTTTGAGTTCCATGACCCGCAACAGTTGGCTAGCGGCTTTCGGGAGAGGACCGTAGCAATCTTGCCAGTCAAGGGCGATCGCCTGCAAGGCGTCCGAGGAGTCAGCGGTGGCCACCTGACGGTAGGCGCTCATTTTATGGTCGAGATCCGGGATATAGTTACTCGGGATAAAGGCCGTCAGATTGAGATCGACTTGAGTATCGTTGACTTTGGGGATAGCCTGGCCCTGAATCTCACGGATTTCTTCTTCAAGCATGGTGCGATAGAGATCAAAGCCGATCGCATTCATCTGGCCCGATTGTTCGGCCCCCAACAGATTCCCCACGCCGCGAATTTCGAGATCTCGCATGGCCAACTGATACCCCGATCCCAACTGACTAAACTCTTGCAAGGCCCGCAAGCGCTTCTGAGCGGCTTGGGAGAGTTGACTACGCTGACGATAAAATAACCAGGCGTGGGCCTGAACCCCCGATCGCCCCACCCGGCCTCGCAATTGATACAGTTGAGAGAGACCAAAGCGATGGGCATCTTCAATCAAAATCGTATTAACGCGAGGAATATCTAAGCCCGACTCAACAATGGTGGTACAGATGAGAACATCTGCTTCACCACTGCTGAAGGCTAACATCACCGATTCGAGTTGAGCCACGTCCATTTGACCATGGGCGATCGCCATCCTAGCACTGGGAACGAGTTCACGAATTTTCGCCGATCGCTCCTCAATCCCCTCAACTCGGGGAACCACATAAAACACCTGGCCGCCGCGATCGAGTTCTTGGGCGATGGCCCCTCGAATGGTTTCCCAGTCATAGCGGGCTAAATGGGTTTTAATGGGACGGCGGGAGGGCGGCGGCGTGGTAATCAGGCTAATCTCACGAATCCCCGATAGAGACATATACAAGGTCCGAGGAATCGGTGTCGCCGTCAGGGTTAAGACATCAACTTGGGTTTTGAGGGCTTTGATTTTCTCTTTCTGACTCACCCCAAATCGCTGTTCTTCATCCACAACTAATAGGCCCAAGTCTTTGAACTTCACGCTTTTCCCCAGGAGTTGATGGGTTCCGACCACTACATCTAACTCCCCAGTGGCTAAACGTTGCTGAATATCCTTGCGTTCCTCGCTGGTGCGGAAGCGGTTAAGCAGGCCCACCTGAATCGGGTAGGGGGCAAAGCGCTCTTTGAGGGTGTGATAATGCTGTTGGGTGAGGATGGTGGTGGGGGCGAGTAGGGCCACTTGTTTACCGGCCGTAATGGCTTTAAAGATAGCCCGGATGGCCACTTCCGTTTTACCAAACCCCACATCGCCGCAAACTAAGCGATCCATGGGGCGATCGCTCTCCATATCATGTTTAATATCTTGGGTGGCTTTGAGTTGATCGGGGGTAGGTTGATAGGGGAAGGAGTCTTCGAGTTCTTGTTGCCAGGGGACATCGGCAGGATAGGCAAATCCCTGTTGTTTGGCGCGTTGGGCGTAGAGTTTCAACAAGTCAATGGCAATTTTCTTGATGGCTTTGCGGACTTTGTTTTTCGTCCGTTCCCAGGCTTTGCCCGACATTTTGTTGAGTTGCACGCTGCCACTGCCGGTATGGCGGTAGCGAGAGAGGGCGTTGAGTTGATCGGCGGCGACGCGCAGGGTTCCATCGGCATAGCGTAATACTAGATATTCGCGGGTTTCGCCGTTGAGGGTGAGGCTTTCGAGTTGCAGAAATTGCCCGATTCCGTGGTTATGGTGAACGACGTAGTCTCCTGGTTGTAGTTGGTTGGGATCGACTTGTTTGGAGGCGGCCCGACGACGTTTGCGGATGTAGCTGGGGCTGGCGAGGGCATGTTGACCGAAAAACTCGCGATCGGTGACGATGACGAGGCGGAGGGTGGGTAGGATGAAGCCTTCGAGTTCGGCTTGGCCTGAGTATTTGAGGGCGACGGGGATGTGATGGGTTTGCAGGCGATCGACGGCGGGATAGTCGCGGGGATTGGGCAGGAATTGGGCGCTACAGTCATGTTCTTGGAGTAGGGCCACGGTGCGACTGGGTTGGGCGGAGACGAGAAAGATGTTGAAGCCGCGATCGCGTTCCTGTCGCAGAATTTGCGCGATTTTGGCGAATTGATGGGGGGTGGTGGCTAGACGGCGACTGGCCAGGTTGAGATGTTTGCCGGGGTCGTTTTCGGCGTGGCGATCGCTGACGACTAATTCCCGCAAATCGACTCGTGGCAAGGGACAGGGGTCGAGACTTTCGTTTAGGGGGCGATGGAGGCGGCTAAGTTGGGGATGGCGATCGCGATGGCCGAGGAAGTCCCGTTCGACATGGTCAACCCAGCGATCGCTGTGGCCCTGACAGGCTTCGGGTTCATCGACAACGAGGAGACTGTTCTCGGGTAAGTACTCCAGCAGGGAGGCGGGGGCATCAAAGGCTAAGCCGACTTGGGCGCTTGGGGATAAGTCGCCGGCCGATTGGGGCCAATCATCACCCATCTCGGCGGCCAAACCACTATTGATCTGGCGCGGCGTTAGCACAACTTGCTCTATTTTGTCAAGCGATCGCTGGCTAATGGGGTCAAATTCCCGCATTTTTTCGAGTTCATCGCCAAAAAACTCCAGACGCAGCGGGAGTTCAGCGGAAACCGGGAAAATATCGATAATATCCCCCCGTCGGCTCCATTGTCCTTCACTTTCGACGAGGGAGACCGATTCATAATCGAGTTCTGCTAACCGTCGTTTGAGGACGCCTAGGGAGAGATCGAGTCCAAGGTGCAGACGCAGACAGGATTGGCTAAAGTGTTGGCGAGGGGGTAAATGGGGATGAAGGGCGCGTTGGGTGGCAACAATGGCGAAGGGGTGAGGATCACGATCCGACAGATGGACGAGATCGGCTAAAACTTGTAATTGTCCCCAGGTGATTTCATCGGCATCCCCGTCGTCATAGGGGGAGGCTTCACTGGTGGGATAGAAGTGAACCACCGGCCAACCCATTTCTTGGAGTTGTGCCGCCCAACGGCCGGCTTCTTCTAGGGTGGCGGTGATGGTACAGAGATGCTGTTGACGTTGCTGGGCTAAGGCCGATACCATCAGACCCTTGGGAAAGCGAGGAACTCCATCGAGGTGTAAGCGTCCATCGCGATCGAGAGAGGTGTTTAGCTCTTGAGTTAGAGGAGTTCGAGCTAGGGTACGAACAACGGAAGAAAAGGCCATAACAGAGCAACAGCAGCGATCGCGCGAGAGTAAATCTGATCCATTCTAACCAAAGGCGGCCATTTCCCGCCTCAGAGGTGATGGCGTTTCCCGCCGGCGTTGCGATCGCTGTGAGTCTATTTAAGTCTGGGTGTAACGGTTGGTTTGAGTGTTCAAGGCTACAAAACGCCAACCCGTCCTAAGGGACAATGACCGATGAAGGTTCGGTGAGGGTTCGAGCCACAATCGTGAACCGTTACCCATGGCAGCGTTGACTGTAACTCTCCTCGCATTCCCAAGCTACCTGGCAGACATGCTGTTGAGCACTGTTTAATGATGAGAACACCCCAGATTATTGTCTGTGGATTAGGTCCGACGGGCTACGAAATTTTCCGACTGCTGCGACAGCAAGGGATTGAGGCGATCGGCATCCATGATCAGCCTCTCCCCCAGGAAACGGATCATGTGGTTGTGGGCAATTTGCGATCGTCTTCGACGCTTCTCGCGGCTGGTATCCAAGAGGCTCAAACTCTAGTGTTAGCCATGGTTGATGATGCGGTCAATCTAGCGGTTTTAGTACAGGCGCGTCTTCTGAATCCCCATATTCGTATTGTCAATCGACTGTTCAACCAGCGATTGGGAGAGCGACTCAATCAGACTCTGGAGCATCATACGGCCATGAGTGTGTCGGCTTTAGCGGCGCCGGTGTTCGCGTTTGCGGCGTTCGGAAATCGGGCGATTGGTCAACTTCAGTTATTTAACCAGACTTGGCCCATTCATGAAGAGTATATCCATGATGGCCATGATTGGGTCGGACGTACCTTGGATGAACTCTGGGACGATCGCTCGCGGATGTTGATCTATTATCTGCCGATGCAGACTCATTTAGATCTGGTTTCGGCGGTGTTGCGTCAACAACCTCTGCAAGTGGGCGATCGCCTGATTATTGCGACTCAGCCGACGATCGGATCGCGCCATAAATCCTGGCTGGCCCGAGGAAAACAATTTTTCCGTTGGCTGAAAACCCTACGTCAGCAAATTCAGTCGAGTGTGGCGATTACTCTGGTTCTGTTTCTAACGATTTTCGTGGCTACCTTGACATACACGGCAATTAATGCTGAGGTGACGGCGGTCGATGCCCTTTATTTTTCTGTGGGCATGATTACTGGGGCCGGCGGAAACGAAAAGGTTGCCGAAACGGCTCCAGCTTTGATTAAAGTCTTTACGGTGGTCATGATGTTAGCGGGAGCCGGGGTGATTGGTATTGCCTATGCTCTGCTTAATGACTGGGTGTTAGGAACCAGCTTCCGCAAACTCTGGAATGCGGCCCCAACGCCGAGTGAGAATCACTATGTTATCTGCGGTTTGGGGGGCATTGGCATTAAAATTGCCACCCGTTTGCAGGAAAATGGCTATGACGTGGTGGCGATCGAGACGGATCCCAATGGGCGCTTTTTACATACGGCCCAATCGCTGAAAATTCCTGTGGTTCAAGGAGATGCGACGCTCCCGGATACTCTCGAAACGGCGAATATTCACCGAGCCAAGGCTCTGTTTGCTGTCAGCAGTGACGATACCACCAATCTCGAAATTGCCCTGACGGCTAAAGGACTCCAGAGCGATGTTCGAGTGGTGGTCCGCGCCCATGATGCTCATTTTGGCATGATGGTTCAGGAGGTCTTTGAGTTTAACTCGGTCTTAAGTCCGACGGAAATCGCCGCTCCCTCCTTTGCGGCGGCGGCTTTGGGGGGACAAATTTTTGGGAGTGGGATGACGGCGGGAAATCTCTGGATTGCCATGGCCACGACGATTACTCCTGAACACCCATTTCTGGGACAAGATGTGAAGTCAGCGGCGGCCAATGGTGATTTTGTGCCACTGTATCTTGAAACCAGTAGCGATACTCTCCATGGTTGGGAGTTATTGGGGGCTGAGTTGACGCTGGGCGATCGCCTCTATTTAACGATTCCGGCCAATCGTTTGGCTCAACTCTGGCGTGTGGTGGAACCGGAATTTGAACTCCGGACGCCATCGTCTGAGTCCAATGGTCAGTCCAACTTCCGTCAAAATTCGATCGCGATGAACAATTGACGGGACTCTCGGGGCGCAAAATCCCCTCGCTGGCAGGGGCTAGGGGTGGCTCCTGCCAGCGAGGGAATGCCCTGTTCCGGCTGAGTTTCGCCATCTGGGTAGCGTGATGGCGAAACTCAGCGACGTTGGAGATTAGGACAAACTATTGAGCCAGGTGCGAATTTCATTGACGTCAATTGGGCCAGCATCCCGGACTTGCTCACGGCTATCTCCGGGCAACGTCCAGGTTTCAGGACAGCCGAGGCTCGGTCGTTGTAGTTGGGTTTGGGCAATTAAATCCAACGTTTTGGCCTCGACAAGATACAAGGTCGCCTGAGTTCCATAACTGGCTAACGACCCATACCATCCTTCTTCATTGAGATACCAACAGGTTTCTCCATCATTAGGATTCGTGGTTTGATGAGAACAGAGAATTAAGGGCGTATTATTCAAATCCCCGGAGGTCACGTCGCGCAGATCAGCCTCAGGGTCGGGGAGTTTGCCCATGATGTCATAATTGGTCTCGGGCGTATCACGAATAAAGATAAGGCTATTGTCCGTCATCTGCTCTTGAGAGAGGGGAGCTTCGGTGATGGCAAAGACGGGTTTTTCAGACAAGGGAATGTCTCCCTCAGAAATCTTGGTAATCCGACAGACACCGGCCAAGCGTGTTTCAAAGTCGGCTTGGGTTAGCCCCGGCGGTCTCTCTCGGCTGGAGGCTAAATTAGCACTATTGGGGGCATCTCCGACCTGGGCTGGGGTTAAGGTTGCGGTTTGCTGACGACAGGCGACCAGGGTGAAAAGGAGCGAACAGCTCATTAGAGTCCGAACAGGGAGTTTCATGGGGAGAGGTTAATCGTCAAGAACGGGGAAATCGGGAGAACGATGGCTCAGTGTAACCGTTAGTTCTTTCCTATGGTGTTCGATGTTAGCTATTTTAGTGCTTAGGGGCAGATATGGAGATAGGGTCACGATGACAGAGATATCTTGGTTACTGATCGGATATGGTAGTTTATTGCGCGGCGATGATGGAGTGGGCCAGCGAATTGCGGCAGCGGTGGCCGATTGGGAGTTACCGGGGGTGCGATCGCTGCCTCGGCATCAGTTAACGCCGGAACTGGCGGAATCTTTGGCTAATGTGGACTTGGCACTGTTTGTTGATGCCTCGTTGCCGGGAACTGAGCTCAGGATTGACCCTCTGAGTGCTGATTCTGGCCCCACGGTCATGGGACATTATCTGACTCCTTCGTCTTTGCTGGGAATGACGCAATGGTTGTATGAGTGTTGCCCTCAAGCCTGGTTGATCTCAATTCCGGGGCAGGATTTTGGGTTGGGTGAAACGTTGTCTGAGTCGGTTGAAGAGGCGATGACGCAGGTGCTGCATCAGTTGCGGGAATGGTTCACGGCTGCCAATCCACCTGTCCTTGATGTTCACAGTGAAAGCCTTTTGTTGCCCAGTGATCTAAATCCACCTCGCTGAGTCGCAGCAGTTGATCACAGGAGGGAGAATAGATCTGACTCAGAACTGCCCAAAGTCCAGTTCGTGTGACGTCTAATAGGGTTTTGAGGCGACTTTCTTGGTTTCCGGGTCTGCCAATTTCGGGGACGATGTTCGCGTCCACCCAGATCCCATGTAATCCCAGGATAATCCGGGCCATCCAAATGGCGCGAGGGAGATGACTGGCGGAGGTGATTAGTTCGACGTGATGGACTTGCCAACGTTCGAGGATGGGCAGGCTATAGAAGAAGTTATAAAAGGTTGAGTGGGCGCAGTTTTCGAGCCAGACTCGGTCCATGGGAGCGTTGTCTCGTTCAAAGATGAGATAAATACAGGGGGGAAGGGAACCGGTGGAGATGAGGATGGGAATTTGGGGGTGCGATCGCGCGTATTGGGCGCTATACATTTCGCGGCGAATACTGCCACCTAACACCAAGACCCCGTCGGTGGGATCGTCTCGATAGCTGAGGGCTTCAAGGCCACGTAGTCCGCTAACGAGAACCAGGGCTAAGATGAGTCCCAGGAGTCCCCAGGCCAGTTTGGTCTTCAGCGATCGCTTGGACTGAAGCCAGCGCCGGAGGAACTGAGGGATTCTCTGCCAGGGGGGTCGGGTCATGTTAGTCGCTGCCTTGGTTGTTGCGGGACGATGGGTTCAGGTCTTGTGGGGAGGGTAGGCGAAATTCAACAGAACCATCGTCGTGTCGAATGACTTGTGCGCCGAGGTTTTCGAGTTCGCTGATGGCTCGTTCTCGGACGCTTTCATCGGTGGCGTTAGCGTAAACTTCTTGCCAACCGATGAAACGGGCGCGTAGACTGTCGGGATTGTCCCGTAGCCATTGGGCCGTTTGCCGGTAGTAGGAGGCAAAATCGGCGTAGCTATCTGTTTCTGCGGCTAAGTCGGCCGCTTGTTCGTAGGCGTGGATGGCCCCGGGAATATCGCCGAGGAGAAGGAAGCGATCTAAGGCTTCTAGGAGGGCTAAAATAAAGGTTTGCTCTTCAATTTTGGGGGTAATGGACTCCAGTCCGCGATCGAGCAGTTCGACGCTTTTTAGGGGTTCTCCTTGGCAGTAGGAGACGCCGCCAGGGACGAAGGTATAGGCTGTGAAGAAACGGGGGTCTCGTTGAGTGACTTGGTCGAGATAGGTGAAGTTAAGACGACAACCGGTTTCGTCTCGGGCCGCTTCGTCACCAAAGTATTGGAGGTATTGTAGAAAGGTCCAACTGGCGATCGCGTTGTCAAAGCCTAAACTGGGCAATTGCTCAAGAAGCGCCAGTTGTAGTTCTAAGCGTCGTTCTTCTTGGACGGGTTCGGTCTCCTCGTCGATGACCTGTTGCCAGCGTAGTCCCTGGAGGCCGACAGCGGCGATCGCAGCTAGGGTTGCGGTCATTAAACTTAATCCTATGGCTTTCGAGCCAGACAGCATTTGAACCGTCATAACCTCTGTGTTTTTGCCGAACTCTCTCTTCTAGGATAGATCACGGCTTGAGATCAAGATTACCCCTAATGGCCGCCGGTCTGTCAGATGATCAATCAGAGTGTCAGTCAGAGTGTCAGTCAGATTGTCAGTCAGATTGTGATCGCAGACACCACTCAACCGCCCCTAAAATGGCTACAGTGGTTTATATATCAACTTTTAAGTCAAAATAAGTCAAAATTAGTTGGACTCGCCCAGCAAGACCCACTAGAACTCGTACGGTGACTCATCTCGGATATCTGCTTAGGGCTGACATGGCATCGTTGAGACTAGCATCATCAGGAATTACGGTTCCAAGACCTGTAGATCGGGTCTAAAGGGTTCATATTCAACCGCGTTTCGCTTTATCGTCCTTCTTCAACCCCATCACGCATGAATCGTCCTCATCCTTCCATTCTTCAATCCGTTACGGTGGTTGGCACTGTTCTTCTAACCAGCACCGTGTCTTTCTTCAATCCCCTATCGAGTCGCTCGAGTCACGCCGCGACCTTTGAAAACAGTCCTAAAGCCGTTTTGGATGAGGCCTGGCAGATTGTCAATCGTGATTATGTTGATGAAACGTTCCAAGATACGGATTGGCAACAGGTGCGTGAAGAACTCCTAGGGCAAGAGTACAGTTCCCGAGAACAGGCTTATGCGGCGCTCCGTCGTGCCTTAGCCCGCTTGGATGACCCCTATACGCGTTTTTTGGACCCTGAAGCCTTTGCGGCGCTCAATGAGCAAACTTCGGGGGAACTGTCGGGGGTGGGTTTACGTTTAGAGCGCGATGAGCAACAGCAAACTATCTCAGTGGTGGCACCGATTCCCAATTCTCCGGCGAGTCGTGAGGGGATTGAGGAGGGCGATCGCATTCTGGCCATTGATGGTGATTCAACGACACCGATGGGGATCGATGAGGCCTCGCAGCGGATTCGAGGTGCCATTGGAACGCCGGTGACGTTGAGGATTTTACGTAATCAGCGCCAGTTTAATGTCACTCTTGTCCGTAGCCGTATTGAACTCCCGGCGGTTCATCACAGTCTCAGTTTGGAGGGGGAGACTCGGGTGGGTTATATTCGCTTGAGTGAGTTTAGTTCTCATGCGCATGAGCAGATGTATCGAGCCATTGAGGACTTAAAAGAGCAGGGAGTCGATGCGTTTGTGCTGGATTTACGGGGGAATCCTGGAGGCTTGCTGAATGTGAGTATTCAGATTGCTCGTATGTGGTTGAATGAAGGGGCGATCGTCAGTACGGTTGACCGTCATGGCAATGTCGAAGCCGTTGAGGCCACCCGGACCGCGTTGACGGATTTACCTTTGGCGGTTCTGGTGGATCACAATTCGGCTAGTGCGAGTGAGATTGTGGCGGGAGCGTTACAGGATAATGAACGCGCGACGATTATTGGTACGCCAACGTTTGGTAAGGCGTTGGTGCAATCGGTGAATTCTTTGTCGGATGGTTCGGGGTTGGCGGTGACGGTGGCTCGTTACTTTACTCCCAATGGAACTGATATTAGTGAAAACGGCATTTTTCCAGATTCTCGGGTGGAGATGACGGGAAACCAGCAACTTTTATTAAGTCGAGATGGGGGTCTTCGAGGAACTCTTTCTGATCCGGTTTATTCTCGGGCAGTTGATGTTTTTCAAGAGCAGATTCCTGTCGCGAGTCGTAATGGTTCGAGGGAGGCCGCTGTTAAGGTTTTACGGCTTAAGGAGCTTGAGAGTGTCCGCTAATCGGCTTAGGGTTGGATGAGATGGAACTTCTCGGCTAAATCTGGATTATGGATGTGAAAACCCCGATGTCATCAAAACATCGGGGTTTTGTAGCAGTCACCAGATGCAATAAGATATCAACTTGGATCGATAACATGACGAGGCTTGATCTCAGTGAACGGCTAACTGCTGTCACGGTGTATTAAAGCGTTTTGATATCTAGTCGGGTCTAAGTTCTATTCATCTGAATAGTGACACGATCGCCGCCTTAGGCTTTGGAAAAGCCCAGTCCATTTTCTTGGGCATATCGCTCCATAAACCGCATGAAACGATCCCATTCTTTCTCCGATTTAATGGCGTAGATAGCTTCGACGGCTTCAGCTTGTCCATTGACAAACTTCCCTTTGACTTCCCGAGTCACCAGTTCTCCTTCTTCGTCAATGAGGTACATCCCGGTGATTTCTTCACCAAATTCAGGATCGAGGGCTTGCGGGTTTTGGAAGTAAAAAATTGCCCGTCCATTGGATCCATCTTTGGAGCGAGTTAAACGCACGTCGGGGACGACGTCTTCTTTGACACCCTTGGCGAATTCGATACGAGCCATACGCTTTACTAGATCAGAAACATCGGCTTCAACTTAACACAGCTCGCGACCCCACGGGTAGTTCAGGGGGTTGATACAAGATTCACGTCCTCTTGAGAGTCTACCCGCTAACGCCTTGCTGATCAGGTTAGAGCCGTCCCATAATCTCGGGTAATAGGGTCG
Organism: Phormidium willei BDU 130791; assembly: GCA_001637315.1. Lineage (GTDB taxonomy): Bacteria > Cyanobacteriota > Cyanobacteriia > Cyanobacteriales > Geitlerinemataceae > Sodalinema > Sodalinema willei. The sequence goes on along the minus strand of LSZA01000040.1, from coordinate 361 downwards.
CCGGAAGCTGATTCAAGGCCTTGCTTTGAGCGGCCATGCCGCCAAGGTCATAGCAAGCTCGTAAGGTACGCACGATCGCATCTTGAGCGGTTTTTTGTCGTTGGGGTTGCGATCGCCAACCGTGAAAGGCGGCTAAATGTTGCTCTAAGGCGGCTTCAATATGTCCTAAACGGTGTTGAGGGTCGCATTGGGGATGAACCCCGAGATAGTAGTGGGTTAAGCCAAGATTATTATAGGTCGCGTAGGGGTCAAAACTCAGGGCGGTTTGGGAGGTGGCAACCTCAATGGCGGTGCGATAGGAGTCGATGGCTTGGTACAAAATCGCGAGAGCCTGTTCTGGGGGCGATTGTTGGGCCAGATG
>LSZA01000039.1 GCA_001637315.1 Phormidium willei BDU 130791 | reverse complement strand
GCTTAATGTCTATTAGTACTTCCGTTCCTGGGGTTCAAAGAGGCTGAGATTCACCGACATGGGGACAATCTCCACCCCCGCCGCCGAGTGATAGGCGAGAGTGTGATGGAGGAAGTTCTCATCATTGCGACTGGGGTAGTCTTCCCGGAAATGAGCGCCGCGACTTTCCTGGCGGTTAAACGCCGAATGGAGGATGGTTTCAGCCACAATCAGGAGGTTTTCGAGTTCCATGGCTTCGATGAGTTCCGTATTCCAGAGGGTTCCGCGATCGTCGAGGCGCACCTGTTGGACTTGTTGGGCGATCGCGGCGAGTTCATCGAGGCCCTGCTGCATGAGATCCTGACGGCGGAACACCCCACAAAACTCACTCATCGTATCCTGAAGCCGTTGACGGACTTCATTGATGCGATAGTCTCCTTGGCGATCGCAGAGTCCCTGTAACCGCTGTTTGGCCGCCTCAATATACGCCGGTTCGTCCAAGTCAGGGAGTTTGCGGGACTGGACATCGGCGGCGATCGCCGCCCCCGTCAGCTTGCCATAAACGACGCATTCAAGCAAAGAATTACTGCCCAAACGGTTCCCCCCATGAACCGAGACACAGGCACATTCCCCAGCCGCATAGAAGCCGCTAACGAAGCTTTCCGGACCGAGGCGCACCTGACCGCGCGTGTTAGTGGGAATCCCGCCCATCGAATAATGGGCTGTCGGACGGACGGGCATCGGTTCATTAACCGCATCGACCCCCACCAGGCGATGGGCTTCCTCCCAACAGAAGGGAACCCGACTCATGATTTTCTCCCGTCCCATATGGCGCAAATCCAAATGGACGTAAGACCCGCCGGGACTGCCATCGGGCTGAATGCCGCGTCCTTGGCGAATCTCGGTGGCGATGGCCCGGGAGGTAATATCGCGTGGTGCCAGTTCCATCTTACTCGGGGCATACTGTTCCATAAAGCGATCGCCGTGGGCATTGCGCAGATAAGCCCCCTCACCGCGAACCGCCTCAGAAATCAACACCCCAACTGGATATAACCCCGTCGGGTGAAATTGCACAAATTCCATATCCTCCAGGGGGAGGCCCGCCACCGCGGCCATACCTAAGCCATCCCCCGTCGAGGCATAATCATTGGAGGTGGTATTAAAGGCCCGGCCATAGCCCCCTGTGGCAAACATCACCGCTTTGGCGCGAACCACCTCAATGCGTCCGCTTTCGAGGTGATACATCACCAATCCCTTGGCGTCTCCCTCTTCGATAATGGGGCGCATCACATACCATTCATCGTAAATCGTCACCCCATAGCGACGAAGATTATTCACCAGTTCATGGAGAATGGCGTGGCCGGTTTTGTCGGCAGCGTAACAGGTGCGGTTGTGGGTATGACCGCCAAAGGCCCGCTGGGCAATGCGTCCATCTTCTAGGCGCGAAAACAAGACCCCCATATGTTCTAGGTCAATGACCACATTGGGGGCTTCTTGTGTTAGTAAGGCGACGGCGTCTTGATCGGCCAGGTAATCTGACCCCTTGACTGTATCAAAGGCGTGGGCTTTCCAGGAGTCTTGGGAATCGACGTTTTTGAGGCTGGCGGCGATTCCTCCTTGGGCGGCGACGGAGTGCGATCGAATGGGGTGGGTTTTGGCGACAACGGCAATGTTTAGCTGGGAATCGGTGCGGGCGATTTCGACGGCGGCGCGGCTTCCGGCGAGTCCACCGCCGACGATGATGACGTCATGTTGCATGGGGGAGGGAGGGAACAGGGAACAGGGAACAGGGAACGGGGAGAAGAGAGGCAAGGGGCAAGAGGGTAGGGGTGTGCCCTTGTGGTTGCCTTCTTTCGGGAATCGAGAATTGCGGTGAACAACAGAGACGGGGAGGCGATCGCTCCCCGTCTCTATCTTGCCATGCTCCGTCGTGACCCGAGGATCAATGTCAAGAAAGCACAACGATTTAGCCCGTTGCTTGGGCGGGTTTCTCACTGGGGGGGCGTTTTCCGGAAAACTTCGAGGTTTCCGCTGCCGGGTCCACGGCGTTGACTTCAATATGATTGAGTAGGGTGGTGACAAAGGCGAACAGAAGGAACGGAAGGGAGAGAACGACGATCAACCCGACGGTTAATAGAGCATACAACTGACGTTCCGTACTCCACAAGGCTAAAGCTGATGCCAGACTGAGGAAGATGACAATCAGCCAAATAATGATTTGACCGTAAATGTCCCCGAAGCTGAGGGTACATCGCAGGCGATAGTTTTCAAAGTTTTCCATGGGACTCCAGTAAATCGGACAAGCGGTCTTAATTATTCCCAGATTAAGCGAAATCCCCAAAATTGTGAGAGTTCTTCAAGTTTTGTTAAAAATGGGGCCGTTGCCAGCCACAAAAAAGCGGCGAACCGAGGGATTCGAGGCGCCGCTTTTTAAAAAACGTTACAAAACTCGCAAAAAACGGTTACAAACTTCACAGAAATGGTCGGTCATTTGAGCGATCGCTCGACTCATCTCTTAAGCCTTGTAGTTGACAATGCGGGCGAAACTTTCGGGTTCCAAACTGGCGCCTCCAACCAAGGCGCCATCAATTTCAGGCTGGGCCATAATCTCATCCACATTCGCCGGTTTCACAGATCCACCATATTGAATCGGAACCTCAGCATTGGTGAGTTTCGAGCGAATTAAACCAATGACGCGATTGGCTTCAGCGGCTTCACAGGTGTCTCCTGTGCCGATCGCCCAAATCGGTTCATAGGCAATAATCAGCTTATTCTGGTCAACATCGACTAACCCATTCTCCAACTGAGAGAAGATATGCGCTTCTGTTTCCCCAGCATCTCGTTGGGCCTTAGTTTCGCCGACACAGAGAATCGGTGTCATTCCAGCAGCTTGAGCGGCTTTAAGTCGTCGGTTGACGGTTTCATCGGTTTCAGCGAAATACTCCCGGCGTTCACTGTGGCCGACGACGACATAATCGACCCCCAACTCTGTCAACATGGGGGGGGAAATTTCGCCGGTGAAGGCACCGCAGTCGTCCCAATGAACATTTTGCGCGCCGAGACGCACCCGTCCCCCATGCAAGTTCTTCGAGAGGCTTCCCAAGGCCGTGTAAGGCACACAGAGGATGACATCTCGTTCATCAGGCGTGTCTTCGAGGTGAGAGACAAACCCTTTCAAAAACTCCAGGGCTTCTGCCTGGGTTTTGTACATTTTCCAGTTACCAGCTAGAACAGTTTTCCGCACGGGTGACAACAGTTTTCTCCACGAGACAACAAAAGCACCCTTCAGTGTAGAACGTTTTGGGTCGATTTGGCCATGGAGACCTCAAACATCGTGAACATCCTGTCGAGAGTGCAGACGGCTGGTTGCTTTCCCTGGGGGCGATCGCGTCCCCAATCGTGCTCAAGACGTATCGAGGGAGTTTGATACAGTTGGGATCATCTCAACTCAAAGACTGGGCTGAGATGTGACGATGGTCGGTCACGAGAGGATAGAGCCAGAAATCATGAAACTCTTACAAATTGATGCCTTTAGCGATCGCCCCTACCAAGGGAACCCAGCAGCGGTTTGTCTTCTCGATCGCGCCGTCGAGGAGACCTGGATGCAGTCGGTGGCCGCCGAAATGAACCTATCAGAAACCGCCTTTCTGCACCGAGAGGGCCGAGGATTTCGCCTACGTTGGTTCACCCCCACCACCGAAGTCGATCTCTGTGGCCACGCCACCCTGGCCGCCGCTCACGCCCTCTGGGAAACAGGTCGGGTTCCAGAGGGCCAAGATATCCCGTTTTACACCCGTAGCGGCGACTTGAGCGCCCACCGCCAACAGTCTTGGATTGAATTAGACTTTCCCGCCAGTCCCGTCGTGCAACGACCCCCTAACGACCCCATTCTGCCAAAACTCGAAGCCGCCCTGGATGTGATTCCCCTGTTTGTCGGCGAAAGTGTCTTGCAGTATCTGCTGGTCGAAGTGGCGACAGCAACTGAGGTTCAGAATCTCGACCCCGACTTTGGACAACTGGGCCAACTCCCCTGTCACGGGGTGATTGTCACCAGTCGTAGTCAGGGATTGATGCTCGATCGCGCTCGTCAGGGAGATTATGACTTTATCTCCCGCTTTTTTGCCCCTCAAATGGGCATCAATGAAGATCCCGTCACGGGTTCGGCCCACTGTTGTCTCGGTCCCTACTGGGGGCGCAAACTGAAGAAAATGCAGTTGTTGGCCTATCAAGCTTCTCCCCGTGGTGGCATTGTCCGGGTGCGACGGGAAGCCGAACGGGTGGTCTTAGGAGGACAGGCGGTCACCGTGTTGGAGGGAACTCTGTTGGGCTAGAGTCTGGGCTAGAGTCGGCCGGGTTTTCCAGCTCGGGAATTGGCCTGGTTAGAATTGAGTCGGACGAGGGTAATCGGGCATTAACCGACCTCGTCTTCAAACCGTTAGTGAGTGGCCAACGATTGTGAATCCTGTAACTCCGACTTTTCTCTGGCTTAACCCGAAAGGACAAATTGTTTCGATACAGCCGGGGGGAGACCAAACTCTCAACGATCAGGGTATGGAGTTGTTACATCAACCCATCACCCGTTTGATTCCCCAATGGACGACGAAGGTTTGGCAACGTCATTGGACGTCACTGGTGGCCGGAGAAACGATTGAGGAGATTGTCAGTACTCAGCCTCGTTTGGCGGGTTCGCCTCCTTTGTGGATTCGAGTCAGCCTCCTGGTTTTGGGCAAAAGTCGCTACGGTTTTGCTCAGGTGGGGACTGCTGAACCTGAGTTTTCTCAGTTTCGCCAATTGGTGGATAATGCCTTTGATACGCTCTACTCTTACCGTTTGAGACCGGAGGGGTTTGAGTATCTGAGTCCGAGTATTGAACGACTGATGGGCTATCCGCCGCAAGCGTATTATGAGGATAAGGACTTACTGTTAAGTCAAGTTCATCCAGATGATGTGCCGCAATTGCGTCAGTTATTGGCTGGAGATGTGGTCGCCGAAACGCCGTTAAGTTTGCGTTGGTTTCACCGGGATGGTCATCTGGTTTGGACTGAACAACAGGATACGTTGGTTTATAATGCGGCGGGGGATGCGATCGCCATTGAGGGCATTATCCGAGATATTACGAAACGTCATGAGACGGAGTTGGCGTTACGGCAACAGGCGGAACGAGAACGGTTAGTCAGTGCGATCGCCCAACGGATTCGTCAATCGCTACATCTACGAGAAATTTTACAGACAACGGTGTCGGAGGTGCGCCATTTTCTCGACAGCGATCGGGTTCTAATTTACCGCTTTGATGTCAACCCAGCTGAGGAAGCCAACTGTCAAGGGATTGTGGTGGTTGAGTCTGTTGATCGTCTCTGGAAACCGATGCTTAACCATCAAATCCCTTTAAATCCTAAGGAGTCTCCTGAACTTCAATGCTATCTAAATGGTCGCAGTCATATTATTAATGATATTGCTCAAGAGAGTAATGTAACGCTAAAAGCCCTGTTAAATCCGTTTCAAATTAAGTCGAGCTTAATTGTGCCAATTTTGTTGCAATCGTCAGAGGGTCGTGATCAGGGCAGTCTCTGGGGGTTATTAGTGGCTCATCAATGTCGCCAAGAACGACATTGGCAACCCCTAGAAGTTGAACTGTTGCAACAACTCGCAACTCAGGTGGCGATCGCCATTCAACAGTCGCATTTATTTGAGCAAGTTCAACAACAGGGTGAGTTTTTAGAGAAACAAATTCTCGAACGGACGCAACAGTTAGAACAGGCGATCGAGTTTGACGCAATGCTCAAACGAATTACCGATAAAGTTCGCGACAGTCTCGATGAAAGTCAAATTGTACAAACGGCGGTGCGCGAAGTAGCGGTTGTTTTAGGGGTCGGTTCTTGTAATGCCGCCCTCTATGATTTGGATCAAGGGACTTCGACCATTTGCTACGAATATACCAACTTTATTCCGGCGTCCCAAGGACGGGTTTCTCAGATGGGAAATTTCCCGGAACTCTATACACAATTGATGGATGGACGCTATTTTCAATTTTGTTCTTTAATTCCCAATCCAGTGCGAGGACGGGTGGCGATGTTAGCCAGTCCTCTGTTTGACAATCAAGGGGTTTTAGGGGATTTATGGTTAGTTCATCATGCCGATTATATCTTTACTGAGTTACAAATTCGCTTGGTGCAACAAGTGGCGAATCAATGTGCGATCGCCATCCGTCAGGCTCGACTTTATCAAGCGGCACAAACTCAGGTGGCGGAACTCGAAAAACTAAATCGCCTTAAAGATGACTTTTTGAGTGCCGTATCTCACGAGTTGCGAACACCGATTGCAAATATGAAACTCGCCATTGAAATGTTGAAATTATTTGTCCCCAAAGAAGGAGAACAAGCGGAATCTCAACGGGTGGACGCTGCACAAATTGGGCGAATTCAACGCTATTTAGGTATTTTAAATACCGAATGTACTCGGGAGGAGGAACTCGTTGAAGATCTTCTGGATTTACAACGACTTGAAAATAATGCCTATCTGATTTCCATGTCGTTAATTAATCTGAGTGAATGGATTCCGACTTTAATTCGTCCATTTTATACTCGGGTGAGCGATCGCGAGCAGGGACTTCATGTGGACTGTCCTCAGCACTTACCGCCTTTTGTCTGCGATCGCCTCAACCTCGAACGGATTCTCGTTGAACTCTTAAATAATGCTTGCAAATACACCGCCACTCGGGGCGATATTCATCTACATGTGCGTCAAACTCAGATGACTCTTGATGAAGACGAAGACTCAGAAAACGTTTCCTCAGCCGTTGATGCGATCGAGTTTTGTATTCGCAACCAAGCCACCATCGCCCCTGAGGAACTTCCGAAAATTTTCGAGAAGTTCTATCGCATTCCCAACGCCGATCCCTGGAAACAAGGAGGAACCGGGTTAGGCTTAGCCTTGATTGAAAAACTGGTTCTGCAACTCAATGGAACCATCCGGGTTGATAGCAGCAAGGGCTGGACCAGTTTCCGGGTGACGTTTCCCAATCAGCGACAACAACTCAATCTTGATGGTCAGTTGTAATACAGTCATACATAAGGTTGGTAGGGGCGTGGCAATTTTTCGCCCCGACTCGCCAATGCTACAACAACCGCCACAACCGCAACTAGCTGGCTAGATATTCACCCATATCAGCTTTACGCTTGCGTAACTTCGTCAGGGATTCTCGTTCAATTTGGCGGACGCGTTCACGAGAGATTTTGAGGCGATCGCCGATTTTGGCCAACGTCATCGCCTTCCCATCCCGTAAGCCAAAGCGTAGGGCCAGCACTTCTCGCTGCTGGGCCGTTAAATCGGCCATGAGGGCTTCGAGATCGCTGCGTAGAGACGACTGAACCGCAAAATCTTCAGGGGAGGGGCCGTCATCTTCGAGTAAGTCCGCTAACTCCGTATCCTGATTTTCTCCCACTCGCAAGTCGAGAGATAACGGCTGACGGGAGCGTTCGAGATAATCACGCACCTGTTTGGTGGTTAAATCCATCGCCTCGGCAATTTCACTCACCGTCGCGGCCCGCCCTAGTTCTTGGGTCAGTTGGCGCTGAACTTTCTTGATTTTGTTCAGTTTTTCGGTGATATGAATCGGGAGGCGGATGGTACGGCCTTTTTCAGCGATGGCGCGGGTAATGGCTTGACGAATCCACCAATAGGCGTAGGTGGAAAAGCGATAGCCTTTGGTGGGATCGAATTTCTCGACGCCGCGCTGCATGCCGATGGTTCCTTCTTGGATGAGATCCAATAGGTCTACATTCCGTTTGATGTACTTCTTGGCCACAGACACCACAAGACGCAGGTTGGCTTCAACCATCTTACGTTTGGCCGACTCGCCACTGTCAATCTCGTTTTGGAGTTGTCGCTGGCTGAGTCGGGCGGCTTCGGCCCACTCTTTGCGGGTGGGTTGGCGATCGAGTTGTTCTGCAAGTTCTGCCTGAATCGTTTCGAGTGCGACCAGTTTCTGAACTCGTTTACCGTATAGGATCTCCTCTTCATGGGTGAGTAGGGGAACCCGACCAATTTCGCGGAGGTAGGTACGGACTAAGTCGGTAGAGGTCTGAGCAGTCTTCATAACGCAGGTGCTTGAGATTGGGTGACGACAAACTCGTAGTTGGTTCAGTCGTGGGGAGGATTTGGGGACAGTCCAGGGAGAGAAATGAGTAAATTTCTCGATTATGTAAACAATTGTAACGTGTTTGGCAGAGAATGGCAGCCCTAAATCACAACCGCTTGGGGGACTCTCTCCAGCCTAGCGAGATGTCGCAGGCACAATTGCAATCTGGAGTACAAAAGAAGGGAATAGGGAACAGGGAATAGGGAATAGAAAAGACGTAGGGGCGTACCTTTATGGTCGCCCTTTTCCGGCAAGAGGCAAGAGGCATAACCCACCCCAAACCCCTCCCAAGAGGGGAAGGCAAGAGGCAAGAGGGAACAGTTGGGGCGCTTGCAAACAAAAGGGCGTACCGGTCATGGGTACGCCCTTGGGGGGGGAGATGGGGAGTAGTTGTAAGCGGGTTCATGCGGAAACCATGCCGGGGATGTAGCTAATGTGGCTGTTGAGTTCGAGTTCGAGTTCGAGTTCGAGTTGCGCTTCAGCTTCAGCTTCGGCTTCTGAGTTAGCCTCGGCTTTAGAGGTGTCTGTCTTGTCGAGAACTCTTAGGGGAATGCGCTGGATGATGCCCTGTTCCAAGAAATGACTGAGGATGCGGCTGACGGTAGCGCGGGAGACGGATAAATCTGATGCTAGATCCCAGAACGTATGCTTTCCATCTAAGCCGGCGGTTAGATTCGAGAAGATGGCAGAATTGAGATCTAGACTTGGATCGAGTTTAAAGGCTTGGTGAACCCATCGGGGATGCAGTCCTAACTCCCTCCACTGTTGTGAGAGTTCTTGAACGTCTTCATATAAATGGTGGAGGGTTCTGCTGCTGAGGGTCCAGCGGGGAACTAACTGGCTGTTGCTTGGTTGCCAGTAGACTGAGGCTTTGGAGAGGTTGACGAGGGAGAAGAGAACTTCTCGGGTGCAATCGGTTAGGATCTCTCGGGCCTGTTTACAGGTGAGCCAGCCTTCGTTAACGGCATGATGCAGGTGGCTACGTTCCCAATTTTGCTGGGCGCTTTTCGGTTGTAGGCGATCGCTGATTTCGGGAACTTGCGCGGCGATCGCCCGTTGCCAACGACGGTTGCGATCGACGGATAAAACAGCCGTTGCAATTTGTCCTTGAAATAGATCGAAATGATACTGTCTGGAGCGATGAACAATGATAAGACGACCGGTGGACTGTTGTTTGATGTAGTGTAAAAGTTCTGTGGCTGCCGATTGAGTTGAACGCACCTGATAGTTTGTCATGATTTTAGTGGCTGATTGAAGGTCAATGCACTGAAGCTGAAGATTGGGTTGCTCTGCTCAGAGGACAATAAGGAAATGTGGAGATCTGGAAAACTCAGCAATAAATCAGCGTGGGTACAGGCTTGCGGGTCCGCTCATCACGCTAACTCGAAAGGCTTGGGAATCGTTAGACTGAGTTTGGGAGACCGGTTATCATCGTTTGTCGCTTGAACAAAGGCATGATGTTGCAAAACACATACTTTTGTGTTGATTCAACAAATTTATGTTAAATTATTAGTAGATAATTCACCTAAATTTGTTTAGTTACATTTACGATAATAGGCTGAATTCAAGTGAATGAGAACTGTCAAATACACAGATTTAAAACTCTGTAAATCCACGGCGAGCAATCTACGTATAATTACTTAACCTTTGTCCACCGTTTTATGTTTCCCCGTTTCATGGCAATTTTTGATGGACAATTTGAGGACATTGGGAACCTAGAACCACCAGTTCTCAGTGCCGAGGTTTCCCTGGACGAGGCCATTAATCGGCTTGTGGAGCAAAATTTGGCGAATCTGTTTGTCTTGGCGGGCGATCGCTTCCTGGGGAGTTTCTCACAACAGGATGCTCTAAGGCTGCTCAGAGATCCCGAGTGCGATCGCAGCCAGCCCCTGAGCGCGATTCTAGAAGGCGATCGAGAGGAACCCTACTTACAACAGAACTGCCCGCCGAACTGGCACTCTCTTCTCGAGCAACTGCAACAGCGGCCGCTCGATTCATTGCCCATCCTCGATGAGCAGCACCATCTCCTTGGTAGCCTAGCCAGTCTTGAGATCATCGGTCAGGGATATCCGGCCCAGATTCACTATCGAGATCCCCTCAGTACCGAGGAACAGCAACTGCTTCAGCAAAAACTGATCAGCAGTTATACAAAATTACAAATGTTGTTATCGACGATGCCTGACATTGTCCTGGAAATCAGCATTGATGATGGTGACGATCTTCAGGTGGGCTTACCGAGCCACGATTACAGCCGCCTCAATCCTGATGTCAATGAAACCATTGCTGCCTTTTTTGATCCGCCCCATGATGAAGCGTTTTTTCAACAAATTCAACGGGCTTGGCGTCATGGTTCTACGATTCGCTACGAATACCAACTCTCCCCCCGAGATCAACCGCCAACTTCGAGTCTCAATAGTAAGTGGTTCGAGGCGCGGATTTCTCCTCTGCCTCCATCGACGTTGGCTGGGGAAGGAACCATATCAGCCCTTTGGGTGGCCCGAGATATCACGGCCCGTAAACGAGCTGAAGCCATCCTACAAGATAATACCCGTGAGTTAGAAGCACGAGTCGAAGCGCGCACCAGCCAACTGCGTCACATTAATGAGATGCTGCGAGCCAGTATCCGCACGCGCCAGGAGGCTCAGGAGGGGTTGCAACAAACCAGCGATCGCCTGCGGGCCATTCTCAACGCCATTCCCGGTATTGTCTGCTGGATTGGGGAAGATGAACGCTATCAAGGGGTGAATTGCAATTTTGCCAATCTCTATGGTCTCAGCCCCGACGACTTCTTGGCGCAAGATCTCAACTTTCCCACCGATGAGCCTCACCAGTTCGCAAACTTTATGCGCGAGTTTATGAGAGAGGAGGTCATGACGGCGGGACAAATTATTACCATCGATATTGAAGAGTTAAATCTTCAATATCTGGTGGTGGCGCAAAAATATGATAATGGACGGGCGGCGATCGGTATTGGCATTGACATCACGCAACGGCAGCAGTTTGAAATTGCCCTGCTCGAACAACAACGTTTATTTCAGCAAATTGCTGATGCGTCACCCGATATTCTCTATGTCTATCAGGCCCGCAGTTGGGAGATTATTTATATTAACCGTCAGGTGGAAACCCTACTTGGCCATACTCCGACGACGATCGCCGAGTTGGGCCATCCCAGTCTGTCTAAGGGGATTCATCCTCAGGATGTTTCCCAGGTGGGAGAACCCGGCGATCGCCTCGAACAACTCAAGGCCGGTGAACTCCTCGAACGTGAATATCGCCTGCGAGGGGTTGATAACCAGTGGCATTGGATTCACAGTCGTGAAATTGTCCTCAGCCGGGATGGAAACGGGGAACCTGAGAAGATTGTGGGGATTGTCCAAGATGTCAGCGATCGCAAACAAGCCGAAATCGCCCTGCGTCAACTCAACCAGGAATTAGAAACCAAAGTCGCCCAACGAACCATCGCCCTACAACGTAGTGAATTACGCTTCCGCTCTCTGTTTGAACAAATGGCGGTGGGAGTTGCCCAGGTCAACCTCGATGGTCGATGGGAGTTTGTTAACCAAAAACTCTCTGATATTTTGGGCTACAATCCTGAGGAATTATCACAGCGAACCTGTTTAGAGATGACCCATCCTGAGGATCGGGCTATGTCCGCCCAGGGTCGTCAAGACTTACTTGAGGGACGTTATCCGACGATTACCCTAGAAAAACGCTTTCTCCATGCCAACGGTACGGAGATTTGGGTTAGTGTCACCAGTTCAGTGGTCCGAGATCCCTCAGCCGAAGTGGCCCAGGATATCCCAAAGGTAGCCCCCTACTTCGTGTCCGTGATTCAAGATATCACCGAGCGTAAACGAGCTGAGGCGGAAGTCATCAAAGCGCTACAAAAGGAACGAGAACTGATTGATCTCAAGTCTCGCTTCATCTCCATGACTTCCCATGAGTTTCGCACGCCGCTGGCGGTGATTAAGTCCTGCGGTCAACTGCTGCAACGCTATGATTGGACGCGATCCGAACAACTCGAACAACTCCAGGACATCCAGTCCGCCGTCGGCCATATGACGGAACTACTCGATGATGTGCTAACTTTGGCGAAAAGTGAGTCGGGAACCCTGAATTTCAATCCTGAACCTTTGGATATTTGCCAGTTTTGTAACAAACTGTTACGGCAGCTTGATACGAGTATCGCCCGCGATCGCGCCTTATCTTGGGATATCCCAGAAACGTCGCTTATGTTAAATGCCGATGAAAAGTTACTGCGGCAAATCTTCACTAACTTAGTCTCAAATGCCTTAAAGTACTCTCCCCTTGACAAACCCGTTCATGTTGAGTTAATAAAATGCGATCATCACATGGTTTATTCGGTCAAAGATCAAGGCATTGGCATTCCTCCTGAAGACTTACCCCGTTTGTTTGAATCATTCCACCGTGCTAAAAATGTAGGGACGATTCCTGGAACTGGGCTAGGATTGGCGATCGTCCAGCGTTGCGTTGAGTTACATCGAGGGACATTAGAAGTCCACAGTCAAGTGGGAGAGGGAACTGAGATTTCTGTACGACTTCCGTTATGAGCGCTTGTAATCCATCTGTTAAGTTCGTTAACATCGTCGGTAAGTTATCAAGGTGAGGAACCAAGACGGTGTAGAATCGAGCTTGATAAGTTGGGCTTGACAGGTTGGGCTTGACAGGTTGGGCTTGATAATGTCGGTGCGGCTTTGGCTTTTGATAGTTTGACGGTTTCTGGTTTGGGTGTCACAGGTTTAACCCGTCAAGAACTCTCAAATTACGGCCAAGTTCTAATTCAAATCTAACGATCACACTTGACTAAAAAATCATGAAAAAAATACTGGTCGTCGAGGACGAACGAGTTTTACAAAAGAATATTATAAAGATCCTACGTCTGGAAGGATTTGAAGTCATTGGGGCTGATGATGGGGCTTCGGGAGTCACTTGCGCTCGTCAGGAGTCTCCTGATCTGATTGTCTGTGATGTGATGATGCCACAAATGGACGGGTATCAGGTGCTGAAAACCTTGCAGGAAGATGTGAACACGGCTCTAATTCCTTTTATCTTTTTGACGGCAAAAACAGACCGGTCTGATATGCGTCAGGGCTTTGAGATGGGGGCTGATGATTATTTGGTGAAACCGTTTGATGCTGATGAATTGTTGCGGGCGATCGAGGCCAGATTCAAGAAGCAAGAGGTGATGGTGAATCGACTGTCTTCGTTGTCGGAGGAATTGGGGCGATTGCAAGAGTTTTTGGATGCTAAAGATGGTTTGATGACCAATCTTAATCAGGAACTGCGCCGTCCTATGTCTAATATCAAGATGGCCCTGACGATGTTACAAAACCAAAAGACTCCGGAGGCTCAAGAGCGTTATATTAGTATTTTAGAAGAGGAGTTTTCCAGAGAAATTTCTCTTTTAAATCAAGTCGAAGAGATGCAAAAGCTGCTGACTCCGGAAAATGTGACCCTATTACGACAGTTTCATCTCCTACAAAATCGGGGTTAATTATGAGGTTTTGTTGGCTATAAGAGGGCGATTATAACGAGGGCAACCCAAATGGAACGCCCCGACAACGTTCCTATTTCCTGTTCCTTGTTCCCTGTTCCCGGCTTGTCCATTGAGAGACCTTCTCAAAGAGTTGCGATCGCCACTGATGGTCACGGCGGCGATCGCTTTTGACTTCTAAAATGCGTAATCCCGGTTGGGGGAATTGATGTAGGGCATCTTTCAACTCTCCAGCCGATTGAATGATAGCATAATCAATCCCGTAAGCGCTAGAGAGTTTGTCGAGATGAACCTGTTGTGGCGTCGCAAAAAATTCTTCAAAGGGGGGATTAAATTGAGCGATGGGCAAGAGTTCAAAAATGCCACCGCCCTGATTGTTGATTAACAAAACCGTTAAATGTCCTCGTTGTTTTAACCGTTGGGCTAACAATAAACCATTCGTATCATGAAGAAACGCCAAATCTCCCGTCATCAAAAGAGTGGGCTTACCACCATAGGCCAAGCCAATCGCTGTTGAGAGAGTTCCATCAATCCCATTGGCCCCGCGATTACAAAAAACTTGCGTTTGGCGATCGCTACGTCGCCAGAACCATTCCATATCGCGGACGGGGGTACTGTTGGCGACCATCACCTGTCGTTGACTCGGGAGACTCTGAGAGACCAGCCAAGGAAGTTGCGGTTCTCGTAGAGGCTGAGTATCCGCCATTTCTAGGCTGAGGGCTTCCTCGACCTGAGCATCAGCCTCACACCATTGTTGGCAAAAGTCCGAGGGGCCGGGAGGAACCACCGGATCAGGAATGGGCAACCGTTCCACATCGAGGCGCAAATGAATCGTGCGGCCATGGAGGGGATCAAGATTGCGATCGCCGGGATCTAAGACCCAAGTTAAGCCATTAAGCTGCTGTAACCACTGACGTAGCACCTTACTGGTGGGTAAATCTCCCAATTGAATCACCACATCAGGGCGTAACTCCTGAGACATCTGCCGATGACGTAGCAGCCAATCGTATCTGACCACAAGCTGAGAATTAAGGGAAGCCCAATGACGGATTGGGGAGAGGGCCTCGGCTAACACCGGAAAACCGAGAGTTTTCGCCAGTTGGGCCACGCGTTCACTGTAGCGTTTGGGGTTTTGAGGTTGAGCGACTCCAGCGATAATCAGGCCGCGATCGCTCTTAAACCAGGCCGCAAAGGCGCGATCGAGACTTTCCCCCGAAGCACGGGGATACGCAGGAGTCTGAGGAACCACCGCCGCAAAAAACGCTTGCCACCGTTGTTCACCCAACAGGGTGACAAACTCTTGAGTTTGAGGTTCCGGTTCTGGGGCCAGAGGATCACGAAAAGGACAATTGAGATGCACCACCCCCGGCACCGGAAAGCGCGTGCGTTCCCAGCCGTAGATCAGCGTTTGCCGGAGATAGCGCAATTGCTGCAAACTTAGCTGAGGCAGTGCCAGTTCGTTGTACCAAGCCGTATAGTTGCCATAAAGCTTTTGTTGGTCAATGGCCTGGCCCGCTTGACAGTGGCGTAATTCCGGGGGGCGATCGGCACTGAGGACCAACAGGGGAACCCGAGACTCTCGCGCTTCGATAATAGCGGGGTAGAAGTTCGCCCCAGCGGTTCCCGAAGTACAAACCAGAGCAACGGCCTGATGGGTGCGTTTGGCGAATCCGAGGGCAAAAAAGGCGGCGGAGCGTTCATCGAGAATGGAGATGGCCTCAATCTCCTCATGTTGGGCAAAGGCCACGGCCAGAGGAGCTGAACGAGATCCCGGACAGATGACGGCAACCTGTAAGCCTAAACGAGCCAAGGTTTCGACGAGAACGGATGCCCAGAGCGTGTTGGTGTTGCGAGCGTCAACCGCCATAACGATGTGTGATCTTTTCTGTGATCTTTAATGATGGAAGGGGATCGTAGCCAGGGGTAAAAAGACCCAGACTAATTGCAGCAATCCTTTCCAGCCAAAGGTTAAGCCGGGGCGGGTTCCACAGAGGAGGGCATCAATCCGTTGTTCTAAGCGAGAGGGAGGAGCGGTGCAACTAAAGGCCGCTTCAAAGGGAGTGGTTGAGCGCAGGGGAGCGCGGACTACATCAAGGAGCGATTCCGCTAAGACGAGTTCATCGACCTGCTGGGCGGCCCAAGCATCGGCGCGAATTTCCCGTAGGAGGAGCAGATCTTGCCAGAGCGCTTCACTCTTAGGCAGCCAGGGGGTGAGACGGTAACACAGACCCAGCCAGAAGAACCAGAAGGTATCGCGATAGGCGCGATGGCCTTGTTCATGGGCCAGGACGGCGGCCAGGCGATCGCCGTCGAGATGATCCAGCAGTCCCCGAGTAATGGTCAGTTCCGGGTTCCAGCCGCCGACTTGGGCGCTAAACAGGGCTGTATCGTCGAGAATGCGACAGCAATAGCCCTGGATATTGGTTTGAGGATAGCGACGTAGTTGGCTCAGCGTCCGCCGCAACTGAAGGGTTTGACGGATCAGACCACTGAGGCTGGCCATGAGAAACAGCCAAGAGAGTAGGTAACTGGCGAGTCCGGTTCCTTGCCATACCATCTGGCCTTGAGCGCCCATGCAGAGAACCGCAATGGCGGTGGTTAGCAGCAGTAATACGGGGGCAACCAGGGCGATAATTCCCTGACGCCAGCGTTGGTCCAGAAAGGAGGGGGTGAGGGGGGTCGGACTTTGGCCGTTGAGATTCCCCTGACGTAAGCCGAGGGCGATCGCCAAAGCCATGAGAATCATCAACAGGTGCATTAGGACTGTTCCTCCCGTTGACGCCGTACCGCTTGAATCCGTTGGGCGATCGCATCGAGGCGATCGAGACTATCCACGTCGAGACTATCAGCAAACGCGGCCACCACATCGGGATTACTGACGGCCAGGAAATGTTGGAGGCGATCGTGAGATTTAAGCATTTGGGCCTGTTCCCGAGAAATTCGCGGCCGCCAACGAAAGGCGCGATCGCCTTTGTCACAGTCCAACCAGCCTTTTTTAGTCAGGCGGCGCATCACGGTGGTGACGGAGGCGTAGGCCAGTTCGCGATCGGGGTCAGCGAGGATGCGATCGTGAACATCTTTCACCGTGACCTCATCGAGATCGTAGATAATATCGAGGATTTCGGCTTCTAGGGGGCCAAGTGAGAGATTATGAGGACGGTGTTCGGGAAGGGGAACCATAGTAACAATATGCGATGACCAAAACATTGGTTGCCTGTTAACCAATGTTTTGTATTTTACCTTCTCGTTGCCCGCCGAGGCGTTAACGCCTCGAAACGTCCCTAGACCCGTTAACGACGGTGTTTGCTGGGGTTGAGACGGGGGAGGGGGCCAGAGGTCGCTCCAGGGGCTAAATAGTATTCAGGGATAGCGTTTTGGGGAGTGTCCCGCTCCGCCCGCTGGATTTGCCACCACCGCAGGGCGATCGCACCGGCCATGGTTCCCATCCCCAGCAGCAACAGTGAGCTATAACTCCCCAACCCCCCGAGTGCCACATCGACGGCTCCCATGGTCAAGACAAAGCTCGAAATGGGTTCTTTACGGTAGAAGGGCTTGAGAAATCGATGCCAAACAGCATTCATTAGTATCTATAGTATCTATCGGGTTAGAGTCGTAAACGAGATAAGCAAAGAGCGCAGGCCGCTAATGCGTCTACGCCCCTGCTTACTTTGATCCTACTCGATCGCCGAGATTCGATCCGTTTAGATCAGTCCCAGCCAGGCTAATAAGCCTTGGCCCGAGAGATATTCAATGGCGATCGCGGCGATGAAGCCAATCATCGCGGCACGACCATTGAGCCGTTCGGCATATTGGTTAAATCCGAATTTAGGTTCTGTGAGATTCGGAGTGACGGAGGGTTCAGGAGATTGGCTCATAAAACTTAACAATGTCGAGGATGTCTCTATTTTGACATCCTCTCGACGCAAATCAAAGATTATGCGTCGAGATTCCCTGGGTCGCCCCAAAGATTTCCTGCTTCAACAGGTGCCAGCTAGACTGAGTGACCCCAGCCCCCGCCGCATCCCCTCCACAGGCCATTTCAACCACCCGTTGCCCACGGGCAGCAATAACTTGAGCTGCTGCCACATCACGGGGTTTGATAGACCCGCAGTTGTGGCAATGATGGATTCGGGTTGAAAGGTCTTTGCGAACCTCTGCCCCGCAATCCGGGCACTCTTGAGACGTGCCCCGCGCATCAACTTTGCCGTAATACACATCGCGCTTGAAGCATACCCACGGCAAGATTTGATTGGTAAACTGCCCTAGCCCCGCGTCTAGCGTGTGCTTGCCCAACATTCCCTTGGCCATGATGCGGAAGTCCAAATCTTCCACAAAAATCATCCCAGCGCTTTCACAGAGATGATGGGCCAGCTTGAAATGCCAGTCTTTTCGTGTGTCGGCAATACGTTGATGGACTCTCGCAATCTTCTTCTGGAGTTTTAGCCAGTTGGCCGACCCCTTCTGCTTGTTCTTTAATCGGCGTTGCAGCGATTTCAGCTTGCGGTGCAGATTGTTGAAAAAGCGAGGTCGCTTGACCGGTTCTCCATGAGAAGTTGAGAGAAAGTATTCCAGTCCAACATCAATTCCCACCAGATGCCCATGAGGCATCGTAGCAGGAATATCAAC
Source organism: Phormidium willei BDU 130791 (assembly GCA_001637315.1). GTDB lineage: Bacteria > Cyanobacteriota > Cyanobacteriia > Cyanobacteriales > Geitlerinemataceae > Sodalinema > Sodalinema willei. The sequence continues at coordinate 17,904 of LSZA01000039.1, read as the reverse complement.
ATCAGCCTGAAGGCTAAGCATGACGAAATAGCCCGATGCCTTACGAACGATTCGAGCTTGCTTCACCTGAAAAATTTCCGGTATGTCCCGTGACCAGCGCACCTTGACCAGACCCAGTTGCGGCAGCTTAATGCCCTCGTCAGACACACTGTTCTTGAGCATCTGAGGGAACACAAATGACCGCATCCGGTTTGGCTTTTTGAACCGAGGCATCCCCGACCGTTTCAACCGCCAAGATTCCCAAGATGCTTCGAGCTTTCGGATGACCTGCTGAAGCACCTGAGCGTTAACGGTCTTGAGCCGGGGGAAGTGGGCCTTCGCCGTAGTCAGCGACTTGCATTGTCGCGCATAGCTGGGGAATGGTGCATCGGCTGGCAAGATAAACTCTTGCCGAATTGAACAGGCATTCACCCGAGACTTGCGGGAATCGAGCCAGTCTTTGCGTTCGCGCAAGGCAAAATTCCAGACATTGCGGCACACATCAAGAACGTGCTCAATCTCCGAAACCTGCTCAGCAGTTGGCTCTAGCTTAAATTCCCACGTCATGTTTAACATCAACCTAATTATAACCTAAGAAATGACTGCCTGTTTCCTAGGTTCTTCTTAATGACTCCCTATGCCTTTGGCAGGCTTCGCCAACGGCTATGGGCGGAGCACTGCGACGGATCTTGGTAGAGGAAAGATATAGGGGTATTCTGATCACCCTCTTCTGGCCACAGGCAAAGGAGTGGTGACATCAATCCCAAAGCCATCTCAATCAGCCGACCACGCCGCTTGAGCAACTCAGCCTTGGCCGGGACGACGCAGAGGAATCCGCAGAATAAACTCCGTCCCCTGCCCCAAGCGGGACTGACAATCAATCGAGCCGCCATGCTTATCCACTACAATCTGACGGCAAATCGACAAGCCTAGCCCCGTTCCTTGGCCAACCTCCTTAGTGGTAAAACTGCGCTCAAAAATGCGCGATCGCACCGCCTCAGACATCCCCCGACCATTATCCGCCACGCGAACCACGGCCCAATCCCCATCCTCAGACAAAGTCGTTGTCAACGTAATCTGATTAGGAGTGCGTTGCAACATCTGAAAACTCATCCCCTGACTAGCTTCTTCTAAGGCATCAATGGCATTGGCAATCAAATTGGTAAACACCTGATTTAACTGTCCCGCAAAAGCTTGCACCTCCGGCAACGCGCCATAGTGACGTAGCACCTGAATCTCAGGGCGCGTCTGATTGGCTTTGAGACGATGCTTGAGAATCAAAAGCGTACTTTCGAGACCATCATGGAGATCATAGCGAACCGGCTGATCGCGATCGCTGCGAGAAAACGTCCGTAACGCCTTACTAATCTCGCGAATGCGATCGACCCCCACCTGCATCGACGCCATCAACTTGGGCGCATCCTCCAACAGATAATCCAAATCCACCTCCTCAGCATGATCCACAATCTCCTCATCCGGCTCAGGAAGGCGATCGCGATACAACTGCAAATGCTCAATCAAATCCCGAATATAATTATCCGCCAGAGTCAAATTGCCCACAATAAAGCCTACCGGATTATTAATCTCATGAGCAATCCCAGCCACCAACTGCCCCAACGCCGACATCTTCTCACTTTGGATTAACTGATGGTGCGCCAAATCCAACTGAGCCAGAGAGCGCTCCAACTGCTCGGCCCGCTCCCGTTCCCGTCGTTCCGACGCTTGCAAACTCTCATAAAGCGTTGCATTCTCAATCGAAATTGCCGCCTGAGAACAGAGCAAGCGCAGTAAATCCAGGCGTTCGTGAGTAAACGCCCCCACCGTCAAATTATTCTCCAAATACAGCACCCCCACCAACTTTCCTTGCCGTTCAATGGGTGCACAGAGGAGCGATCGCGGGCGATATTGCTGAATATAGGGATCATTGGCAAACCGTTCAGGGCCGCCCGCCCCGCCAAGTAAAGGCGAGAAACGTTTCGCCCCAACCGTCGCCGCATCATCCAACGCCACCGACTCTCGCCGCCGCGCCACATAATAAATCACCGAATGGGGCAATAACTCACAATGCTCCAGAGGTAATCCCTGACGAACCGTAATCCTCTCCGTCGTTACCGTTCCCACCGCCTCCACAAATAACGGTGGCACTTCACCCCGAGGCAACGTCTCATCCGACGCCGCCAAAATCAAAAAGCCCGTTTGCGCCCCGGCATTTTCCAAAACAATCTCAATCAACTTGCTCAACAGCGACTCCAAAACAATCTCACTCGACAGAGCATGAGTTGCCTTAATTGCCGTCACCCGGTCGAACATTTCCCCCGAGGACACATCCATCGACGTCTCCAAAATCGTTTCCAACGGTGCGTCCGTCAGAGTGGCCTTGAGGGGATCACTCCAGGTCTGATCCAGCGTCGGGGTCAGTGGTTGTGACCTCGGGAGGCGGCGGACCAATGCCCCGGCTCCCCAGAGCTGATAATGGCGTTCAGCCCCTTGTCGATAAACATGAGCGATTGTCTCCCGTCCGGCCACCTGATAGAACCGGGCCGCTTGTTCATGGGCGATCGCCGCATCAAACCAGCGGCCCAACTGCTTCGCCTTGGCAATGGCGGCATCATACTGCTGCATCGCCAGCCACACCTCCCCTCGCTGCTGGCATAACTCCGCCTGTACCAGCAACAGCAATGGCTCAAAATTCTCGGGAACCCGTTGCGCCCAGTCCGCCAAGCGATCATGATCGCCCTGGGCGGCCAACAACTCCTCGGGGGACAACGGCACTCGTAGCCGCGCCAACAATTGATAGGCCAACTGATAGCCTCCATCCACCAACCCCAGAGCCATCCCCGAGAGGCGCTCACTCCGTCGAGCCGTCGCCAGGGCTTGATCCCACTCACCAAACAACAGATCCTCCAGAAGCGTCACCAGAGTTTGCCAATAGTCCACCAATGCCCCCGCCTCTGGAGAGAGCCGGGCCGATCCTGCCTCGCCAGCCGTACTCCCATCGGCCTCACCTAGCAAACGACTTAAAAACGGCTGCCAAATCTGTTCCAGGGCCATTCCTAAGCGGGGATAAGTTCCCTGGAGACTGGCGATCGCCATACTATGCCCCAACCGTACCGCCGAGAGCGTCGATTCTCCCCAAAACAACTGCCCACAATAGGAAAAGGCCGCCTGAACCAAGGCCGAGAGCCATCCCTGCTCCCGCGCCAGCAGCAATCCCTCTCGCAGAGACGGTAACGTCTGAGACAGAGGCTTAAACCAGGGGTGAACCCGGGCCGCCAATAGCACTTGAACTCTTGTCGCCAACTCCGACGAGCGAATCCCCAATTCACACGAGTGCAACCCCTCAAGGGCTAACTCCGCCCTCTGTTCCGCCTGCGTCCAGTGTCCTTGAGCCGCTCCCAGAGCCGCCATCCAGGCAAACATCACAACAGATGGTCTCCAAGTGCGGCTGCCTCCAGAGGACTCTAACCAATGCAGCTGAGTGGCGATCGCCCGCTCCAGAAGTGCCGCATCCGTCAAGGACGCCAACTCCGCCAGAACCTCGAGACCTCGCCGCGCCAACTCAAGCTGAGGGGATCGCGCCTCAACGGTTCCCGAGACGGACTCTAGCAGGGGCATTTCCCCTACCTCAGCCGCTTCCGGGGCAAAAGAAACCTCCAACCGCTCAAACAGCGCTTGAGCCATTTCTAGGGCGCGATCGCGGTCTTGCAAGACCCCATAGAAGCGCAGTTGTTGAAAATGGGCCTGGGCCATTTCCCAATCCGTTTGCGCCTCCCGCAACACGGTCGCCAACAACACCTCACTGCGATAGCGCGGAATCCGGTTAAATCTCGGTTGTTGGCCTTGTACCAAGGCGACTTCCACCTCTAAGGCGGCCAGATAGACCGCCATCGTCAGATCATAATCTCGTTGCCAGCCCTCATCCCCGAGAGCAATCCGGCCCACATCTAAATAATCGCTGGCGGTCTCCCAAGCACTGGCCGCCTTCGCTTTGCGGGCCGCCATCAAGTTTAACTGAGCCAACTGTTGCCGTTCTTGAGGATGAACCATTAAGGCTGCCCCGGCATTAAACTGATTAACAATCTCAAAAATGCTGTCTTCGAGATCTTCGGGGGGCGTACTGGCGAAGAGGAGTTTGCCGATTTGTACTCGCACATCTTGGCGAATCTCGGGACTAATGAGAGCTAGGGCCGCCTGTTGGACGCGATCGTGCCCAAAGGTATAGCGAATCGGCAGTTTGGCAATTTCGGCATCCTCGGCTTCGTTCTCGGTGGATGCATCTAAGGTCAAGGGAATTTTATAGGTTTCATTGAGGGGGATGATCAGTCCCTGGGCGATCGCCTCCCATAAATCGGCCGCCGTGCGACGGGGCGATCGCTCATTCACCACTGACAAGACTCTCAAATCAAAGCGATTGCCAATGCAGGCGGCTAACATGAGTAAGTTTTGGGTGTCTTGGGGCAAGGTTTGCAGCTTGCGCACCGTCAAATCAATGACATTCTCACAAATTTCGACGGAGGCTAGGCGATCGCTGTCCCAACGCCAACGCCCCTCAGACCCGTCGAAAAACAATAATTCATCTCGGGCCAACGACAGCAATAACTGGGTCAAGAAAAAGGGATTTCCATCGGTTTTACGCCACATTAAATCAGCCAAAGGATGCACCTCCGACTCCGGCAGCGCTAAACTATCGGCAATCAGGGATTGAACACAGGCAAAATTCAAGCCTTTGAGCTTTAACTGTTCTGGACGAATCCCCTCTCGTTGCAATTCTTCGAGGGTTAATAGTAAGGGATGATTGGCATTGACTTCATTGTCTCGATAAGCCCCCACCAGTAACAGAGGTTTACCCCGTTGGCTTCCTGAGCGCAGCAACAAATCTGCCAACAGCTTAATCGACGCGGTATCAGCCCATTGCAAATCATCGAGAAATAATACTAACGGATGACCGGGCCGGGCGATCGCCTCAAAAATCCGGCAAAACAGCTCATGTTGAATCCTCGCCGGAATCTCGCCCGGCCAGGGAAGTTCTGGACGTTCAGAGACCTGGGGAGTCTCTAAAATGTCGGCCAATTCCGGCAACAGATGCAAGGCTAAGGTCTGATAGTCAAGGGTGGCGACCGTCGCCGCGATCGCAGGGGGGGGTTGATGGCTCTCTGTCACGACATGAGGGGCGTTCACCGGAGGACGTGACCCTCGCGGTAAGACCGCGACATCAGATGTTCTCCCCGCTGTTTCCTCTAAAGTCCCAGTGGCGGTTCGCGTTGCGATCGCCTCAGCGGTTCCCAACCCAGATGTGGCCCGAATTGGCTCAGCTAAAGCCTTGGTTAGACAGGTTTTCACGGCATTGAGCCGTTGCTGATTTTCAGCCAGTAATTGTTCTAAAATATCGAGGATGGCTTGACGAAAGCCAAAATAGGGAAGATTCCCTTTTAACTGTTCAAACTTACCGGCGGCAAAATAGCCGCGATACTGAGCGACAGGACGATGAATTTCTTGAACTAATACCGATTTCCCGACTCCAGAATAGCCGGACACTAACAACAGTTCTGCTCCGGCTCCAGACATGACCCGTTCCCCGGCTTCCATTAACCGAGCCACTTCTGATTCCCGTCCGTAGAGTTTCGCGGGAATTTGCAGGTCTGCTGAGCGATCAAATCGAGCTAAGGGGAATGGAGAAATGGTCTGTTTTTGCTCAAGTTGTACTTGGCAATGTTCTAAGTCTTTAAGGAGACCAAAGGCACTTTGATAGCGATCTTCGGCGCTTTTAGAAAGCAGCTTCATGACCACGTCAGACAAGGGTAGAGGAAGGTCAGGATTGATCAGTTGAGGCGGTTGGGGAACTTTGGCAATATGACAGTGAACCAGCTCTAGGGCATCATGACTGAGAAAGGGAACCCGTCCTGTTAAAAGTTCGTAGAGGGTGACGCCGAGGGAGTAGAAGTCGCTTTTGTAGTCAAGCCGGCGATTCATGCGCCCGGTTTGTTCTGGGGAGAGATAGGCGAGGGTTCCTTCGAGACTGTTAAAGGGCTGACACCTGACATTGGTGGAGGTCTCTTGGTAGAGGCGAGAGGTGATCCCAAAGTCGATCAGTTGAAGTTGCTGGCTATCAGGGTTATAGACAATGTTGGACGGTTTGATGTCTTTGTGAACCAGTTTCGCCTGATGGAGATGCAGTAGAGCTTTGGCCAGTTGAATGGCGATCGCAAGCTGGTTGAGGACAGCCGCTGGGGAATCGGGGACTGGGTGATCGTTGCCGAAAAGGCGATCGAGGGAAATCCCGCCGATGTCCCGGTAAATGGCGGCTAAACGCGGCGTTTGAGTGAGTTCGATCGCCCCCATCAGATAGGGACTATCGAGGGAGGCCGCAATGTCGTATTCGTGACGCAGACGCGCAATCTCGCTGAGTTGAGGATACTCTCGACTGGGCGTTTTGATGATGACCGGCTGGCCATCGCTCTCACGATAGCCCCGATAGACATGGTTCTTGGGACGGGTTCGTCGATAGCGGTTGGAATCACAGTCCACAGTGGGACTCGATTCAACGGCGATCGCTTCGGTGATGTGATAGCCAGGAAGTGGAATCATCAAGAGAGGGAACTTCGTTACAGGGAACCGGGAATGGGGAACAGCGAATGGGAAACAGGGCTGGGGTTACTGTTAAACGTGGACTCTGGCAGCGGGAGGGGTATGGTATAGTCTATAAACCTGGGAATCGGGCCGTGTTGTAGGAGAGTTAGCCATGACAACCAACTCAAGGATGAGTGGATTGAACGGACGTGATTTTTTGAGTCTAACAGACCTGAGTGCGGCTGAGGTTGAGGGGCTGTTAGAACTGGCACAGGCACTGAAAACCCGAGAGCTAACCCCCACTTGTCAGAAAGTCCTGGGACTCCTGTTTTATAAGGCATCTACCCGAACTCGCGTTAGTTTTTCGGTGGCGATGTACCAGTTGGGAGGTCAGGTGATTGATCTCAATCCTAAGGTAACTCAGGTCGGCCGTGGGGAACCGTTAGCGGATACGGCGCGAGTGTTAGATCGCTATTTGGATGTAGTAGCCATTCGCACCTTTGCTCAGGCGGATTTGGACGCCTTTGCTCATTATGCCAAGATTCCGGTGGTTAATGCTCTGACGGATCTCGCTCACCCATGTCAGGCCTTGGCAGATTTGTTGACGCTACGGGAGTGTTTTGGCGACATTCGCGGTACAACGGTGACCTATGTCGGTGATGGTAATAATGTCGCTCATTCCTTGATGCTCTGTTGCGCTCTGCTCGGGGTGAATGTGCGAGTGGCTACACCACCTGGGTTTGAGCCTCATTTGCAGGTGGTGGAGAAGGCTCGTCATTTAGCTGGCGATCGCGCCCAGGTTGAACTCCTCAATGACCCCATCGCCGCTGTTCGAGGGGTTCAAGCCATTTATACTGATGTTTGGGCCAGTATGGGACAAGAGGCTGAAGCTCGCGATCGCATCCCCGTTTTTCAACCCTATCAGGTCAATGATGACCTCATCGCTCATGCGGATTCTCAGGTGATTCTCCTCCATTGTCTCCCGGCTCACCGAGGGGAGGAAATTACCGATGAAGCCATCGAAGGACCTCATTCTCGGGTTTGGGATCAGGCGGAAAATCGGATGCACGTCCAGAAAGCCCTGCTAGCGAGTATTCTTGGAGCCGTTTAAAGCTAGACTGGCTTTTCTCAATAATCGCTATCTCAACGACAGCCGAGACTCACTCGGGTGGAAACCCCGGTAATGGGGTTGGTTCCTCTGGCGCGATCGCAGAGTTTAACGACTTGATAGCGGTCTAAAATCGTCCCGGAAAAGTCACAGCCTTCGATCGCAGCCTCGTTAAAGGTGCTGCTACTGGCGATCGCATCGGTAAAGATGGCGTTGCGGAGATTGGCCCGATCAAAGACGACGCGATCGGCAAAGGAGTCGGTTAAATCTACCCCTTCGAGGTTGGCCTCAAAAAAACTACCTTTGGTGAGGATCGTTCCCCGCAAATTGGCGTTCTCGAAGTTAGCCCCCTTCATGTTAGCTCCAGCTAAGGCGGCCCCTTCGAGGTCGGCGTCATGAAAATCGCGATCGCGCAGGTCAGTCAGCGTATAATTAACCGTATTCTCTTGGGCGATCGCCACTGGGGCCATGATCCCCATCCCCAAGATCACAATTAGCAGTAACACCCAAGATTGTCGACACCAGCGCGTAAAAGGGCGCGATTTGGACGAGTTCAGCCACAGGTTCATGATCGATGTTCCCCCGAAATAGAGCGTTTTCAGTTATAGCATGGCCGGGTAGGGAGGGCCGGTAAATCCCCTAGACCTTTGACCCGCTTAGGTTTGAGCGCTGACTTGTGATCGCGATCGCTTCGAACCGGGGTTGCGATCGCGCCATACCCTAAGATATCTCACCCATTGAAGCGACTTATGTCTTAGACATAGGCTAACCGATCACAGATAATTAAATCATCGAGCCAAACGGGTCAGGTTCAACTCGAACCCTCCCAATAGCCAACGTCCCCCTCTTCTTCTAAATCCCGAGTTATGAAACCTTCCTGCATCAGCCACGGCGATCGCATGACCTGTCATTATCTTAAAGCCGCCAATACTATGACGTTACCGACTTCTCAAAAAACAACTCGTGAGACCGCGCTACTATATGGAGCTTGGACAATTTTAATTCTCTCTATGTTAGCGATGGTTCTGCCGATATCGAACTCTCGCTCCGCATTAGGTTCTGCCGAAACGAACATGATTGAAGCGGTTAATACCGAGGTTGCCCCTCGTTAATTCTGGTTCATCATGTTTTGTCACTCATCTCGACACCCCTTGCCAGATAAGGATTACAGAGCGCCTAACTCTTCAACCTTCGCTCGTACGACCTGCATATCTTGCCAAGTTAACCATTTAGGTTTTCCCTTCTCTCGGGACGGGTTGCGTAACAAATAGGCTGGATGAAAAATAGGCATACAAAGGCGATTTTCCCATTCAAACCACTGACCGCGAATTTTAGTGATGCCTCGCTTTTCCTGTAACAAGGTTTTAACGGCGACGGCCCCAGTCATGAGGATGACTTTAGGATTCACCAAACGGATTTGTTCGAGAAGATAGGGTTTACAGGCTTCAATTTCCTTGGGATTAGGGTTGCGATTTCCTGGCGGACGACATTTAACGACATTGCAGATATAAACATCTTTGTCTGTATCGAAATTAACAGAAGCCAAGATATTTTCGAGTAATTCTCCCGATCGCCCCACAAACGGCAATCCCCGCTCATCCTCCTGTTGTCCCGGTCCTTCGCCGATAATGACAATCGGCGCTTGGGGATTGCCCCGAGAGACCACCGCCTGAGTGCGAGTCGCCGCTAGGCCGCAGCGTTGGCAGCGTTGACAATGGTCATTGAGTTGCGCGAGGTTATCATAGGTTCCTGGGGCGATCGCCAGCGTCCCATCCGTCGGAATGTGTTCCTTGGATACCGTGGCCGGAGCCTCAGCGGGACTGTCCCCGAAAAGGCTTAATTGGTGTTCGTTCTCAGACATCACAACGACATAACGACGACATAACAACAATAGAATCGCTCAGAAAATTCAGACGATTCAACCCCTCTATGTTAAGGCGGCGGGGTGGTAAAGCGGCGGGGTCGGCCAGGAAACGTCGCCCCAGCAGCGGTCAAGTTCCAGTGGTGCTGTGTGAGTCTCTCATAGTCCCCCATAGCCCTGCAAGCCAACCCCCACGCCAACAGGATGTTAAGATCTCCATAATTTTACGGATTTGCCTGTTGAGCGGGCAAAAATTCCCATATACTTCTCTAAGGGCGCATCCGTCTATCGTCATGCTTCGTGCGTTGCACAACGTACTATCCAACCCATGATGGTTTGACATCGAGTTCACCTTGACTGAACAGCCGGGATGCCCCATTCTCGTTAACTCGTCCCCTTCCTTGAGTCGGCAACCCAAAGCTCCTGGTGTTATCTCCCCTCTCCTCGGTGCATCTACCCCTGGGAAAGAACGATCCACATAGGTCCGGGGTTGTGTCGTCTCCAGACAACAGCGATGGCCAAGAAAAAGAAAACCTATAGCGACTATCTTAAGGAGCAGTTCGGGAGTCTCATCGACCGACTCGACATTTCTGATCTGCAAAAGGAATTCCTCAAATCTCGCTGGCTTGACCAACTGATGTGGTTAGAGAAAAAAGCTGGGGAGTCGCAGAAGAAGCACTTTCGGCTACGTTTGATCACCATCATTGGTGGGGTTGTCATCCCGGCGATGGTGAGTCTCAATGTTCGCGATGGTCCAGCTAAAGATGTCATCTTCTGGGGAACCTTCAGTTTGGCTCAGGTGGTCGCCATTAGCGCTTCGATTGAAGAATTTTTCCACTATGGTGAGCGCTGGACTCAATATCGTAAAACCGCTGAATTGGTCAAAACTGAAGGTTGGCAATACTTCCAACTCAGTGGCCCCTATCATGAGTCTTCGTCTCATAGTGCGGCCTATCGTAGCTTTGCCGATCGCGTTGAACATCTGATTCAAGAGGATGTCTCGGCGATTACAGCAGTCCTCGAAGAAGCTCAGAAAGAGCAAGGTCAAGCTCAAGAGGAAGTCACCAGTCAGTTCTCTCAACTGGCGCAAGACCTCGGCCAAAGCCGTCCTCTACCACCGCCACCTCCCCCTCGCTCCAACTACCCAGTTCCACCTCAACCCGCTCGTCGCTCTCCGATGACGGCGGAGCCGGCTGGATCTCGTTACGATGAGGCTTTTGGAAATGACGGCCTTGGAAATGACGGCCTTGGAAATGACGGGTTTGGAAATGAAGCCTTTGCGGGAGATTTTGGTGATGATTTAGTCCCGGCTCCGGCTCCGATTACCTCTCAACCGCCACGCTCGTCGAGTTCTTCGGGGAAAGCTCATGTGACGGCTCCCCCACCGCCTGAGATTAATGATCCCAAGTTGCAAAATCTCAAAGCACCTCCGGGGGAACCGATTTCTCCACGAGCCACGTGATGGCTCTGTGACCGTCTCTAGGACGGGTTTGTGTTGAGGGTATTAGGGGATTGTCGATCTCAGCCGGGTGTTGTTGAGCCTGTGGCTGGGATCTCCCCGTTCGCCTTGTCCCGATCTCGCCTCGTCCCGATCTCACCTTGTCCCGATCTCGCCTTGTCCCTGTCCCAGACTTGCGTGAATCTGTTCCGCTGTGTCCTCCGGGAGATGTTGGCCCGGTTTTAACTCATGATCATCAGAATTTGGACTCGTCTGAGCAAGCCTCCGACGACTAAAGTGGACTGGTTGGTTCGGGTGTGTTTCATACTGAGCTTAACCAGTTTTTTGGGCGCTGGAATCACGGCTGTCTCCTATTGGCGAGAACGCTATGGAACCATTCGAACGGCTCTTAATTCAGCCCAAAATGAACTTGATGAGGCAGTTGTTGAACTCAATGCAGAACTTGAGCATCTTGAAACAACGGTTGAAACTCTGGCTGAGGATCTCAGTTCAGGGTCTTTAGACAACGCAGAAGTCGAAGCTCGTCTGGAGGAAACCCTCCGGGCCAACCCCAGCTTCTCAGCGACGGCGGTGGCCTATGAACCCTATGCGTTTAGTGAGGATCGCGAGTTATTTCATCCTAACTTTAAACGGCTCCTGACGGATGGGGTTGAGCGGTTTGAGCGGTTTAATACGGAGGAGTTTGTCAACTACATCGAGACGGACTCTTATCGTGAGCCTCTATTGGAGGGAGCGCAATGGAGTGAGCCAGCGTTGAGCACAATTATCAACTCAATTGTTGTTGAGTATAGTGTTCCCTTTACGCTCCCGAATGACAATGCTCCTGATCCGAGTGGAATTGTTTATGCCAACTATGATCTCAATCAGTTAAGCCGGCTTTTCCAAGCCTTTGATTTAGGAACAACCGGCTATCCGATTGTGATTACCTCCTCGGGTCAGTTGATTTACCACCCAATCACCAGTTTTGTTCAACAAAAAAAGTCAATTATTGATTTGGCGCAAGAGTTTAATGACTCGGAGCTTGAGGCGATCGCCCGCCAAATGATGGCCGGAGAATCAGGAATCGGAGAACGGGGTGGCGGGGCGCCCTCTTGGATGATTTATCAATCGATTCCAGCCACAAACTGGTCGGTTGGGGTCGTTTTGTTTCGAGATGATATCTTCGGTGATACGGTCAGTTTAACCAACAAATTGGTGCTGTTCAGCGTCCTGTTAACATTAGGGGTTGTTTTAGCTTTGGTGGTGGCGTTACCTCCCCATCGCGATCGCATATCACAACTGTGGCTCCTCTCGATGTCGGTGTCGGGCGTGTTAGCCTTGGGACTTCTCGCTATCTGGCTGTTGGAGATGCAGCAAGTTGCGGTGATTCAGGATACAACGCCTCCTTTGGTCACTGAAACGAGTCTCCAGCAATTTTTAGAGCGTCAACGTCAAACTAACATTGAACATGGACTATCTGAGCCGATCTTTTTGCCGACTGGGGTCTTTCTTCAGTCGATGGAATTCAAAAATGCCAATGATTTCTTCGTGACGGGATATATTTGGCAACGCTATGATAATGAGATTCATGAAGGAATTTCACGGGGCTTTGTTTTGCCCGAGGCGATCGCCTTTAGTCACGAAGAAGCCTATCGCCAAGACTTACCCAATGGGGAGTTAATTGGTTGGTATTTTCAGGCAACTTTGCGCCAAACATTTGATTATAGCAAATTCCCCTTCGATAATCAACAGGGTTGGTTACGCATTTGGCATCAAGATTTTGCTTCAAATGTGATTTTAACGCCCGATTTAGGAGCCTATGACTTGATGGTTCCCCTCTCCCTTCCGGGACTGGAAGTTGAAGAAAATATGGTTCTCCCCGGTTGGAACATTAAAGAGAGTTTTTTCCGCTATCGTTTCAATAGCTATAACTCCAATTTTGGCTTTATGGGAGAAACTCAAGTCAAAAATTTCCCAGAACTCTATTTTGAAGTTGAGTTAGAGCGAGACCTCTTGACGGTTATCATCACTAAAATGATGCGCGTTATTGTGGTGTCAGGCTTGTTGTTTGGGGTTCAATATCTAGTTCGCTACAAGACGGACGACAATCAATTGGGCTTTAGTGCTTCGGGGGTCATTGGCGCGTCGGGAGGCTTTTCCTTTATCCTGATTTTAGACCAAATCAATCTTCGCAGTCAGTTGGCAACTGGGGGTATTATCTATATTGAGTACTTCTACTTTGTGCTGTACGTCATGATTTTGGTGGTTGTCTTTAATGCCATCATGGTCGCCAAAGGCTCGGAAAATGCGCTGTTGCAATATAACAACAATATTTTGCCCAAACTCATCTATTGGCCCTTATTGTTGAGTTTGCAAATTCTGGTGACGCTGTTTGTGTTTGTCTAGGGTGGCGATGGAGAACTGAGGAGGTGTGGCTGTGGCAAAATCTTGGACAACCCTTGAACAACTCTTGCAGATGCGATCGCCTTGGTTCACTCTCATTGGTGAACGGTTGCGAGACGATCGCGATCGCCTCCTAGACTACTGGCGAGTTGAAAAAGCCGACTCCGCCATCATTGTCACCCAAGCCCAAGGTCGGTTTCTGCTTCCTCCCCCGAGTTATCGCCCCGGTATCGCCCAAGTCAGCCTCGACTTTCCCGGCGGGCGTATCCCCCCCAACACGACTCCCAAAACAGCGGCTCAGGGGATTCTCAGGCGGGAATTGGGCCTCACTCCTGAGCAAATCCTAGACTTAACCCCTCTCAATGACCCGGGTTGGCCCGTGAATAGCTCGTTTTCCAATCAAAGGTTGTTTGGCTTTGTGGCTGAGATTGACGTTCAGCCGGAAACTCGTTCCCCGGGCCTGCTAACCTATCCTTGCACTGAAGCGGGGATCGCGACATTATTAGCGGAACTGACCTGTCTACAATGTCGTGCTGTTCTGCTGGAGTGGCTTCACCAATGACCTCAGATCCCAAATCCCCCTCCCCCAAGTCCGCCTCACGAACTCGAGATCACCTCGCCAACGAACGCACCTATCTGGCTTGGATGCGAACGGCTTTGGGGTTGATGGGATTGGGAATTGTCCTGGCCCGCATTGATGAGATTCTCCCCGAGGGGATGCTGGGGATACGTCAAAGTTGGTTGCTGGGGTTGATGGCTTGTTTATTAGGATTGCTGATGGTGGCGATCGCCACTAAGAATTATTTTGACATCCGCCAGGCGATCGAACTCAACACCTATCAGCCGCAAAAATGGTGGATTCTCGTCATGAGCGTGGTGTTGTCGGCCTTGGGAATTGTCTTAATCCACGGAATTTTTAATCTCTCAGATTAGAATCTCTTGCCCGTAGTTGAACAACAAAATGGTTGTTAAAGTTACAAAAGCCGCTAAAATGTCCTTTAAGATTGCCAAGTTTTATAAATAAGCATTTCCTTATGACCGCAGCTACCCCGTCCGCTCCTAGCACAGCTCCTGATTTTTGTCAAGGTATTCATTTTTTTGCTGACAATCTCCCCGGTTGGGAGACCTACGGCAGCCAGCCTGCCATTGCCGAAGGTGCAACAGCCATTGCTGACCTCAGCGACCAAGCCGCCGTTTATCAAACCCTGCTCGCCGCCGATGCCCTGCGCTATTTAACCCTACAAGTGACCTCCAGTAAAGCCTCGGGTCATCCTGGTGGCTTTGCCAGCATTTCCGATGCGATCGCGGCCCTGGTCATGTTGGGCTACAAAAACATCATTACCGAAGTGGGACACCACGCCCCCGGCTTTTACAGTAACGTCTTCCTCGATCGCTCCCTCGAAGACATGGGCATCAGCACCGTCCAACAATTGCGCGATCGCTTCCGAGAAACCCACGGCCTCCTCGGTCACCTCTCCGGACAAATTCCCGGCCTCCTCAACCCCGCCGGACCCCTGGGCCAAGGGCAACACTTCGCCATGGCCGGGGCCAAACTCAACCCCGGCGTTCTCTTCCCCGTCACCATCGGCGACGGCGGTATCGGCGAACCCTACGTCATGAGTAGCTTCGGTCACTTCAACACCTCCTACCCCAACGTCACCAACTTCCTACCCATTTTGGTGTGGAACGGCTATAGCCAAGAACACCACAGCATGGTCTCGACGAAAACCAACAGCGAAATGCGGGACTATTGGTCTGGAAACGGCTTCCAAGAGATTATCCTCATCGACGCCAAAGACTACGACGACGCCAACCAGCCCGGCGATTACGTCGACAGCACCCAATTCTCCCTAGAAAAACGCCTCGAGTTCACCCAAGCCCTCCTGCAAGCCGTCCACAAAGCCGCCCAATCTGCCCTCAACGGAACCCTAACGGTGTTGATTGTCAAACAACTCAAAGGGGCCGGCGTTCACAAACGCGGTGCAAAATCCCATAACCTCTATCCCGGAGATACCGTCGAAAAAGACTATATCGCCAACGCCCTGCAAGCCCGCGCCCTCACCCCCGAAGCCTGGCAATTAGTGCGGACCAACTACGAACGGGCCGCTGGGGGTCCCGCCTCCAAAACCGTCGTCACCGAGTTTGAACGGGACGTACCGGATTTAGGAACCCTGCCCCTGAATGAGTTTCCCGTCGGCGGCGATAAACAGGTGGCCACCACCGCCATGGGAGAACTCGTCGGCTATGTGGGTAAACAGGACCCCGACTTCGTCGTCACCAACGCCGACGGAAATGCCGCCTCGGGCATTAACAATATCAACATTGCCCTCAACATCATTCACCCGACCCCCGACGACACCTATTTTCAAAAACCGGGGGGTCAAGTCTATGAACCCCTCAGCGAAGATGCTTGTGCTGGCTTAGCCGCCGGACAAGCCCTATTTGGCGGACGGACCCTGTGGTGTTCCTATGAGTCCTTTGTCGTCAACGGTCTCCCCATTTGGCAAACCGTGACCCAAGCCATGGCAGAATTGCGCCGTCCCACCCCAGCCACGATTACCCTGTTTACGGCGGGGGCCTTGGAACAGGGACGCAATGGCTGGACCCACCAACGGCCTGAGATTGAAAACTATTTTGCCGCCATGATGCGTAATGGCAACGTGTTCCCCCTCTTCCCGGTGGATGCCAATAGTATTCAAGCCTGTTATGAGTGGGCCGTGGGACAGAAGAATAAAGGGATCACCATTACCGCGAGTAAGTCCCCCCTCCCGATTCGCACCACCTTCGCCCAAACCCGGCAGGCGTTGCAGGATGGGGCGGTAGTCTTGCAAGAAACTCCCGGCGAGAAAACCGTGGTCTTTGCGGTGTTGGGGGATATGGTCTTGTTGCCCGTGGTTGAGGCGGCCCAACAGTTGCAAGCGCAAGGCATTGGCAGCAAAGTTGTGGCGGTGGTCAGTCCCCGCCGTCTCTATCGTTCCTCCGATGTGGCTTGGGAGATGTCGAGTCAGAAGGATGGCGGTTTTGTGGATGATGCCACTTTTGCCCAAATGTTTGACGGGGATGCCCTGTTGGCGGTCACAGGGGGGTCTAGTGCCATGTTGGAACCGGTGATGTTACGCAGTCATAGCCCTCGGGATGTGTTTGCCTGGAAACGGGGTGAAACGGCAGCCAGTGCGGCGGCGGTGATGGCGATTAACGGCATTACCTCGGAGAATTTGGCCAAACGGGCTACGGAGTTACTGGGCTAAGGTTCGGGTCACTCTCGGGTGAGTTAGGGCTATCTCCACTCACCTGGGAGGGACGGGGTTGGCAGCCTCTGGAGGGGGCTATGTTAGACTCAACTCAGTTCATTTTTCCCTCACTGTCATGTCTGCTTCTGTTTCTGATTTGTCGCAGACGGCTACTGATACCGTTTCGGCTGAGGAAATTGTGTTTCCTCCCAGTGACCTCCCCAGTGACGAGCCTCCCTTGGAAAGTTCTCTACATCTTCAACAACTCCTGCTTCTGATGAGTTGTCTTAACTGGGTTTGGAGAGACCGTCAGGATTATTTCTGTGCGGGGAATCTCACGGTGTACTATAGTCCCCGTCAGTTGAAATCGGAATTGTTCCGAGGTCCGGATTTTTTTGTGGTGCGTGATACGTCCAACCAGCCTCGCCGCAGTTGGGTGGTTTGGGAGGAGAATGGGAAATATCCCAATTTGATTATTGAACTTTTATCGGACAGCACCGCAAAGGGCGATCGCGGACTCAAGAAACAGATTTATCAGGATATTTTTAGAACCCCCGATTATTTTTGGTTCGACCCTCAGAGTTTGGAGTTTCAGGGGTTTCATTTACTCGATGGTCTGTATCATCCTTTGGAAGCGAATGAGTCGGGATGGCTGTGGAGTCAGCAGTTGGGGTTATATTTAGGGGTGCATGAGGAGCGTTTGCGCTTTTTTACTCCTGAGGGAACTCTGGTTCCCACACCGGAAGAAGCGGCGGAACGTGAACGTCTGCGGGCGGAGCGTGAGCATCAAATCAATGTCAAACTGAGGGCTAAGTTAGAGGAATTGGGAATCGACCCAGAACAACTCTAATTGAATCGAGTAAAGAGAACCAGCCAATTGAGAGACCGAGTTGATTAGGGGTCGAGAGTAGTCTCACGACTACCCCCTCCCATTCAGAACCGTGCATGAGACTTTCACCTCACACGGCTCCTAGCTTGCTATCCCTTGTCATGGGTGCTGCTACCGTCGAAACGGGTTTTAATACCATTTTTCAAAAAGTGTGCTATCCATGGAAGGGGAGAGTTAAATCTCAAAAAATAGTGAGGTAATTATGTCAGGGGTGTCAAAAGTAGAGGTTCTCGAGTCTGCTGAGGAACTTCGTGAACTAATGAAAAAGCAAAAAACACCTCTAACTTATGCCAAAGTGCAAGCCCTATATCTGTTAAAAATAAATGCTGTAGATAGTATTAGGCATCTAGCGGTCTTGGCAGCCCGTGATGAAACAATTGTCCATCGTTGGTTAGGCTCCTATCGAGAAGGAGGAATTGAAGAATTGTT